>JAGQRI010000266.1:0-12748 GCA_020425515.1 Planctomycetota bacterium | reverse complement strand
GGCATGCAGACCGAGTGGCTGGCATGGGGTCGCGCGAAGTTCCCGGCGGACGGCAAGCCGAAGCAGCACTTCGATAAACCCGCCGAGTGGCAGCCCGACGGCAAATGAAAACGGGGCGGGCGCTTTCGCACCCGCCCCGCAGTCTTACCTGGAACGTATCCAGAGTTCTTATTCAAAGGCAACACTCGCGTGGCACAGACAATCCTGTCTGTGGTCGCGGCGGTATCGCAGCGACGAGCCGGGCTTCGCGTCGCTCAGCCCCACAGGCAAGATTGCCTGTGCCACGCGGACTTCGTGGACACCCACTTTCGAACCACTCTAGCGATGACGCTTGCGGTACACGTCATGGCACGATTCGCACGATTCGCCGATCTTCTTGGAGGCCTCGTCGGCCTTGTCCCATTCCTCGGCCTTGGCTGCCGTGGTGTAGTCGTTTGCGGCGTCTTCCATCGCCTTGACGAACTTCTTCCAGTCGGCCTCGTCGCGGGCCTTCTTGCCATTGTGGTTGCCGTCGTAGCCACCCAGCTTCGGGGCCAATTCCTTGAACTTCTCGCCCGCCTTGGTGGCCGCTTCCTTGTCGTGCCCGGCGCCGCGCAGTGACTTGTTGGCGCTCTTGAAGTCGCGCATCAGGTCTTCGAACTCGTCGCCGCTGAGAATCTCAACCTTGGGCGCGCCCAGCGAGCGCACGAAGGCGACCAGTTCCCAGACCTCGGCGTCCTTCATGCTGCCGAAGGACTTCATCTTCGACTTGCCTTCGCCGGCGTAGCCGTCCTTGCCTTCCTTGATGCGCCAGAAGATGTACTGGTCCGTCACGGCTTCCTGGAAACCCGCATCGGCAAGCTTGGTGGCCTTCGGGTCCAGCTTTTCCGAGTACTTGCCGTCGGACTGCCCGGCCTCACCGTGGCAGCCGGCGCACTTGCCCTCGTAGGTCTTCTTGCCGGCGTCGATGGTTTCCTGTGCCTTCAGGTCGGGCGCCTCGAGCTTCGCGAAGTCCTCGGGCACGTCCTTGCGCTCGATGCCGTCGCCCTTGGGCTCTTCCTTCTTGGGTTCTTCTTTTTTGGGCTCTTCCTTCGGCTTCTCGTCGCCCATGTCCTGGGCCGCAATCGAGAGCCCGCTCGCGCCGAGGCAAAGCAGCAGCGCGATACCGCATATGATCAGTCGTTTGTGCATGGATTGGTTCCTCAGGGTACTTCGATTAGTGGCCCGAATCGTTCGATTTCTTACGGCCTTCCTTGCCCGGCGACCACCAAATTTCCCGTGGCATATGACAAATATAACAGGCCGGGGATGGTCCCCGGCCTGTGAAACAGCGCCCTGACGTTAGTCATCGTCGTCGTCGGGCTCGTACTTGTCGTGGCAGTCGCCGCAGGTTTCGTTGATCTTGTCCTTGGCCTCGTCGGCCTTGTCCCATTTGCTTTTCTTGGCGTTCTTCGAGTAGTCCTCGGCTTGTTTCTTCAGCTCTTCGACCCACTTCTTGAAGTCCTTCTGGTCGCGGGCCTTCTTGCCCTTTTCGTCGCCTTCCAGGACCTTGCCGTCGTAGCGCAGGATCTTGGGCGCCAGCTTGGCGATCTCGTCGGCGGCCTCGGCGGCCTTGTCGCCCATTTTCTTGCGGGCGTTGATTTTGAGCTTGTTCCAGGCGGTCTTGATGTCGTCCATCAAGTCCTCAAACTCCTCGTGGGTGAGGGGCTTTTCCTCATCCTTCTTGGCGTCGTCTTTCTTTTCGTCGCCCTTCTTCTCGTCCTTCTTGGGCTCTTCCTTCTTGGTGTCTTCGCCGTTGTTGTCCCCGCCCATCTGGGCCTGGATCATGCCGGCCCCGGCGAAAATCAGACACAACGCAAGACAGCACGCGCTAACCACCCGGTAACTCATTTCACATCTCCCTCGGTTGTAGACCCCTTCTCCACAGGCGACGTGGAGACGCCTGCATGATACGCTCTGGGCAATCACGCGGTAGCACGAATTATTTCGCGCATGTTACGACAATTGTCGTACACTGAATACTTCGTTCGGAATGCCAAATGAGCAATAAGTCCAAGAAGGGCAAACAGAAGCACGAAGCGGGACCGACGCCGGGGATGGTCACAGAACTTTTCGACCGCGTCCGGATGATCAAGCGGCACCATCCCGACCTGTCCCGAAAAATCGACGGCCTCGAGACCGAAATCCGCGACCGCCTCATGAAGATCAAGGATGCGGTCGACGAATTCCCCCACATGGAGCGCGAGCTCATCACGGTCCTGGTGATCAACGGCGTACACCGCATGTGCGACGAGATCCTGATCGACGAATCAACGGACGGCGCCTAGATGGCGAACAAGCAGGAAATGCTTCTCATGGCCCTTGCCGTCAAGCAGGGGCTGATCCAGAAGGAACAGGTCCAGGAATGCATGGACCTGCAGGCCGCGTTGCAGGAACAAAAGGGCATGACCCTTCCCCTGCTGCAGATCGCGCTCAAGAAGAAGTACCTGACCGAAGAACAGGCCTCGAACCTAGGCGGCGGCGCTGTCGACGTGCCCGGCATCGGCGACCACGTCAGCGTGCAGGACGCCAACCGGATCTCGATCTTCGACGTACACAAGGAAATCGGCCAGGGCGGCATGGCCACGGTGTTCCTGGCCACGCACAAGGCCTCGCACCGCAAGTGCGCCTTGAAAATCCTGTTCCCGAAACACACGAAGAACGCCAAGTTCGTTGAGCGCTTCATCCGCGAGGGCAAGCTGCTCAAGGAATTCGAATGCGAGAGCATCGCCAAGGGCTACGAATACGGCAAGGCCGGCAAGGAAAACCCGCTCTACTTCATGAGCATGGAGTACATCGACGGCCCCAGCATCCAGGACCTGCTGGACCGCGACGGCCCGTTCGACGAGCAGAAGGCGATCTACGTGATCACCGAGGCCGCACGCGCGCTCGCGTACATGCAGGAACGCGGCGTGGTCCACCGCGACGTGAAGCCGGACAACATCATGTGGGCCAGCGACGGGCGCGTGATGCTGGTTGACCTGGGCTTCGCGACGATGATTCGCAAGGATCTCGCGGGGCAGTACGAGGACGAAACCTGCGGCACCGTCCAGTACATCTCGCCCGAGCAGGCCAAGGGCATGGCCGACCTCGACATCCGCGCCGATATCTACAGCCTGGGCGCGACGCTGTACCACATGGTCGTCGGCGAGCTGCCGTTTTCCGGCAAGGACAGCATGGAGGTGATGGCGAAGCAGGTGATGGAAGGGCTGAACCAGCACACCCTCAAGGGCGGCAAGATCAGCGTGCACATGCACTACTTCATCGAAAAGATGATGAGCAAGGAACGCGACTTCCGCTACCAGACCGCGCGCGAGGTCGTGGACGACATCACCGAGGTGCTCGAGGGCGCCGCCGACCTGCAGTACAACCCGGCCGCCGACGCCAACAGCCCGTTCCAGTTCAACCTCGGCGGCGACCCGCACGCCAGCCAGCGCATCACCAAGGTCGGGCACAGTACGGGCAAGTTCCAGCCGATCAGCGGGCAGAGCTCGGGGCGCATGAAGCCTGACGGCAGCAGCGTGCGCCTGCCGGGCCAGAGCACGCGCAGCGGCGGCAGCAACAGCACCAGCATTCGCAAGCCGGTCACAGCCGGCGGCAGTAACACCAGCGGCGTCCGCAAGCCGCTGAGCAAGCCCGGCACCAGCGTCCGCCTGCCCGGCAAATCCAAGAAGCTCCCGCCGATCAAGAAACCCGGCGACAGCCAGCGCGGTTAATCCTTCGGCAAGTTCACCGTGGCACGGGCGCCCCCGCCCGTGTCGTGCGTTTCGGTACACACTGGCCAAAAACACTCTAGAGTGCAGGCGGAGGTTGCCATGGCAGTGAAAGTGCTCGGCGTCTGCGGCAGTACGCGGGAAGGCAGTCGGACGAAGATCCTGGTTGAGACGGCGCTGGCCGCGGCGGTCGAATCCGGCGCGGAGGCACGCGTGCTGGACCTGCGCGAGGTGCAGTTGCCGATCTTCGAGACGCGCCGCGAAGACGTCTGGGAACTGCCGCCGGTCAAGAAGATCGTCGAGCTGGCCGAGTGGGCCGACGGGTTCATCCTCGGCACGCCCGAGTACCACGGCGGTATCTCCGGCGCGCTGAAGAACTGGATGGACTACCTCTACGACGAATTCAGCGGCAAGCTTTGCGGCGTCGTCAGCGCCAGCGGCGGGGGCGGCGGCATCACCAGCATCCTCGCGACCAAGCAGTCCTTCGCCTACTGCCACGGGTTCAACCTGCCGTTTCACGCCGGCGCCCGCGGCGGCGATTTCGAAGGCGGCAAACTTGTCAGCGAAAAAGTGCGCGACCGGCTGGTGCGCCTCGGCCACGACGTCGTGCGCTACGCACCGGTGCTGCGACAGGCCTTTGAGGAAGCACGCAAACTCGGGCAGGACGACCCGCGCTCGGGCTTCGCCGGTTTTCACGCCTGATTAGTCGTCCGGGTAGACGTCGGCGTACCAGAAGCCGTTGCGCTCGAAGCGCTGGCCGGGCTGGACACTGATCTCGCGGTGGAACATCGGGCCGGCGAAGGCGAATGAATGAAACTCGCCGTTTTCGCCGCAGGGGTCGACGCCTTTGGGCAGCTCGTCCAGGAAGCGCGCGTCGTACTCGCGCCCGACAAAATCCGGCGTCAGCTTTTTTTCGTCAACGGAAACGATGTAGGCCTTCAGCCCGTTATCGACCATCTCGCGGCTGAGCTGTTTTGTGTCCAGCTTCCAGTTCGGGAACAGCGGCTCCAACCCCGTACCTTGCAGGTTTTTCTCGCGGTACTCGCGCACGTCCTGCAGGTACAGGTCGCCGAACGCGACATGCGTGATGCCCTTTAGCTTCAGTCCCTCCGTCACCTTGCCCATGATGCTCGCGTACTCTTCATTCGAGCACGGGCTGGGCAGGTCGACTTCGCGCACGGGCAGTCCGACCGCGCCAGCCTGATCGCGCAGCAGCCTGCGCGTAATCGTCGTCATGTTGATGCGGTCGTAGTCGTTGTCGAGCGTGGTCAGCAACTTGACGACTTCGACGTCGGGGTCATCGCGCAGACGCATCAGCGCCCATGCGCAATCCTTGCCGCCGCTCCAACTGAGGCAAACTCTTTTCATACAGCGTGCTCTGGTTGCGTTTCCGCCCGGTTTTCGCAATCCATCACGGCGAATGATAACTCCGGGGTCATACCCTGAACGAGTGGGCGTCCCGATTATTCCCGCGCCACTTGCTGGCGAAAAAACGCCTACAACCCGCAAGCTGCTTTGTAAGGCGCGTTGCGCGATTCCGAAGTATCATATCAGTGGAGGTTGCTTATGTGGGACCGATCCTATCGTTGGCAGCGCCTGGCCCGGGTCATCGCCGGTGTTGTCGCATTGGTGGCAATGTTTTCCGCCACGGTCGTCGTCAGCCAGACCGAGGGCGCCGAACGCGCCATGGACGGCGTCGCTGAAATCAGCCGCGAGGCCTCGCCCGACAATCAATCGACCGTCGTCTGCGACATCCCCGCCGAGCTCAACGCGCGCAAGGGCGTGCTGGTGTTCCGCGAAGGTGAAGACGGCAAGGCCGAGATCGTCGGTCGAGTAATCGACGTGGCCGGCGCAAACGACGAAACCGACACGGTGACGATCCTGCTGACGCCGTCGCAGGCGGGCGCCATGGCGCATGGCGGCAAGGTGCGCGGCGCCGCGCCGACGCTGACCGTCGAGCACGCCTTCCGCTTGATCATCAGCCCGGACATCCCGCGCGAAGAACTGGTCACGGCACGCGACGCCATCTGGCCGGCGATCGACAAGCACGTCATGCCCAGCCTGAAAGAACGCCTCACCGCCGAGGTCACCCACTCGTTCGAGGACCTCGACGAAGAGGACACCGAGTTGCTGAACCAGACCGTGGACGACCTGCGCAAGGAACTAGGCGACCTCGAAGAGGAACTGCTCAACCGCCTGGCCAACCGCGCCTGGGAAGTCATCGGCGTAAGCGGCGTGGCCGAGGGCGTGCTGCGCAAGGCCGGCGACGGCGCCGAAAACACCTACAACGACGTCAAGGACTGGGTGAAAGGCTGGTGGGGCGAGAAGAAGGAAACCGAGACGAAGAACAGCGACTTCCTGACTGAAGAGCGCGCGACGGCCCTGCGCATCGCCCTCGAGGAAGAGGTCGAGAGCTTCATCAACGAAAAGCACACCGACATCGAGAAGGCCTTCAACAAGGTCATGAACGTCCGCAAGAAGGACTTCATCGCCAAGTTCGAGGACAAGTGGGGCCCGAAGCTGTACGAGAAGGCCCTCGTCCCGAGCTGGAGCGAAAACGAAAAATTCGTGCTGGACGCCGCCGAGGATTACGCCGCGGATTTCGCGAAACGCCGCCTGCTGACCAGCGAAGGCGGCCCGCGCCTGCTGCTGGCCTACGCGCTGCGCACCAGCCTGAGCATCACCGATGAGCCGTTGCTGGTGATCGCGCCGGATGATTCCGGCAAGGTCCAGTACGAGTGGATCATGCCGCGCCTCGCGTCGGACGAGTAAGCCATGGGTGAAACCGCCACAGCCGAGCCGGAAACCAAAGCCGCCGCGAAAGCCGCGGTCGGCCCGGCACTCAAGGTGGAAAGCCTCGAGGTGAAGCTCGGCGCGGACACCCTGCGCATACAGGCGCCCGTCGAGCTGCAGGCCGGCCACCTGTACGTGCTGTGGGGCCCGAGCGGAAGCGGCAAGTCCAGCTTCGTGCGCGCGCTGCTGGGACTTGGCGAACTGGCCGCGCCGCGGGTGCATGTGCGCGGCGAAGTCACGCTGAAAGATTCGATCGGCATCGAGCACGACCTGTGGGCCGGCGAAACCTACAGCCCCGGCGCGCGCAAACAGATCGCCTACCTGCCGCAGTCGGAAAAGCTCGGCTTCATCGACGGGCTCAGCACGCCGGAAAACGTCCGCCTGTTCAGCAACCTCGACCGCGAGAGCGCCAAGACCCACGCCGACAGCCTGGCCGCGCGATTCCACCTGATGTCGCTGCCGCAGAAGGTCAGTCACGCCAGTGGCGGCGAGCGCATGCGCCTTTCGGCCGTGCGGGCCCTGCTCAAGCGCGGTGAGGACGAGCCGGCCCCCGCGCTGGTGATCGCCGACGAGCCGACCGCAGGGCTCGACGCCGTGGCGGCGCATTCCCTGGCGCGCGAACTGATTGATTACGCCCGCCGCAAGGACAGCGTGGTGGTCGTCATCACCCACGACCCGCAGGTATTTACGGGTCAAGAGCCTCCGGAAGTCGACCGCGCCGCGGGCTCGAAGGTCGTTCACATCCTCGAATGCAAGGTCGGCGACGAGCCCCATGCGCCCGTGGACCGCGAAGTCGGCGAGTTGCGCATCGAGGCAGGGCGCCCGATCAACCCGTGGCTGAACGCGCTGAAACTGAAAACGAACGAGGCGCTGAACATGCTCGGCGGAGCGATCCTGGCGCCGCTGGCGTTCCTGTGGGGCCTGGCGCGCATCAAGCGACCGCTGTTCGTGCTGAAGAAGATTTTCGGCGACGGGCTCAGCGCGGGCACGCAGTTGTTTTCGTGGCTCGGCTCGCTGCTGATCGGCGGGACGGTCGCCTATTTCATCTTCGAACAACTCCCGCGCCCTGAGTTGGTCGAGCCGCTGCTGTTGCAGGAAATCCTGCAAGCGACCGGGCACACACTGGTGCGCGTCGTCCTGCCGCTGGGCGCCGCCGCGTTGATCACCGGCAAGCTCGGCGCCGCGCAGGCGGCCAGGCTGTCATCCGGCGTGCGCTCAGGCATGCTGGAAACGCTGGCCCTGGGGCGCTGGCCGGTGGAATCATTCGCGCTGGTGCCGGCCGTGCTGGCGCAGGTGCTGGCGATCGCGATCGCCACCGCGCTGGCCGTCGTTTCCGGCATCACGCTGGCATCGCTGATCTACGTCGCCGGGCACGAGGGCGCGTCGCTGGGCCTGGCGCTGAACCTGATGTCGGACGGGCTAAGCGACGCGCCGAAGTGGCTGGAATTCCTGATCGCCAAGGTCTGCGTCAGCGGCTTCATCGGCGGTTCGCTCGCGGCCATGTTCGGGCTGGTGCCGGCGACCAGTGAAGACGACGTAGCCAAGGCCGTGCACCGCACCCTGCTGTGGGGCATTCTCGCGGTGATCACGGCCCAGTGTGCGCTGATCATCTGGGAGTTTACGGCGTACCGTTGAGCGCGAAGCATGAGCGAGCGGCCTTTTGCAGCCCGACGCATGCCGCTCACTTACGCTTCGCGCTCGATCCACTGACTTCATTCCCCCGCCTGCTGCATCTAATCTCTCCGGACGGATGCAAACCGATATCGAACTGGTCACCCGCCTCGCCGCCGGCGATGACGCCGCCCTTGAGGCCATCCTCGACGCCCACCAGGACGCCGTGGTGCGCTTTGCCCGCACGGTCACGCGCGACCGGAATGCCGCCCACGATGCCGCGCAGGAAGCCTTCATCCGCCTGTGGCGCAACCCGAAATCATTCGCCGGCGGCTCGTTGCGCGCCTGGCTGTTCACCGTCGCGCGCAACGTGGCGCTGAACGAGTTTCGCTCAACACGCCGCCGCACCGCGCGCATCGAGAAAGTCGTCCAGCCGCCGCAGCCCCCCACCGCCGCCGAACGCGCCGCCGACGCCGAGAAGCTGCAGCAGGTGCGCGATTTCATCGACACGTTGCCTGAACAGGAACGCTCGGCCATCACCCTGTTCGCCGCCGAAGGGCTCAGCCAACAGGAAGCGGCCGACGTGCTAGGCACCAGTACGGGTGCGGTGAAACAGGCCATCCTGAGCGCGCGCAAAAAGCTGCGGGAAAGATTCGGGGATTCTTCCTGACCTTGGGCCCCGCCGCGGGGTTAGTCATAAGGAAAGCCATGAGCGAGCTGCCATACGACCCGATTGACGAGTTGCTGCACCGCGCCCACAACGAGGCGCAGGGCGCACCCGCGTCGTTTAAGGGCCGCCTGCGCGCACGGATGGCGGCCGAGGCGGCGGTTCGCCGGCAGTCGCGGCTTATGTTGATCAAGGTCGGGGTGGCAATCGCCGCGTTGCTGATCGTGGGCGTCGCCGTCGGCATGAACGTCGACCTGTTCCTGCCCGAGAAAACCACCATAGATCCGCAACCGCAGGCCAGATCCAACGAACCCGCACCGGAGCCGCAGCCGGTTGCCCCCACGCCGCAGGCCAACCAGCCTGCTGATGAACCCGAGCCGGTAGACCAGCCGGAACCAAAACCTGAACCCGAACCGGAATCGACGCCGGAGCCGCAACCTGAAAAGCCCGAGCCAAAGCTCCCGGACGAGGTCAAAAAAGACCCGCCCAACGTTCCGGACGAACCGCACCGCCTGCCTGAGCCGGAACCACAGCCGGAGCCCAAACCGGACGACGTGGTTGAGAAGCCGCAGCCGGAGCCGGAACCAAAAGAAACCCGTGAGCCCGAAGGCACCGAGGTGAAGCCGGAAATGCCGGACCCCTGGGCCGTGCTGGTCACCCAAATCGGTGACGCGAAGTTCAAGTTCCGTTACGCCGATGAGGACTGGCAGGACTACAACGACGAGAAGCTCAAGGACGGCGTCTCGCTCAAGGCCGGGCGCAAAGCCGTGGACATGCAGCTCAACGGCGGCGGGCTGGTGCGCTTCAACGGCGAGGTGACGATCACCCTGAAAAGCTGGGCGATCCGCTTCGAGATCAGCGACGACAGCCTCTACGTGGACAACATGAACACGAAGCGGCAGATCACGGTTGTCGCGGCCGGCCAGACAGCCGAGATGGACGACGGTGTGGGCGTGTTCTATCTCAACCGCGGCGGGCTCGAGGTCGCGTGCCTCGAGGGCAAGGTCGCGCTGGAAGGCGAACGCATTGAGCAGGACAAGCTGCGCCGCGCGACCGACCGCGCCGTCAGCGATCTCAAGCCGTGGCGCGGCGACCACGCTTTCCTGCGCGACCTGCCTGAGCGCGTGCTGGTGCGCGAAGACTTCGACGAGCCGCCGCCGGGCGGCATGTACGACGACGGCGAGCGCCTCGAAGACGGCATCGCGATCATGGACAAGGCGCCGCGCTACCTGGCGTTCAACTTCGAACCGAAAGCAAAAGTGCTGCCGGGCATGATCCTGCGCTTCCGCTGCCGCGTGGCGGACATCAGCAAGCTCGAACTGGAACTGTTCAAGACCGAGGACCTGACGCCGCTGAAGAAAAACCAGGAGCGGCTGTTCAAACACATTTGGCAGCCGGAAAAACAGAACGAGTGGCAAGTGATCGAGTTGCGCGTGGAGGAGATTCCCGACCACGATCACCCGGACAAGTTCCCCGAACCCGGCGATGAATTGCGCAACTTCAAGCTCCACTACACGGGCGGCGACAAGGCGAAACTCGAAATCGACTGGGTGGAATTCGTCCGCGTGCAGGATCAGGACAGGTAGACGTCGAAGCGCACGGTCTTGCCCTCGAAGCTGTGATTCGGCTTGCCGCCCACCTGCGCGGCGTGCGACGGGCGCTTGATCACAACCCGCTTCTGCGCACATTTCAACGCGGCCTCGAACAGCGCACCCACGTCATCCCCGCCGAGCAACGCCTGCATGTACTGCATTTCCTTCTTCACGGCGGCGCTCTTTCGGCGCTCGGGAAACATCGGGTCGAGATAGACAACCTCCGGGCGCTCCTCCGCCTTCAGCCCGGCCATGTACGCGCACGCATCCCCCACCACCAGCGGCAACCCGGCACCCGCGCGCGCCAGCCCGTCTTCCAGCAGCGCTGCGATGATGGGCGAACGCTCAATGCAGGTGACCGCACAACCCAGCGCGTGCAGCGTGTAGGCGTCCCGTCCCAGCCCGGCCGTGGCGTCCAGTACACGGGGGCATTGGTCGCCCCTCACCCCGACGGCGCGCGCCAGCGGCAACTGTCGTCCGGCCTCGCGGCGGCGGTCGAAATCGTGGCTTGCGAAATCGACAAACAGCGGCCCGGGCGCCCCCTCGCGTGTGTCGCGCAACTGGAGGTGGCCTTCTGCGTGCTCCAGCACGAACTCGGCGGAATCATCGTGCGGGATTTGCAGGCGCGCGGCGAGATCGCCGTCGGGCGTGCCGATCGTGGGCGGCATTACTTCGCTTCCTCGAGCGCCTTCAACGCGTTGCGGTACTCGTCCTGCTTGGCGCTGTCCTTGGTTCGCTGCAACGCCTGCCGGAAGTCGCTCTCGGCGGCGGTGCGATTCTCCAGCGCAACCTCGCAATAGGCGCGGTAGCCGTACGCCTCGTAGCCCTCGACGTTCTGGTCGATCAACTTTGTGAATGTGTCGATTGCAGCCTGGTAGTCCTTGCCCGCGTACTGCGCCTGGCCCAGCCAGCTCAGCGCCTCGTAGCGTTGCTCGCCGTTGGACAATCCGACGGCAGCCTCAAAACCCTCGGCGGCGTCCTTGTACTCCTTGCGCTGCATCTGGATGTAGCCGTGCAGCATCTGCGTATCGCGCGTGACGGCGCTGCCTTCGAGCGCGGGCTGGATACTCTGCCAGGCGGCGTCGTATTCCCCGGCCGTGTACTGCTCGTGCGCCAGCAACTCGCTGCAGTGGGCCGCGCCGGTCTGCATGTTGAACAGCGCCTTGCCTTCGACGTGTTTAGAGGCGCGCAGGTAGAGGTCGCGGGCGAGGTCGTAGCGTTGCAGTTTTTCCATCGTGCGCGCGGTGAAGGCCAGCAGCTCCGGGTTGTCCGGGTCGAGCGGCAGCGCTTCCTCAAGCAGTTCGGCGGCGCCGCTCTTGTCGCCCGCGAGATATTTTACCGACGCCTGCTTCAACAGTTTCGCCGCCTTGGCCGTATCGAGTTTCGGCTCAATGTTGCCGCACGCCGGAGCGTTCTGCGGCGGCGCGTTGTCGGGCTTCGGTGCGGGTGCGTTGTTGCCCTCGCCGCAGGCAGCGAGCAGAAGCGAAACGCCAAGCAGGATGAGCAATCGGTTCATGGCCGCATTCTAGCCATGGATGATGTTCAACTCGTAGGCCCGTTTTTCGAGCTCTTCGCGGAACTTCGGGTGCGCGATGCCGATCAGCGCCTTGGCGCGCTCTCGCGTGCTCTTGGCGTACAGGTCCGCCACACCATGTTCCGTTACTACATAATGCACGTCGCCGCGCGAAGTCACGACGCCGGCGCCGTCCATCAGCGTCGGCACCAGGCGGCTGACCTCGCCGCCACGGGCGGTGCTGGGCAGCGCGATGATCGGGCGCCCGCCCTTGCTGCGTGCCGCACCGCGAATGAAATCGACCTGCCCGCCGATGCCCGAGTAGGGGCGCGTACCCACGGAGTCCGAGTTGACTTGACCGGTCAAGTCCACCTGGATGGCACTGTTAACGGCCACCATGCGGTCGTTCTTGGAGATATTGACCGGGTCGTTCACGAACTCGTTGCCGTAACTTTCGACGAACGGGTTGTCGTCGACGAAGTCGTACAACGCGCGGGTGCCCATCACGAAGCTGCAGATCGCCTTGTCCGGGTGGTAGTTCTTGCGCGAACAGTCGATGGCGCCGGCTTCGACCAGTTCCACGATGCCGTCGCTGAGCATCTCGGTGTGCACGCCGAGGTGCGTGTGGTTCCTGAGTTCCTTCAGCACGGCGTTGGGGATCGTACCGATGCCGAGTTGCAGGCAGTCGCCGTCGTCGATCAGCCCCGCCACGTGCTTGCCGATCGCGGCGCTGACGTCGTCGATCGGTTCGGGCTTGAGCTCAGGCAGCGGGTAGTCGGTCTCGACCGCCGCCTTCAACTGGTCGACGTGAATGATCGTGTTGCCCCAGGTGCGCGGCATG
>JAGQRI010000265.1 GCA_020425515.1 Planctomycetota bacterium | reverse complement strand
CATCAACCCGCGCACGTACATCGGCAAGGGCAAGGTGGCCGAGGTCGCGGCATTGGTGAAGGAAACCGGCGCCAAGGTCGTCATCTTCGACAACGAGCTGCGCCCCAGCCAGCAGAAGGCCGTCGAGGACGAGGTCAAGGCCGACGTCATCGACCGCACCGAGCTGATCCTCGCCATTTTCAGCCAGCACGTCCGCACCAGACAAGCCAAAGTGCAAGTCCAGTTAGCCCAGGCCGAGTACGAGCTGCCGCGCCTGAAAAACCTCTGGACCCACCTGGAACGCCAGCGCGGGGCATTGGGCGCGGTCGGCGGCGCCGGTGAGCGCCAGATCGAGACGGACCGAAGGCTGCTGCGCAAACGCATCAGCAAGCTGAAAGGCGAGCTGGAAGAAATCGGGCGCCGCCGCGAAATCGAGGTCGAACGCCGCCACGAGCTGTTCCAGGTCAGCATCGTCGGCTACACCAACGCCGGCAAAAGCACGCTGATGAACGCGCTGACCGACGAAGGCGTGCTGGTCGAGGACAAGCTGTTCGCCACGCTCGACACCCGCACCTGCGTCTGGAAGCTGCCCGACCACAAGGTGCTGCTCAGCGACACGGTCGGGTTCATCCGCAACCTCCCCCACCGCCTCGTCGCCAGCTTCCACGCCACGCTGGAAGAAGTGCTGCACGCCGACCTGTTGCTGCACGTCGTGGACGCCAGCCACCCGGCCGCGGTCGAGATGGTCGAGGCCGTGAACGAGGTGCTGAAAGAAGTCGGCGCGGACGACCGGCGCACACTGATGGTCTTCAACAAGGTGGATCGCATCAAAGACCAGCCGCAGTTGACCCACCTGCAGAACCTGTTCCCCGAGCACGTCAGCGTAAGCGCCAGAACCGGCGAAGGCCTGCGCGGCATGGCCGAGAAAGTGCAGCAGGTGGTGGAAGAGCGCGAAACCGCGTTGGACTGGACCTTCTCAGCCGGCAACGGAAAGCTGCTGGCCTACCTGCAACAGCACGGCAAGATCCTCGACATCGAGTACCAGGACTCAGAAGTCCACGTAAAAGCCCTGATCGAACCAAGGTACTACGGCGTGGCGGCCTCGCTGAAAGATGGGTAGCACGGGTTGAGGTGGGACGAATGCCAGACGATCTAATCGGTCAATTTCGAGATTTTGTCGACACGCAAAACTCCTTGATACGATCGGGAGCATGTCTCCTTACAGGCGCTACTCGCAACGAGGACTACACGCAGTATCTCGACTTGGTTCATCATGTCGAGGAGCTTTGGAGCGCGGCATGTGTACTGTTCAAGAGTCGCCTTTACCCGCCGTCATTATTCTTGGCGATCACGACAATCGAAGAGATAGGGAAGATTGGTGTAGCCCGATTCCAAATGGTTCTCAGAGACACTTCCAGAAGGAGCGGTGTTCCGCTTCAGATAGCAGAAACTTCTCGTCGCGAAAACCCGTTCTTTCGACACGACAAGAAGCACTTGTTGGCCGCTGGAGCCGGGGCACTTATCAACAGCCGGCTAAGGCGTATCGTTGGAGAGGCAGCGGTCACAAGGTTTCTTAAGCAAGTACAAGCAGGAGAAGTCCGCAAGCTTCGGGAATCCGCCCTATATGCGGACATAGATCTCGCCGGGCCAATCCTACCGAATGCAACTACAAGGGCGGAAGATGCAAAGGTCTATGTGATCTTAGCTGGAGAACTCATGGCCGAAGTTCTCGGCTTTGAAGTAGATGAGTTTGAGAGACTGCTTGGATTGGTTCAGGACTTTGAGAAGTCGATCGGCCACGCTTGGGAGTAGTGTAGATAAGAGCCTCAGTCCGGCGGTGGAAGGTGGTCGTAGTTACTCTTGAAGTAGTCGTCGAAGCTCTTCTTCAACCGATTTGTAAAGTCGACACCTTGAATCTCCCCCTTCAGAGTTGACAACTTCGGGTGACAGGCCTGATCAACCTCATCATCGCGCGCGAGTAAAGCCAAATCCGTGTGGAGCCACGTCACGTGCGTGATGATGTTGCCTTCGCCGATACCAAGACTTGGTATCTCGAATGCGTTAGGACTGATCGAATCGTCGCTGGCGATGGGACAGAGCAATACGCCAACTTCAAGTACATCCATGACGAGAAAGAGATGGTTGGGATCGTCCCACCCAGAGTGGTTGAGTTGGTCAAACGTGCGAATTCGTTTTCTGGCTGCCTCGTACGCTTGGGCGGTGCGGAATCTTACGATTTGCCGCTGCCTAGCTTCTGTCATCCTCGCGTCTCGGTACGCGCAGCTTTACGGTTGGCGTGAACAACTCCCTCTGCAAGCATTAATCCTTCAACGTCATGAAGTCGCCTAAGAAGTTCTTTGTGATCTGCTTCTTCGGCGCTCAGCAGGCGTTCAGCTGTCTTTCGCGCGTCAACTACCAACTTGGCGGAGCCAGCAAACATGTCTCCGTACCAAAAGTTCAATTCCTGCATGGGCATGTCGAGCATAGCATCAAGACTGGGCGGAACCTCAACGCCCAACATCTCTCCCAACTCTGGCGGGAAGCCGTGCGCAACAACTTCATTCATTCTGTTGATGATCTCGAACATCGCCCGATATGGGTCGTACACCGACTTGTCGGAAGCAGACTCCAAAAAAGCAAGAAGGGTCCGTTCAGCCAAACCAGATTGGTCTTCCATAGCAGCTCTTAGGCTAATGAACCCTATGTTTTCAAACGCACGATAAGCGCCCAAATAACCGTAAAAGAGACGACAGACGTCGTTGAACAACTTGGCTTGAGAAAGCCACTCGTCCAATCCGTCCGAAGCCGGTACTTCCGGCAGTTCCGGCAGTATGGATACCGAAACGCCGGCATTTGTCTCTAGGGCTGCTCTCATCCACTTCCCTTGAATCGTCCTAAGCCCACAAACATCGTTGCATTAGGCAATGAATCCGTAAAGGGCCAGACGCTAACTGGCTATCGGCGAGGTTGAACCTAGACACCTGCAAATCTGTATGTCGCAAGCACAAACTACTCTTCGCGAGCACGAGTACAGACTTTCCAAAGATGATCCGGCCCCGGGGGCAGTTTGGAGCCGGTTAGGGCACCCTCCCCCACCGAAAAACGTCGGGTGGGTGTTGCATGGTCTGGGCGTGGAAACTTTGGAGAACTCTGATGTCCAATGCCAGGTACCGACACAAGTCCGGGATGCCTCGCGCCGAGGCTGACGCGATGGTTCCCGCTTCCGTGATTGAGCTTTCGGCTGCGGATCAGCTTGCGTTTTGGCGGGTGTTGGAGGCTCCGGTGAAGCTGACCTCGGAACAGAAGACGCTTGCGAAAATCATGCGCGGTGAGGCGCGGAGCGGCTGAGCAGTGTTCGCCCTCGCCTTCGGGTGTTGATTCGATCCAGGTTGTTGAGCGGCCGGAGGCTGCGTTATCAAATAGCCCGGGTGCGTCAGCCCCGGATGCAACTGGTGTTGTGGGGTTCGCGAAGTGAACGTCCCTGCGAAACGCATGCGTTTCACAGGAGTGCCTGCATTGGGCCTGAGCGTCTCGCTCAGGCCTCCGCCGGGCGGGACGCCCGGCGGTTGTGCAGCCGGGACGGCCACAACACTGGGGCGTGAGCCGGTTTCCGGGGGTTCCCTTGGCGCGGAGCGCCTTGGTCACCGCCCGGCTACTCTGGGTCGTCCCTGCGGGACTGCACAGCCGAAAAGCCTGGCCCCGAAGGGGCATTCCAGGGTAGCCGGGGGCGTAAGCCCCCGGATGATTTCGGGGCCGTACCCCGCGCCCCGAAGGGGCCGCCGAATCCAGCGTTCCTTCAGAAACGCATGCGTGCCTGCATTGGGCCTGAGTGTCTCGCCCGGGCCTCCGCCGCGCGTGACGCCCGGCGGTTCTGCCGCCGGGACGGCCACATCACGATTTGTCCGAAATAATTTTGCATCGGCCACCAGGGCGGTTTCGCGGCCGACCGGATGCACAACTCGGGCCGAAAGATGTCGCGTATGGGGTGTATGGTTCGGGCGTGAACACTCTGGAGAACTCTCATGTCCAATGCCAAGTACCGACGCAAACCGGGGATGCCCCGCACCGAAACCGACGCGATGATCCGCGCGGCCGCCATGGAGATGCTGGATTCCTCGCTCAGTGAGCTGGAATCGGAAATCGCCGTGGTTCAGGACACCGTTGACCTCTACCACGCCGAGCTGCGCGAGCGCGCCAAGAAACAGCGCTACGGCGGTGACCCGGGCAAGTGGCAGATCGCGCCCGGCGTGGGGCTGCGCGCGATCGCGATGCTGCGCAAGCTCCGCACCATGCGCGACGCCATGCTCGCCGAGGCTGAAGAGGAAATCCTCGAACAACTCGGCATGAACCAGGGCGAAGTCACCCCGATGCACGAAGGCGACCAGGCCGGCCCGGAAAGCGGCGTTGAAACCGAAGCCGCCACTGAGCCCGCGCCCAAACAACCCGAACCGCACCACAGCCCCACCAACGCCCGCGACCCCGTAGCCGCGGCGTAGGGTGGCGGAGCGCGACGCGTAAGCTAGCGGCGAGCTTTACGCCCCCGTGGCGCGGTGCCGCTAGCTTACGCTTCGCGCTCACACTGCTTTACCCGGGCAAACGGGGCGGGCGGTACTTTTTGAGGGCTTCGACTACGCCGGCGGTGATGACGGTTAAACCCACGATCACGCCTACCAGCACGAACCATTTGCGGATGCTGCTGTCGATGGTCGGGTGCGCCCAGTCGGCGTAGAGCCACAGCGCCGCGCTTACGATCGTGCCCATGAAGTAGTCCATGGGGATGCGCCCGACCCACTGTTTGTGCCACCAGACGTTTTCGCTTTTGAAACGCCGCAGCCCGAAGTGCGGGTTGGTCACGAACCACAGGAAGTCCCACCACACGGCGACCAGGAAGTACTCGCTCAGGGTGCGCAGCTCGGCGACGAAGGTCCACTTGGACAGGATCACCGGGTAGTGCAGGAAGCCGAGGATCACCAGGTTCACGTACACGTGATAGCCGGTGATCGGCTTGCCGTTGGTGAGTTTGCGTATCCAGGGTTTGTCGATGCGCCAGGTGGGCAGCTTCTCGGCCCAGCCGTGCGGGCCCTCGATGTGCACCTCAAGCAGCGCGAGAAACAGGCAGACCGCGAACAGGTTCACGCCGACGATCAGTTCATCCATGGAGTCGATTCCTACGGCAACTGGTACATCCCTCGACCGGCCGCCTTCAACTTGCCCTGCGCCACCAGTTCCTCCCAGATATCCTTGGGGTACTGGTCCGGCGGGTTGATGGCCGTGATGGTGGCCTTGTCGCGGCTCGGGTGGCTGGCCGGGCTGCTGCTGCCGGTGTCCTGCTGGTAAAGTTTCAGGCGCTTCTTGAAGGCTTTAAAGGCGCGCTTCAATTCTTCCTTGTCGGCCATGGCGATCCTCCGCGGGCGTATGTTTCCGTTAGGCTTGCGTGAATCTTAGCGTCCGGGCTTCGGCGGCATACCCTGCGCGATGCTCTCCGGTCGCAGCATTCCCTGCTGAATATAGAAATCGAAAGCGTGATGCCCGTGGTGACCCGGGCGCATCAGGTCGTTCTCATTGAACCAGCGGCTGGTGACCGGCGCGTGTATCTTGATGGCGTCGTCCGGCAGCCCCAGCATGGCGGTCTTCAGCACGCCCGGGTCGAGTTTCTCGGGCGTCGTGCCGTTCTGCTCCGCGACGCTGCCGACGTAGTTGAAGACCGCGTTGACCGCGCTGCACGAGGCCGGCGGCACGGGAAACTGCGTCCATTGCGGGTTGGCGGCGTTGTTGAGCCAGTCCTCGTAGAACGCCGTGAAGCTGGGATACGCGTCGAGCATCCCCCACTCCATCGCCCGGCATTCCATGAACACGTGCCCGCGCACCTGCTCGGGGCCGTTGACGATCAGCATGGCGATTACGCCCTCGCCCATGTCGCAAAGCCCGAGCGCGCCGGCGGTCCAGATTTCGGCGTCGTAGCCGCCCATGCCCTCGACGACGGGATCGTCCGGCTTCGGCTGCCAGTTGTGCGCAACCGGGAATTCGCCGGCGAGACCTTCGACCTGCCCCGGGCCGTCCAGCGGCAGAAGCCCGTAACCCGGACCGGCGCCGCCGTTGCCGACCGTGGTGATGAACTCGACGTAGTCGGACGGCAGCTTCACGCCCGCGGCGCTTTCGATTTCGGCGAGGCGTTCCGCGCTGAGTACGGGGCGCAGGGCGTAATCGTGAATGCCTGCGCCGAATATGTGGCGGTCGGGGTCGGCTGCGGCCAGCTTGTCGATGCGGTCTCGCATGGCGGGATCATAGCACCGTTCCAAACCGCGCAACGAGTTGCAATCGCATCGCGCGGCGATTGCCCCTACACTCGGGGCAAGGAGGCAGTCATGTATTACGGTTGGATCGACAGCTACTACTCACATCGCTCGTCCGTGCAGGCGGCGCACAGCGCATCTGACGCGAACAACGCGGCCCGCCGCGCCGAGAACGCCCTTGCCAGGCTTGAAGACGCGCTGGACCGCCAGGCGCTGATCATCCGCACGCTGCTGACGGCGTGCGAGAAGGCGGGCATTTTCAACGAGGATCAGTTCCGCGAACTGGTGACCGAGGTGGACCTCAGCGACGGGCGCCTCGACGGCAAGTACAAGCCGCAACAAGGCCCGCAAGGCTGCCCGAACTGCGGCAAAACCAACGGCAAACGCGCCATGAAGTGCATGTACTGCGGCGCGGTGCTTGAGCCGCGGGATATCATGTAAGGGGACTGTCCCCGCTTTTGGGGACTGTCCCCGTCGTCGGCCCGGCACAACCAGGCCGGTCAGCAGTTGGTACTCGAAAGCGGGGACAGTCCCGAACTTCCGGGACAGTCCCCTCCACTGGTAACAAAGTTTCCATCCCTTCTTGACGCCTTTGCCCGGCTGATTTTGACTGTAGCGCATCCACCGGAGCAACGCGCTGCATGCCTTTCCTTGTCGTTGAGGAAAAAGGAAACACCAACCACTACCAGCTTACGGGCTCGGAAGTGTCCATTGGGCGCGCACCCGACAACACCATCATGCTCACCGACGAGAAGGCCAGCCGCCACCATTGCGTGCTGGAACAGCAGTCGGACAAAAGCTGGCAGCTCCGCGACCTGAAATCACGCAACGGCACCTACATGCGCGGCGAGCCGGTGCTGGAAACGCCGATCGAGTACGGCGAAACCTTCCAGATCGGGCTGGCGCGCCTTTCCCTTTACAGCGAGGAATCCAGCGCGTTCGAAACCAAGAACGCCATGGACGCCATCCCCGAGGCCGCTCGCCCGGGCGCGGCGCCGTTCGCGGTGGGCATCAACGAGGCGCTGGCCAGCTTCGCCAAGCCGTCGGTTGAGGACACGCCGAAAGCGATCCTCGAATCGATCACCCAGTTCGTCGGTCGGCTTATGCCCGGCGTGCGCGTTTGCGTAGCGGTCGCCGACGATGAGGGCAACGCCCGGGGGCGCGCGTTCTTCAACTTCATCAGCGGCACCCCCACCGACGAGCTGCCGGGCAACTTCCACAGCATCGCCAACAAGCTGCTCGCGCCGCGCGCCAAGACCCAGGTCAAGCCGCGCACAGCGACGCACCCGCCTTGCGTCTACATCCCGCTGAAGACCGGCGACCGCTGCAGCGGCGTGCTGTACGTCGAGCGCGAGAGCAAGGAAGTCGATATCTCGGAGACGCAGGTCGAGTTGCTCGAACATGTCGCGAACCTCGCCGGCGTGCTGATGGGCGCCGCGGAATCGCGCCGGAATGAGGAAGCGCTCGAGCACAAGGTCGCCAACTTCGAGAACGAACTCGAAAGCGTCCGCAACGAACTCGAAGCCAAGCTCGACATGCAGACCGCCGAGCTGACGGCCCTGCGCCTCGAAGCCGAGGGGCGGGAAATGCCGTCCTGGGAGCACGACTACAGCGACATCATCGGCAAGGCGCCGGGCATGCAGGAAGTGTTCCGCATGCTGGACAAGATCACCGACCTGCCGGTGCCGGTGCTGATACTGGGCGAGCCGGGCACGGGCAAGGAACTGATCGCGCGGGCGCTGCACTTCAATTCCAGCCGCGCCAAGCAGGGGCGTTTCGTGGCCGAGAACTGCGCCGCCCTGCCGGACACGCTGTTTGAAAGCGAGCTGTTCGGCTACGTGAAGGGCGCGTTCACCGGCGCGGACCGCGACAAGCAGGGGCTGTTCGGACTGGCCAACGGCGGGACGATCTTCCTGGACGAAATCGGCGAGATCAGCCCCTCGATGCAGGCCAAGCTGCTGCGCGTGCTTGAGGAGGGCGAGATCCGCCCGATCGGTGGCAAGCAGACCAGGAAGGTCGACTTCCGCCTCGTGTGCGCGACCAACAAGGACCTGGCCGAGCAGGTCCGCAAGGGCGCGTTCCGGCAGGACCTGTTCTTCCGCATCAACGTCGTGACCATCAAGCTGCCGCCCCTGCGCGAGCGCAAGGAAGACATCACGCTGCTGGTGGACCGCTTCCTGAAGGTCAGCGCCGAGGAATCCGGCTACCCGGATATCAAGATGGACCGCGGCGTGCTGCGCGCGATGATGAACTACAACTGGCCGGGCAACGTGCGCGAGCTGGAAAACGAAGTGCGCAAGATGGTCGCCCTCAGCGACGGAAAGAAAATCGACGCGGCGCTGCTCAGCCCGCAATTGCGGCAGATGGCCGAGGAAGAATCATTGTCGGAATCCGGCGGTTCGCTGAAAGACGTGGTCGAGGGCGTAGAAAAAAGGAAAATCCAGGAAGCCATCGAGCGCACCAAGGGCAACAAGTCCCGCGCCGCGGAAATACTGGGGCTCTCGCGCCTCGGGCTGCGTAAGAAGATGGAACGCTACGGGATGAGCGACTGACCGGGGTACCGCCATGCACAGAACATTCGCCGTCATTCTGGTCTGCCTGCTGGCCGGCTCGCTGAGCGCGCAGGTCTTCCCGCGCATCGAAAAGAAGGCCGTCATGTCGCGCATCACCAGCGGCAAGCCGGAGCCCGAGGTCAAGGAAACACCCGAGCCCGAAGACCCGGTGGACAAGGAAGACGTCGTCGACGGCGAGAAGGCGCTGAAACGCTACAACGAGTTGCTGGCCGGCTACGCGCGCGACGAACGCGCCCAGAAAAAGGCCTTCACCAAGCACACCGACGAAGTGCACGTCTCGGTCCGCGACTACCTCGAAGGCATCTACCTGATGCGCCTCGGCTACTACAAAGACGCCGAGCGCAAGCTGAAAGACGTCGGCGTCAACGTCCGGCGCGAAAGCGAAATCAGCACGCCCGAACTGATCGCCGCCAGCGAGGAGATCAAGGACGGCAGCAGCTACTACTACCGCATGATCGCCGTCGTGATGCAGGAATGGGACGACTTCAAGGACCAGGAAGAAGCCGAGGAAGCCTGGAAGAAAGCCAGCACCGAGGGCATCAAGATCCGCGCGGAACTGGTCAAGCTGGTCAAGGAAGGCAAGGCCAGCAGCGACTCCGACGTCGAAAAGCTGATGACAGGCTGGCTGCTCGCCGCCAAGCGCCAGTGGGTGCAGACCTGGCGGCGCGAAACCAACATCCACGAGCACCCGGAAAGCTCGCTGAGCTGGCAGTTCTTCATCGCCTCGACAGGCTCGCGCGGCAACAACATGAAGGAAGAGTACACACCCAACTACCTCAAGCAGCGCGCGGCCCTGCAGGTGATGAAGGAGTTCTGGCCCGACAGCGCCTACCTCAAGAACGGTACCTGCGACGCGACCCTGGCCGTCAACTACCTCAGTACCGGGCAACTCGACGACGTCGAACCGTGCCTCGAGGTCAAGGAATACCACAACTTCCTCGGGCGCACGGCCTTGCAGAAGGGCAAGAAGGCGTACGACGACGTAAAGAAGCTGGTCAAGGCGCTCCAGAACAAGTAGCCCATGTCGCTCGAAATCACAGCACGGGACGGCAGGCTGCTGCTGCGCCTGCGCGTCACACCCAAGGCGAAACGCGACCGCATCGGCGGCGAGCACGGCGGCGCCCTCAAGTTGCAGGTGAAGGACCCTCCCGAGAAAGGACGCGCCAACGAAGGCGTGGTCCGCCTGCTGGCGAAAACGCTCGGCGTGCCGGCGCGGCAGATTGAACTTGTGTCGGGGCACACCAGTCAGGATAAGCGGGTAGCGATCAGCGGGGTGGATGAAGCAACCCTGCGCGAAAAGCTTGCGGGCCGGGCGTGAAAAGGGGCCTGGCTCGGCTTGCGGTGCCTGACCCCTTTTCATGGAGCCAAGCATGTCCTCACTGAAAGAACGACTCGAAGAAGCGGTCGCCGCGATCCGCGTAAAGACCAAACTGGAAGCCAAGGTCGGCATCGTGCTGGGCACCGGGCTTGGCGGGCTCGGCAAGGAAGTCGAAGCCGACGCGCGCGTGCCGTTCAATGAAATCCCGCACATGGGGCAGGCCAGCGTGCAGAGCCACAGCGGCGAGTTCGTCGCGGGCAAACTCAACGGCACGCCGGTGTTCGTGTTCGAAGGCCGCCTGCATTTCTATGAAGGGCACGACCTGCAGGACATCGTCTTTCCCGTGCGCCTGCTGAAGGCGCTCGGCTGCGACACGGTCATCCTCAGCAACGCCGCGGGCGGGCTGAACCTCGACTGGAAACTCGGCGACCTGATGGTGATCGACGATCACATCAACCTGCCCGGGCTCGTCGGCACCAGCCCGCTGGTCGGCCCGAACGACGAGTCGATCGGCCCCCGCTTCCCCGACCTGTCACGCCCCTACGACCCCGAGCTGAAGGCCAAGGCCCACGCGGCGGCGAAGGAGCACGGGCTGGAGCTGCGCGAAGGCGTCTACATCTGGGTGACCGGGCCGACGCTGGAAACCCGCGCCGAGTACCGCATGCTGCGCAACCTGGGGGCCGACGTGGTCGGTATGTCCACGGTGCCGGAAGTGATCGCCGCGCGCCACATGGGTTTGCGGGTGGTGGCGTTCAGCATCTGCACCGACATGTGCAACCCGGACCACCTCGAGGAATGCGACATCGACGTGATCATCAAGACAGCAAGCGAGGCCGAACCGAAGCTGACGAACATCGTGAAGACGCTGGTCGGGGGCCTGTAGGGGCGGCCCCGCGTGGCCGCCCGGCGCTCGGCACGGAGGACGGGCGCGCGGCACGGGGCGCGGAGGACAGCCACATGGGGCTGTCCCTGCGGACGGAAAGGGAGAACGATGATCACCGGATTCAGCCACGTAATGATGTGGGTCAACGACTTCGATCGCGCGCTCAAGTGGTACACGGAAACGCTGGGCTGCGAAGTGCTGTTCGCGCACGCGCCGCACTATGCTTCGTTGCGGTTGGAAGCCGCCGGCGTGAACCTCGCCCTGCACCCCAGCGACGCGGACGGCAAGGACGTCGGCTTCGGCCCGATGCCCTACTTCAAGGTTGACGACATCGACGCCACCCTGAAGGCGCTGGCCGACAAGGGCGTCAAGGTTGGCAAGGTACAGCAGGAAGGCCCCACCCGCTTCGCCACGTTCTGGGACTCCGAAGGCAACGCCCTCGGATTGCAGCAATAGCCCGGCGTGCCAACGCCGGGGATGCAACCGGGGAGGCGCCGAGTATGAAATCGGCACGCGCAACGCCAATGCTCGTCCGTGAGCCCAATCCCCAGGGTTTGCCCCCCGGGTTATTCCGCGCTATTCCTTGAACACGTTGATGATGTCTTCGGCGTTGCCCGCGCCGAGGATCGCCTTGCGGTTGTCCTCGTTGCGCAGGACGTGCATGACCGCGGCCAGCACGCGAAGGTACGTGTTCTGGTCGTTGTCCGGGGCGGCGATGGTGACGATGATCTGCACCGGCTGCCCGTCGAGGCTGTCGTAGTCGATGCCCTT
>JAGQRI010000264.1 GCA_020425515.1 Planctomycetota bacterium | reverse complement strand
GCCGAGGCCGAGATGCACGCCCGCATGACGCAGGAATACGTGCTGCTCGAGAAAGCCGAGGCGGAAGACGCGGACCTCGACGACGTGGCCGAGGCGGCATTGCCGAAATCGGAAAGCGTCAACATCGGCGAAGCGCAGGTGGCCGACCGCATCAGGCACATGAGCCGCGACGAGCTGGGCAAGTTCATTGAGCGCGTCAGCGTCGAGGCGCGCCGCACGCTGCTGATGACCAACCTCGACATCGACCCCGAGCGCCTGGTGATTTCCGGGCTGGGGCCGGCCGGGCGCGACCTGGCCGGACTGCTGGGCGAAGAGCTGGGGCTGCCGGCGGCGATCGACATCGAGTTGATGGAAGTGGTCAACCCGCCGGGCAAGGCGATGAAGACGCCGGACGTGGGCGAGAAGACCTACCTCAGCGGCGTGGCGATGAAGGGTCTGGGGCGCGATTACACCGGGATCGATTTCCGGTATGGTGACCTCGCGCCGGGCACGCTGTTCGACTACGCCAAGACGCCGCTGGCGTTCACGGCGACGCTGGTGCTGCTGTTCGCGGGCATCATGTTCCTGATCAGCTACACCCACGCGCGGCAGTACGACCGCGATATCGCGGCCTTGCGCGACCAGGACCGCGGGCCTGAGTCATACTTCAAGGCGGCTTTCAAGCACACCAAGGCCGCGGACGAGAAGGCCAAGCCCACGAAGAAGCTGCTCGACCTGCGCAAGTATCCGTCCAACCCGGAAGACCCGGGCGCCGAGATCCGCAACGCGCACAAGCGACTCAAGGACACGCAGACGGAGTTGCAGGGCCTGAACAAGGACGTTTACGCCGAGCCGCACCCGGCCGACCAGATCCTGGCCGAGGTGCTGAAAACCATCCAGGGCGCCAAGCCGAGCTATGACTTCGCGCTGCTGCGGCTGGACATTCTGGAAAGCGGCGTGACGATCGAGTACCTGGCGAGCCTGACGGAGACGCAGTCAGAGCGCGACCGCCTGGGCGCCGGCAACCTGACGGAGTCGGAACGCATGTTCGAAGCCTTCCGGCAGTTGCACGACGCGCACCCGGATTGGTTCGACCAGCAACGGGCGCCGGAAGAAAGCACCGGCAGCCGGGCGCCGACGGGTCCGGAAGGACGCGAGGCCAATCAGGTTACGCTGAAGCTGTACCTGAAGAAGATCGAGCCGCCGAAGAAGGAAAAGCCGACTTCGTCGAAGGAGAAGAAGTAATGGGCGACGGTGAAGGCAGCAAGGCCATGACGATCTACATCGTCGCGTGCTTCCTGCTCGCGATGGTGGCGCTGGTGGGCTACAAGTTCGCGAACCAGGACCGCGAGGAACTGGCGGGCGAGTACGTAAGCCTGGCCGGGCAGTTCGCGGACATGAGCGCCGCCTACGCGTGGAACATCAACGACTACTACCGCAAGGTCGAAGCCGGGCTGATCAAGCCGATAGATAAGGACGTGCGCGACAACACCCACATACGGCTGCGCGAGATCGCGGACGATCTGAAAATCAAAGACAGCACGGGCAACGACGACCACTTCGACATCGGCAAGCCGAAACAGAAGCTGATCAACAAGATGTACTGGGAGTACACGCTGGACGTGAAGCTCAAGAACGTCACCCAGACGGAATGGGCGGTGTTCCTGTCGCATGCGCAGGTTGCGACTCGCGAGTACGCCCACGTGAAGGAGATCAAGATCGACCGTGACGTCCGCCGTTTCGACCGCATGAACATCGTGGCTAACCGTGACGGCGACAGCACCTTCTGGACCGTCGAGTTCACCTTCGTCTGGTTCGGCCCCAAGAACGAGAACTGATCGGGACTGTCCCGGTGTCCGACGCCTCACAAAACGGACCCGGACAGGCGGCTTTTTGTGTTTTCGTGATTTTGTGGCTGACTTGCCCGCGACCGGAAGAGTTCCAACCTGAATCAACGACAGGGACAGTCCCCAACTGCGGGGACAGTCCCTTATTGCGCCAGGTTGCGGATGCGTACCATCTGGCCTTCGCGCAGCAGCGACTGCCCGCGCACGACGATCAGCGCGCCTTCCTTGACTTCCTGGCCTTTCTCAAGCCCGGCGGGCGGCGGGCGCAACTCGAAGCTGCCCTCGCTGTTCACGCCGCGGCGCCTTGACACGTCAATCTTGCGCGCCTTGCCGCTTTCGCCGTCCTTGCTGTCGATCACCCAGATCACTTCCGCGTCGCCCACGATCGCCGAGCCCGGCGCCAGCAACACGTTCTTCTCGACGTTCGTCGAGATGCGGGCGTCCACCCACATGCCGGGGCGCAGGCTGATGCGCTCGCCGTTGCGGGCGCGCTCCGCTGTGGCCTCGACGGCGTTGCGGGAATCCGGGTCGAGCTGGTTCAGCAGGGGCGCCTGCGCGTCCGGGCTGAACCGGTCGGGCTGGATGATGCGGACGGTGGTCACGATCATGCCGCGCGTTTCGTCCACCGTCGGCGAGATGCGGTCGATGTAGCCGAGAAAGCGCGCGTTCGGGAAGGCCGTCACGGACAACAACACGGCCTGGGCGCTGTCGAGCCGCACTTTCTCGTTCAGCCCGAACAGCGTGACGGCCGGGATACGCTCGGGCTCGCGCAGGTCCTGCAGGCTGGCCTCGGCGACGTCGAGCTTGACCTCAAGGATCGAGAAGTCGGCGATGCGGAAGGCGAGCGCGCTGGCAGATACCAGCTCGTTCTCGCGGATGTTGCGCTCGGTGATGACGCCGCCGATGGGCGCCCGGATGATCGTTTGCGAAAGCTGCAACTGGTTGCCCGCAAGTTCGCCCTGGGCGCGCTGCAAGGCCAGCTCGGACGTTTTTACGACGTTCAGCGCCTTGTCGTATTCCAGTTTGGCGGCGTCGTAGGCTTCCTTGCTGTAGAGGCGCGACGATTCGGGGTCCTTGGGGTCGAAGTACTTCTCGATCCGGGCGAAATCGGTCTTCGCCTTCTCGAGGTCCAGCTTGTTCTTTTCGTGGGCCTGCTCGGCCTCCTGCACGGCGATCATGCTTGCGCCGACCTGCAGGCTGGATTTGCTCTGGTCGAGGCGCGCGAGAACGTCGCCCTGGGTGACGCGGTCGCCGACGTCCACACTGACCTCGAGCGCGACTTCGCTGACCTGCGCGTAAACATCCGCCAGCGTGTGGGCCTCGATGCGCCCGGTGCTGCGCTCGGAGCGTGAGATGTTGTCGCGGCGCGCCGGCACGACCTCAACCAGCGGGTCCTTGCGCTCGACGTCGCCCTTGTTGCCGCCCCACTTGCCGCCGCCCTTGTCGCCCATGCCCCCGTCACAGGCGGAAAGGCAGAGCGCCGCAAGAATGCCGATGACCCAGATGTACTGCCACATGTTCACGATCCCAAATGCCTGACGAACGTATTTGCCAGTATCGCCATGGCGTTTGCAAGCTGCCTGAGACTGAGCTTCCCGCCCATCGTATCTACGGGCGGCACGTGTACGAACCCGTAAGGAAAGCGCTCAAAGTACGCGTGCGACGCCCGGTAGAACAAGTGGTTGCACAGGTAAGCGCCCGCGTCTTCCGAAAGCCCGGCCTCGAATCCCGCTTCCTTTAACGACCGCTGCATGGCCATCGCCGGGAATGTCGCCGGCAGCTCAGGCGGTGCGCCTGCCACGATTTCGTCGCCGCCCCTGGTCACGCCCGCGTTGTCGGGTTTCGGCGCGCCGTCACGGTTGCGGGCGATGGTTTCGATGAACAGCGTCGCGGGCAGGCCGGCGGCGCCGTTTGCCTCGCGGAAGCTGGGGCTGTCGAGCTTCGAGCCGTACACGCCGAAGCTGATGGCGGCCTCCGGGTCGTGCTCGGTGACAGCCTGCTCGAACACGCGGAAGGCGTCCGTGTACGTGACCGGTATGCGCACCAACTTTACGCCGTCACGCAGCAGCCCTTCGCTTTGCGCGAGTTCCAGCGCATCCCACGACGGGTTGGTCGCGAAATCGCCGAACGGCTCGAAGCCGCTAAGAAGTAGTCTTCTGCTCATCGGCCTTCGTGGTCAGCAGGAACCCGATGATCTTCCAACCCTTGTCGCCCTTGCGGAAGGCGAAATGTACGACGAAATCGTTGTGCCCGGTGGGGGTGGCGGGCGCGAGGCGAATCTCGGTGACTTCGCCCTTGTCGGTCTTCTGGCCGCCCTCGCCGAATTCGAGCCCCTTGTAGTCGTTCCAGACCGGGTCGTTGGCCGGGTTGTTGGTGATGGCCTGCAGCGCGTCGTAGTTGAGGGCCGAGGGGTCGCACAGGTCGTAGGCGCCGCGGACGTCGCCCTTGGCCATGCGCTCCATGAACAGCCCGGCGACGTCCTGGCAGGAATTCAAATCAAGCCCGCCGCCGCACGACGGCAGCAGCAGCATGAGCGTAAGCAACGGAAACAGTTTCAGAAAACGCATGGGGACTTCCCTGAGGTCTATTGCCTGAGTTATAGCGGTCCTGATGAATGACGAAACCCCGCGCGGAAAGCTGAAAGGGCTGCGCATCGCGACCACGCGCGAGCGCGCCGGTGCGCTGGACGAGCTGCTGGCGGCAGGGGGCGCGCAGGTTTCGCACATCCCGCTGATCCGGATTGCGCCGCCCGAGGACGAGTCGCCCCTGCGTGAGGCGCTGGCGCAGGTCGGCAAGTACCGCTGGGTGGTGTTCACCAGCAGCAACGCGTTGCGCATGTTCCTGCAATTTGGCGGGCATGACGCGCCGGGCGTCGCGTGCGTGGGGGACACGACGGCGCGCGAAGCGAAAGACGCGGGGTTGAACGTTTCGCTGGTACCGGAGAGGCAGCACGTGAAGGGTTTGATCGAGGCCTTCGCCGGCCTGGAGGAGCAATCCGGGCGCGTACTGTACCCGCGCAGCGAGATTGCCCCGACAACGCTGAAGGAAGGACTTCAGGCGCTCGGCTTCGATGTCGATGACCCGGTGGCGTACCGAACCCTGCCGGATGAGACGGGCATGCAAGCCTTGGCGCAATCGCTTGACCAACTTGACGCGCTGGCGTTCGCTTCGCCGAGCGCCGTCGAGAACGCGTGGTCGGCTGCCGCCGAGAAGCTTGGGTCGAAACGCCTGTACAGCATCGGCCCGACCACCAGCGCGGCGCTGCGCAAACACAAGCTGGAACCGGCGGGTGAAGCGGCAACCCACAGCGCCGAGGGGCTGGCGCAGGCAGTCATCGAGGGCGAGTCGAACCATGAATGAAGAGGCCGCCGAGGTGACGCAGCCTTCGCGCGCGCCCAAGGGCGGGGTGCTCTGGGTGCTGTTCTGGCCGCTGCGTTTGCTGAAGCGGTTGTACGCTTGGGTGGTCGGCTGGGCGGATACGAAGTTCGGCCTGCCGGCACTGGCGCTGCTGGCGTTCGCCGAAGCCAGCTTCTTTCCGATCCCGCCGGACCCGCTGCTGATCGCGTTGTGCCTGGGCAAGCAGAAGCGCAGCCTGTTCTACGCGGGCGTCTGCACGGCAGCGTCCGTGTTGGGCGGAATTCTTGGCTGGTTCATCGGGCAGGCCTTGTTCCAGTCCGTGGTGGACGTCATTCATGCCGTCGGGTGGGGGCCTTCATGGTTCGGCACACCGGGCAGCGGCGAGCCCCTGGCGCAGACGGCCGGGGATACGCGATTTTACCCGGACGGCTACTTCTACCTGGTGCACGAGAAGTTCGGGCAGAACTCGTTCTTCGCGTACTTCAGCGCGGCGCTCAGCCCGATCCCGTACAAGGTGTTCACAATCGCGGGCGGCGTGTTCAACGTCAGTCTGCCGATGCTGATTCTCGGCAGCATTGTGGGGCGCGGGCTTCGGTTCTTCGCGCTGGGCGGGCTGATCCGCGTGTTCGGCGACAAGGTCAAGCCGCTGATCGAAAAGTACTTCGAATGGATCACCATCGGGCTGGTCGTTCTGATCGCCCTGTTTTTCGTAGTGCTCAAGTACGTGATGTAACTTGAAAATCCAAGCCCAGCCCGCGAGGGCTGGGGGCGTCGAGCGCTTGACCTAGCCATGACCCCAGCCCTTGCGGGCCGGGCTCGGATCGCGCTTCCTACGGAACCCAGATGGCCATGGGCCGTCCCGGGTACAGCCTGAGCTGGGCTTGCAGGTCGGCGCGGATCTGTTCGCTGGCGGCCTGCTCCAGCTTCGGCTTCACGTCCTCGGCGTTCAGCCCCAGCAGCGCGCCCAGGCTCATGTCGCGACCGTACTCGACGACCGCGCAGTTCTCGACGCCGGCGAGCTGTTCCGCCTTCGCCTTGGCGGCCTCGAAGTAACCGATCTCGTCGATCAGCCCGATCTTCAACGCCTGGCGAGCGCTCATGACGCGCCCGTCGGCGTAGTCTTCCCAGTCCTTGCTGAGGCGCGTGTCGCGTCCGTCCTTGACGATCTGCTTGAAGTGCGCGTGCATCTCGTTGACGAGGTCCTGCAGCAGTTTGCGACCTTCCTTGTACTCGTCGCTGTTCGGGTCGGCGAACATGCTGCCCATGGTCTTGTTGTTGCCGGCCTTGATCGTGGCGTCCTCGCCTTTGACGACTTCCGTCAGCGTGCCGTGGAAGTTGAAACCCTGGATGATCACGCCGATGCTGCCGGTCAGGGTGGTCTCGTTGGCGACGATCCAGTCCGCCGGCGCGCTGATGTAGTAGCCGCCGCTGGCCGCCAGGTCTTTCATGAACACGACGACCGGCTTGCCGCTCTTTTCCTTGAACTGGACGATCGCGTGGTGGATGAAGTCGCTGGCGGTGACGCCGCCGCCCGGGCTGTTGACCTCAAGGATCACGGCGTGCACGTCAGCGTCGTCGGCCGCGCGGTTCAGCCCGTCCTTGACCATCTCGACAGGGTCGATGCCGCCTCCGAACAGCCCGCCGCTGCCGCCTTCCATGATCACGCCGTTGACCTTGATGACGGCGATCTTTCCGTTGCTGCCGGATTGCCGGCGCGATTCCGTCACGCCGTGCGGGTTGGCCTTGCCGCCCCCGAGTACGCCGCCGCCAAGCACGGCCAGGAACTCGAACACCGTGAAAGCAATGACGCCGATCAGCACGACGAAACCCAGCGTGCGCCACATTCCCGTGCGCGGGCGCGACAGGCGGTAGTTCTGCTGCATCGGCATGTTGCCCGGAGCGCCCGGCGGTGGCGGCGGCATGTACGAGTAACCCTGCTGAGGGGGCGGGGGCGGCTGCTGGGGCGCGTTATCGTTCGGCTGATTCGGATCCGCTGGGGGATTCGTCATGGCTATACCTCTTGGGTTGCTCGTCGTTTCGGGATTTCGTTTCGCAGGTAGTCGGCGATTTCGTGCGTGTCGGTGCCGGGGCCGAACAAACGCCCGACGCCCTGTTTCATGAGCGCCGCGGCCTCCTTGTCAGGGATCACGCCGCCGCCGAACAGCAGGATCGACTCGGCGTGGTTTTCCTTCAGCAATTCCAGCACGCGCGGGAACAGCGTCATGTGCGCTCCGGACAGGCTGCTCAGCCCGATGGCGTCGGCATCCTCCTGGATGGCCGCGTGCACGATCATCTCGGGCGTCTGGCGCAGCCCGGTGTAGATCACCTCCATGCCGGAATCGCGCAGGCTCGCGGCGACGATCTTCGCGCCGCGGTCGTGCCCGTCCAGACCGGCCTTGGCAACCAGTACGCGAATCGGGCGATCAGTTTCAGTCATCGGCGTCCCCAACGGTCATTGCACGTTGCTGTCCAAAAACTGCTCTTTGGCGTTGTAGCTGCTGCGGACGAAGGGGCCGCTGGCTACCTTCGGAAAGCCTAACGCCAGCGCTTCGTCGCGGATTTCATTGAATTCGCGCGGCTCGAGGTAGCGGGCGACTTCCGCCAGGCCCGCCGCCGGTTTCAGGTATTGCCCGACGGTCAGCATGTCCACGCCCGCTTCGCGCAGGTCGCGCATGACGCTGCTGA
>JAGQRI010000263.1:3894-13685 GCA_020425515.1 Planctomycetota bacterium | reverse complement strand
GTCAGGTCGATCTTGAGTTTGCCTGCCGCCTGGACAGCGTCGACGTGGAACAGCGCACCGAACTGCTTGGCAATGTCGCCGGCCGCGTTGATCGGGTTGATCACGCCGGTCTCGTTGTTGGCCCACATGATACTGACCAGCGCCGTGTCGCCGCTGATTTCGTTCTTCAACTCGTCGAGGTCGATGTGTCCCAGCCGGTCGACGTTCAACTCGGTGATGCGGTAGCCGGCCTCTTCCAGGTAGCGGATGACCTCCAGGACGCTGGAGTGTTCGACGCGCGTGGTGATGATGTGCTTGCGTTCGGGCATGCCGTCGAGGGCGGCGTAGATGGCGGTGTTGTTGCCCTCGGTCGCGCCGGAGTTGAACACGATCTCACTAGGCTTGCAGTTCAGCAATTTCGCCACGTTCTCGCGCGCCAGCTCGATTTCGTGGCGGACCTTCTGGCCGAACGAATGCGTGCTGCTCGGGTTGCCGTAGATCTCGCCGAACAGGGGCAGCACGGCCTCGACGGCTTCCGGCGCCGGGAAGGTGGTGCTGTTGTTGTCGAGAAAGATCGGTCGGTCGGTCATCGGGTCGCTTCGCTCCAATTTTCAATGGTCAATGACCAATTCGATTTGAAACTCCGTCGTTCTTTGAACATTGATCATTGATAACTGAACATTGGAGCGCAGCGACCTCTACCTCATCGGCGGGGCGTGTAGTTCGTCGGCGTGCTCCGTCGTGTCGATCACGACGATTTCCGGGTCGACCATTTCGCGCAGGCGGTCCTCGACGAAGAACTTCATCGTTGTCGTGCTGGAGGCGCAACTGTTGCAGTGCCCGTGAAGCTGCACGAACACCTTGTTGCCCTGCACGTCGACCAGTTCCATGTCGCCGCCGTCCATGGCCAGCCCCGGGCGCACCTCGCGGTCGAGCACGTCCTGGATGGCGCGCATCTTTTCGAGGTTGGTCTTGTTGCCGGTCGCCACGGGCTTGCGTTCGGTTTTCTCTTCCTGCGCCTGCGGCATTTCACTGCGGACGCGCTCGAGGATCAGCTTCAGGTCGACGTGGCAACTCGTGCAGCCGCCGCCCGCCTTCGTGAAGTGGGTGATTTCCTCGATGGTCGTGAGGTTGTTGTCGCGGATAGCGCGCTCGATTTTCTGCTCCGGCACGCTGTAGCAGCGGCAGATGTGCAGCTCGTCTTCTTCGTCGAGCTCCGTTTCGATATCGATGCCGCGGTAGCGTGCGTAGGCGATTTCCAGCGCCTCCATGCTCATCACGCAGGTGTGCATCTTCTCGGGCGGCAGCCCGCCGAGGAACTGGCTGATGTCGTCCGCGGTGATGCGCGCGGCCTCGTCGATGTGCTTGCCCTTCAGCATCTCGGTCAGGGCGCTGCTGGCGGCGATGGCACTGGGGCTGCCGAACACCTGGAAGCTGGCGTTCTCGATGACCTCTTCGGTGTTCAGCTTCAGGTACAGCTTCAGCGCCTGGCCCGAGGACATCGAGCCGACCTCGCCGACGACGCTGGCGTCCGCGAGCACGCCCACGTTGCGCGGGTTGATGAAGTGTTCCTTGACCTTGTCCGAGTAAGTCAGCATTCCGATCCTCGTGGCCCTTAACGTACAAACCGGACCAACACAGTCCAATATACATATCCGCTGGTTTGAAGGCAGGTTGCGGCTTAAGTACAAGTGGTCAGTGATCGGTGGTCAGTGCTCAGCATTCGGCACGGTATTCTGACCACTGAGCACTGGCCACCGACCACTCAGGCCCGCCATGAAAGTCGATTTCTCAGCCGCATGGAAGCAGCACGAGCGCATGGCGCAGGCCGTGCCGCCGAAGCTGCGCGCCACGCTGGGCGGGGCGTTCACGCCGCGCGCGGTGGCCCTGCGCGTGGCCCATGAGACGCTCTCGAAGTTCCCGCGCAATGACCCGCCGACTGTGCTCGACCCGTGCTGCGGGCTGGGTTCGTTGCTGCTGGCGTCCGTGGAATGGGCGTGCGTTTCGCGTCCGCAGTGGGTCAAGACGTGGCTGCAGGGCGGCAAGCTGCAAGGTTGGGAGATTTCGCGCGAGCTTGCCGACGGCACCAAGCGGGTGCTGGAACTTGCCGGGCAGTGCCTGAAGCTGCCCGTGCGCCCGAAGCTGGTGATTCGCGACGCGCTCGAAAGCGACGACCGCGAAATCACCGACGCGATCCTGTGCTGCCCGCCCTGGAAAGACCTCTCCGGCGCCGCGGCGCAGGACATGCTGCCGGCCAAGCGCGCGCAGATTGCCCGCCGCTTCGGCTCGTTCACCGGCACGCCGGCGCTGCACACGGTGTTTACCGAACTGGCGGGGCGGCTGATCAGACGGCAAGGCGGGCGCGTCGGCATCCTGCTGCCGCTGCGCGTAGCCGACAGCCCGGACTATGCCGCGTTCCGCCGCGCCATGGCGCAGTTCGTCGCGCCGGATCAGATCATCGCGCAGGGCCAGGGCGTGTTGCCGGGCGTGAACGACGACGCCGGGCTGTTCGTGCTGACCGCGGGCAAGGGCGATGTCAGCGGCGAGCCGTGGGAATCCCGCGCCGACGAGCGCGAGCAGGTGTACCAGACCAGCATCCTGCGCCACATTCCGTTGCCGCCGACGAGCTTCGAGGATATCGGCGTCAATCCCGGCAACATGGCGCGCCAGCTCATCACCGACAAGCCCGAGAAACACGCCCAACCGATCCGCGACGCGAGCGACGTCATCCCATTCGCGATGCGCAAGCCGCGGCTGTTCCTGCGACAGGCCGGACCCAGCCAGAGCGGCCGATACGCGCGCGTCGCGCCCGCGGCGACGTTCAAGCAGGCGCGCATCGTGATCAAGCGCGATGCCCAGCGCCCGATTGCGGCGAAGCACAACCCGCCCGCGTTCTTTCGCGACGACCTGATCGCCTGCTTCGGCGCGCCGGACCACGACGACGATTTCTTGTTGGGCGTGTTCAACAGCGAGTACTTCGGACGCCTGTACCGCGACAGCTTCAAGGAGACGCGCCTCAGGGCCGAGGGGCGCATTACCGTCGAACAACTTCGCATGTTGCCCGTGCCGTCGAAGCGCGCGGCCGGCGCGGCGTACAGCCAGATCATCGAACTCAGCCGCGCGCTGCAGAAGTGCGCGGGCAAGAACCCGAAGCTGCTGGCGCAACTCGACATGGCGGTCCGCAAGGCGTACACCGGCAAGTAGCCGCAACGCAAACAGGAGCCCGGAGCGCAAGCGACGGGTAGACACGCGAATGCCCGATGCCGACCAAAACCAGTGGCTGCCCGCGGAGTACGAGCCGGGCCTGGTATCCGTCGTCATACCCACCTTCAACCGTGCGAAGCTGTTGTGCGAAACACTGGAGTCGGTGTTCAAGCAGGACTACCGCCCCCTCGAAATCATCGTCGGTGACGACGCCTCGACCGACGCCACGCTCGATCGCCTTCAAGCGCTGCGCGGCGAATGCCCCGACGGCGTGCGCCTGGAAGTGTTCACCAACGAGAAGGTCGGCGCATGCGCCCTGCGCAACCGCGGCGCCGCGCGCGCGAAGGGCGAGTTCCTGATGTTCGCCGACTCGGACGACGTGCTGCACGAGGGCGCGCTGTCGGCGCTGGTCCGCGGGATCGGCGAGGCGGACCTGGCCTACGGGCAGTGGCGCGACTGGTTCAGCGAGGAAAGCCCGTCGCGGTACTCCGAGCCGGTCGTGCGCGAGTGCGGCGACGACCTGCTGGTGGACCTGTTGAAACAGCAATGGCTGCTACCGACGGCGGTACTGCACCGGCGCGCCTCATTGTTGCGTGTGAGCGGCTGGGACCCGTCCTACCCGGTCGAGCAGGATTTCGAATTCATGACCCGCGTCGCGCTGGCGGGCGCGCAGTATGTCGCGGTGGACAAACTGGTCGCCGACTACCGCCGCCACGGTGACTCGCAGCTTTCCGCCATCGCCCTGAGTGAACGAACCAGGGTGACGGAGCGTGTGTTGCGCTCGGTCGAGTCCGCGCTGGATGAATCCGGCTGGACGCCGCAGCGCCGCGAAGCGCTGGCCTGGCGCTGGTACCGCGAGGCGCGCTACAGTTGGCTGTGGCTGCGCGACAAACAGCGCCTGAACATGCTCATGCGTGAAGCGTACCGTGTGCAGGCGTCGTTCCGCCCGCCGAAGGGCTGGTACCGCATCAGCGCGAAGCTGCTCGGGTACGCCAACACCGAGCGGCTGGCCGCGGTAGCCCGCAAGCTGTTCCGGTAGGTGGCTTGAGCATTTCCACAGGATGCCGGCAGTAACAACAGGCGCGTGGCACAGGCAAGATTGCCTGTGCCACGCGAACTAGCTGAACAGGAGTCACTGGTTGCTTTAGAAGCGTTCTTCCTTGTGCTTGGTGGGCTCGGCCAATTCGCGGTCCTTTTCCTTTACCTTCTTGGCCGGGATGCCCACGTACACGGCGTGCTCGCGGGTGTCGCGCGTGAGCAATCCGTGCGCGCCGAGCATGCTGTTTTCACCCATCTTCGAGCCTGCCAGCACGGTCGCGTGGTACGTCACGCGGCAGCGCGGCCCGATCACGGTTTTGCGGTTGTCGACGAACTGCTGCAGGTTGATGTCGTGGGTGTGGCTGTAGACGTTGACGAAGTCGGCGCAGGACGACTTGTCGCCGATCTCGATCCCGCCGCGGTCGTCCAGCAGCACCCAGCGGTGGATCACGACGTTGTCGCCGACTTCCATGTTGTAGCCGAAAGTAAACTCGACGAACGGGAAGCATTTGAAGTTCTTGCCGACGCGCTTGAAGATGTGCTGTGCCAGCATGCGCCGCAGGCGGAAACCGAGCTCGAGGTTCAGCCCGCCCGGGCTGCGGTCGAACATGTACCACAGCCACAGCAGCGGCTTCACCTTGCCGAACCGTTCCGGGTCGCAGTCGCCGTAGTATTCGGATTCGAGCGTCACGTTGCGCGGGTCGAACTGTGCCGCAAACAGCGGGCTGGCCTGCTCGCCCCAGATTTCGGTGAGCGCGTCACGGCAGATTTCGCTGCGGTCGTCGCCCGCGCGGATGCGCTGGTCGATCTTGCCCACGAAATCGCTGTACAGCTTCTCGGTCTCGGGCGGCAACTCGAGGTGGCGCAGCTTCATCTCGGCGCCGATCGGTTGTGCCGGCGGTGGAACGTCGGTCATGGCAATCTCCTTGCGCCGCATTGAAGGGGACAAGCGCCGCAAGCGCAAGCGCAGGCAGCAGGGACATGCTGCTGCATGTCCTGCTGCGAAGGGGCATGTCGGGGACACGCAGCAGCGTGTCCCTACGTGTGCTGAATCGGCGGCGCCTGCCGGCAGTCGAGCGGCTTCAGGTCACTGGCGTTCAACAGCACCGGGCTCATTAGCGCTTCGTATCTGTTCAGGAAGGCCTTCACGTTCACGCCGTGGTAGTCGCTCGGCAAATCGGCGAGGCGCGAGATTGCGCTGCGGGCCAGCTGCCGCGCCCCGCTGAAATTGGCGTTGCCGTAGTGGTACAGGCTGACGGCCGCCTGCAGGAACGCCTGGTAGAATTCGGCGTCCTGGCCGTCGCTGCGCTTCCACAGCACCTCGCAGGCTTCGTGCACCATGAAGAAGTCGTGCTGCGCGTAGTACTTCAGAGCGCGCTGCCACAGCACGTTGTCGGGAAGCCCGAGGAATTCCGCGCCGTCACCCATGGTTGTGATAACCGGGCGGCTGCTTCAGTCCTGCCGGGGCCGGCGTGTTGTTGCTGCCGCGCGTGACGGCCGCCGGAGCGACAAGGCGCACGTCCAGCACCGGCTCGGTGAACTGGAACTGCCAGGCGGGCCAGTCGGGACGGTGTTCGCGCCAGGCGAAGATGCGCATGCGGTCGCGGCTGAGCCCGACGATCGTGCCGTTCAGTACGTCGCAGGTGCGTACCGGCTCGGGCGCGGTGAACTCCAGCGCGGTGCTGCCGTCGCGGAACAGCATCGGCACAACCGGGCGCTTGATCGCCACCAGCAAGCAGCGGCGCTCGCCGGGCAGTTCGGTCGCGGCCAGGTCGCTGATCGCCGTGCCCGCGTAGAAGGCCAGCACCGGCGGCTCGGTGGACTTGGGGTCCCACACGTACACGTCGCCCGCAGTGTCCGCGATCAGGATGTACTTGTCGTCGGCCGACAGCGCCGTGACCTCGTGGCGAGTGCCGCGGTAGCGCGCGGCCACCCGCAGCGTCCTGCCGGTGTCACCCGTCGCTTCAAGCAGCAACACGGTCGGCCCGTTGGCGAACAGCAGGCGCCCGTCAAATATTTGCAGGTTACGGGTGGTCGAGAACTTGCTGATCAGTTCCGGCATCACCTGCACGGCGCTGCTGTACGGTTGCAGTTGCGGCCAGCGCAGCAGCCCGAACTCACTGTGCGTGGCGTAGATGTAGCCCTTGTACAGCACGGCCGCGTTGATGCCCGTGCGCGCGTCGACGTTGGGGCCGATCGGGTATTCGCGGTGCGCCTTCTGGTGCTGCACCAGCGTTGTGTAGACGCCGTTGCGCGCACCCGCCAGCACGAGGCGACTGCTGCCCTCGCCGTCTACGCGGACGCTGCGCAGGCTGCCGAGCCGCCCGCCGTCGTATTCGAGCGACATCTGCGTCTGGTTCAGGTTCTCCTGGCGCAGCGGGTCGATGGCGAACACGCGGCGCCCGGATGCAACCAGCGCCACGGCGTCGATCTGCGGCTCGGGCGAGGTTTCCTTCTCGGCCTCGACCAGTTCTTCGTCGCTGATTTCCTCGGTGTCGACTTCTTCCAGCTCGGCCGTTTCGGGCACGTGCACGGTGGCGGATTCCATCGCCTCGGTCAGCGCCGTGCCGAGCGCCTCATTCATGTTGTCGGCGGCTACGGTCGCGACGTCTTCCTCGTCGATCTCGGCCGGGCGGCGCAGCGCCTGGGTGTCTTCCTCGGACAGGCTGACGGCGTCGCCTTCCTTCACCTTGCCTGTGTCGCTTTCGTGGTGTTCCTGCACCGGGTCGAGGCGCGGCTTGGAAATCGCAAGCTCGATCTGCCGGGCCTTCTGCGCTTCCACTTCGGCCAGCGCGGAAAGCTGCTCCGGCGACATGCTTTTCATCATCAGGCGATGCAGCAGGTCGGCCTTGAGCTTCTCGTCCTTGATCAGGTTGATGTAGACCTCGATGCGGTCTTCCGAAAGCTCGCTTTTCAGCTTCTTGACGACGTCCATGTGCTTGTCGAGTTGCAGCGAATCCAGCTCGAGCTTTTCTTCCACGATCATCTTGCGCAGCGCGGCCTCGAGGTTGTGCTGCTGCTCGCGGTATTCCGTTTCGAGCTTGTCGAGCTCGGCCTTGCGCTCGAGGTCTTTCAGTTTGCGCTCGTGCTCCTTGAGCATGCCCTCTTCGCGGGCGGAGTTCAGGAAGTCCTCCAGTTCCTGGCGCGACAGTTCCTGGCCCATCTGGTCGCGCAGTATCGCGGCCTGGACTTCCTGCTTGGCGCGGTCGCGCTCGCCCTGTTGCTTGACCTCGGCGATGTCCTGCTTGTGGTTCTCGTAGCCGTCGCTGCGCACGCGCCCGAGTTCGAGTGACGTCTCGGCGATACCGTTGGCTTCGAGGTCGTGGCTGCAGCGCTGGATGATTTTCTCGCGTGCCTCGGCCAGTATCTTTTCATCGCTGAGCTGCTCGGCGCTGTATTCCTTGATGACCGACTTCACGGCGGAGGCCACCGGGTCGCGCAACTCGGCTTTCAGCAGTGGCCAGTCGAAGTGGCGGCGCCCCTCAACGTTGTGTTCGATGAACGCGTCGATGCTGTCGCGGCGGGTGATGTCCGGCGTGACACTGAGCTCGAAACTGAGCTGCGCGTCGAAGCCGTCGCTGGTGGTCGCCTGCTGGGTGTTGAAGGGGATGCGAACGTCGCGGTCACGGATCAGGTGGGCGGTGAAATCGCCGCCGGTTTCCTCGCCGGGCATGAGAATCTTGGCCTTGCCGCCCTTTTCCTCGACGAGGGAAACAAACCCCTGCGGCACCGAATACTTGCTGCCGAGAATGCCCTTCACCTGCTCGGATTTCACGCGCAGGTACACCGTGTTGGCGGTGGGGGTGACGGGGTCGCGCTGGAAGCGCTCGTTTTCCCCGTATTGTTTTTCGACAAACTCTTCCATCACGCTCAAGTCTACAGCCCGAAGCGCCCTTGAAAACGGGCCTTTCGCCACTGCATGTTATTACCTGAACGCCGCGCAGGGTTTCCGCAATCCGGAAGCCTTCCCGTTCGTACAACAAAGATACCCGCCGGAGAGCCCGATGCGCGCATGCCTGATTGCCCTGCCGATCCTGTTGTTTGCGGCCCTTGCCGGGGCGCAGCAGCCCGGGACGCCGCCCTTTGAATGGAAGCTGACAGGCGACACGGTTGAGAACTTCAAGATGGAGTTCGTCGCCCACCACGCCACCGACCAGACCACGGCCAAGGGGACGGTACTGGCCTACGCGGCGTTCACCGACAATCGCGCGTCCACGGCGGAGATGATGAAGACCGTCGGGCGCAAGTGGGACAAGGCGGTGCGCAAGTCGCTCGGCAAATACGAGAAGGAACTGCTGACCGCCGCCGCCATCCAGGCCATCGACGACCATGAAGACGACAAGGCGCCCGGCGCCGACGACGTGGTCAAGACGATGGGGGAGACGACAGTGACCGGTGAAGAGACGGACAAGAACGGCACCCGCTGGGTCGCGACGAAACAGAATATCGACATCCGCCAGCGGCAGCCCAAGACCGGCAAGTGGAGCGAAAGCCGACAGGAGCTCAAACGCCGCTTCGCCTGCAAACTGGGCAACGACGGCAAGTGGCGCATCGTGAAGATCCAGCAGGGCGACGGCACGAACTGGCAGGACGACTACAGCATGCTGTTGTTCATCCTTTACGCCCAGAAGCTCGATGCGGCCGCCAAGTCCGTTCCCGCGGCGGCAACCGACACCGCGAAGGGGGCCGCGAAGTCGCTGTTTGAATCCCTGCTGGCTCGGCGCGCGCAACTCGACAACAGCGTGCACGCCAAGGGGCTGGACGACTGGCTGAAGGTTCTCAAGCCGCTTTTCACGAGCGAGTACGTGAAGGATCAGGACGAGCAGGCCGCTGCCTGGATCAAACAGAAGGCGACCGAGAAGCCTCGCGAAGTCGAAAGCGTCAACGACGGCGAAGGCGGCACGAAGGTCGTCAAGTTCAAGCCGCGCGACCAGTGGACCGGCGCCATCGAGGTGCTGGTGAAGAAGACCGACGATGGCTGGCGCGTGACCGGCGCGCGTTTTTATGAGCTAGGCTCGAACGAGAAGGGCAAGATCGGCTGGATCGAATGCGACGAGCCCAACCTGTACAAACTCGCCGGGCGCTGATCAGGGCGCGGGCGGTATGCGATATAGCGCGAAGCCGTACTCGACGCGCTGCTCGACGGGTTCAAGCAACCCCAGCTCGGCCCAGCGTTTGATCTCAAAGTAGCGTTTGCGCTCGGCCGCGCGGTCGTAGACGAACAGGTAGTCGGCGTGGAAATCCTCGCGCAGGATGCGCACGACGTCCTGCGGGCCGCTGCCCCATTCGGTCATGTCGTTCTGCATGAACCCGACCACGCGGCGCGCGTCCCGGTCGCCTTTGGCTGCCGTGAACATCGGGTCCATGCCCCAGATGTAGTCGCAGTCCGAGCGGTACAGCATCAGCTCGGGGAAGGTGTCCCAGGCGATGTTGTAGACCACCTTGCCCTTGATTTCCGGGTGCGCCTGCATGGCCTCGCCGGCTTCCTTGTAATAGGACTTCGGGCGGTAACCCATGCCCTCGCCGGTGCGGTACAGGTTCAGCATCAGCAGCACGACCATGACGCCGAC
>JAGQRI010000263.1:0-3837 GCA_020425515.1 Planctomycetota bacterium | reverse complement strand
CGCGCGGCGAGGATTTCCGACATCCATTTCGCCCCCGCCAGCAGCAGGAACGGCACGGCGTACTCAACGAAGCGCCCGTTGTAGAAGTGCAGCACCGTGAAGCCGACGCCGATGATGAACGTCGCGACGGTGGTCTTCGACGGGCGCACGCGGAACCACGCCGACAGGCACGGCAGCAGCACCGGCATGGTGACCTCGAAGGTGTTGCCCATCAGCAGCACGGTGATGGGCACACCCTTCAGTTCGCCGCCCAGCATCTCGTTCGGGACGCGCGGTATGGCGGCGTCGGGGCCCCAGTCCAGCATCCAGCCGGTGATGCCGCGCACGATGCCCGTGGGCGTGCCAAAGCCGTGCGTGTACGGCACGACGATGTTCTGCACCCACCAGATCTTCAACAGCGCGAACGAGCCCGGGTGCAGGATCCAGCCGAGCAGCAAGCCGCCGAACACGACACCGGTCAGGATCAGGTCCTGTTTCAGCGCTGCTTTGCGGCTTCCATCGTCCGGCCCCACCACGAAGCGGAAGCCGGCGCGGAAAAACGCCATCGCCAGCAGCAGCCAGCTTCCGGTGTAGCTCAGCACGAACAGCGCGGCGATCACGAACGCCCACTTGCGCGAGTTGCGGGTCAGCGCCGCCCAGCCCAGCATCGCGAAGCAGACCCCGAACACCCAGCTTCGGGGCTCGGTTAGTCGCGTCGGCAGGAACACGCCCATCACGGCCCCGGCCGCCAGCGTCCAGAACCAGGCCTTGGGCACCTTCAACTGCCGCATGGTGCTGAACAGTGCCAACATGAACAGCCCGGCCGCGATCACCGCCGACAGCTTGGCGCCGCTGACGAAGGCCTGCCAGTGGTACTGGTCCTCGGCCATGAGTGTGAACGGGACCAGGTAGATGTGGTACAGGAACTCCTTGTCGGAGAAGTGCCCGTTCCAGATCGAGTTGCGCGTCCAGTGGAAGTTCTCGCCGGCCTCGAACATCTCGCCGGTGCGGTACAGGTAGGCGGCCTTGATGTGGTAGTAGCCGTCGCCCTCGGGCAGGCCCTCGTTGCGGTTCCAGGTGAAGACGGTCTGGTTATCGCCGAGCCCGGTGGGCAGGTAGCCCGGGTTGAGTTGCAGGTAGGCGGCACAGATGCTTGAGACCAGGAACACGAACACGCACTGCTTGATCAGCATCTGCCGCGCGTGCGCCTTGGTCAGGTCTTTGACCTCAGCGGGCTTTTCAGTGGGTTGTTCGCTGTCGCTCATCAGCACTCATTTATAGACCGGGTGGGCCGTCCCGCAAACCGCGTTTCGCGCGGGACAGGGCAGCATTGGAACCTATTCTGGGCTGCCCACCATTCAGGAGAATCCAGATGCGAAGAATTGCAGGAACGCTTGCCGTGCTGTTGCTGCTGACGGGCGCGGTCGTCAACGCACAGGACGAGCAGAAGGCCCCGCCGAAACTGGTGTTCAAGACGTCCGGCGAAACGGTTTACGATTTCGCCGTCGAGGTCGCGCTCGAGCCCGCGCCCGAAATCAGCACTGCCAAAGACGTGGTGCTGGCGTGGTCGCACATCGCCAACAACCCGGAAGACTTCGGCGACCCGCCGGTCACGCCGGACGCCGTGTACAACGGGCTGGCGAACAAGGCCATCAGCGAGCTGGAGAAGGGGCTGTTCACGGAAGACCTGGCAGCCAAGGCCGTCGAGCAGCGCAGCGCCGAACAGACGCGCGAAAGCAGCTACCAGAGCGCCCGCAAGCCCACAGTGGTCGAGAGTGAGGACGCGCAGGAAGACGGCAGCGTCATGATCGTTACCAGCCAGGAACGCGTCTCGCGCTACAAGAACAAGGACGGCGAGTGGGAAACCGGCGAGCCGCGCAAGAACTGGTTCCGCTACCACGTCGTGAAGGGCGAGGACGGCAAGTGGCGCATCGACAGCGTCGAGCGCGGCAGCGAAGACCGCAAGGAATCGACGAAAGAGAAGCCGGTGCTGGAGTGGGACAACTGGCGCAACAGTGGGCTGGAGTTCGCCTACGAGTTCTCGAAGTCCGAAAAGATGAAGCTGAAGAAGCCGGAACTGAAGGCCGGCTCTTCGAAGGAAGCCGCCATGGCGTTCATCGCGCTGCGCGACTTCAACAGCGACGCCCAGTTCAACTACTTCGGCGCGCTGTGCCTGGCGCTGGAGAAGGCGACCAAGGCCATGTTCACCGACGCGTACATCGACGGCGTGCACAAGGGCAGCGACGAGCGGGCGGCGAAGAACAAGAAGCCGGACGACCCCGCGCCCGAAATCGAGGAGTTGCGCGACGAAACGGAAACCAGTGCCACCGTCGTGTTCAAGCTGCCCGACTCGAAGGCGAGTGACAAGCTGGTCGTGAAAGTGATCAAGGACGGCGAGGCCTGGCGCGTCACCGAAGTCGGCACCCTGCGCGACGCCGGCACCGAACGAGAAAGCTACGAGCCCAAAGAGAAGATCTACAACCGCTGGTAGATGACTCGCCAAACGCAACCGCCCCCGCTGTTGCGGGGGCGGTTTGTGTTGCGGCCTGGCGGGCGATGCAAGCATCGCCCCTACTTGTCGTTGATCGTGACCTTCCATTCTTCGCTGTTGGCGCGGACTTCCTTCACGTACATGCTGCCGCCCTGGGTGGGCAGTGCGCTGAACGTGCCGGGGATCTCGCACCGAAGCTGGTACTTCAGCCTCGCCGTCCCCTGCGGCATGTAGCTGACGAAGAAGGCTACGCGGTCGTCGCGCAACTCGACGTTCTGGCACAGCCCGCCGGCGTAACCCTGGCCTGAACGCAGCGCCACCGGCTCGCAGCCCGCGGGCTTGTAGTCCTCGAACGCGAGGTATTCGTAGTCGTTGTCGGCGGCGAGGTTCAGCTCGACCTCGATCTTGTCGCCGCTGGTCAGCTTGGCGCCGTCCTCAAGCGGGACGCGGTCGTAGGTCACGCGCTTTTCCTTGTGTGTGCCTTCGCCGTTCGCGTTGGTGACGTCCACCTCGACGACCTTCTCGACCAGCTTGTAGTACTTGCGGTCGATGTGCAGCTCGTTGCCGCTGGCCTTCAGGTGATCCTCCTTGCTGAAGTAGCTCAGGAAGCTGCTGAAGTACACCTTGCCCTCGCCCTGGCGGGTGATTTCAAACGTGTGCTTGCCCGGGGTCAGGTACTGGCTGTTGAGGCGCAGGTTGGTCTGCAACGCGAAGATGTTCTGCGGCGTGACCTCCCACTTGTGAATCTCCTCGCCGTCCATCTTCACGCTGACGGTGTAGTTGCGGCTGAGTTCACCAGTCGCCTTCGCGTACGCTATCAGGGCCGAGACCGCGTGGCTGGTGTCCTTGGTGCTGTTCCAGCGCGAACCCTTGCGGTTCTGGGCCAGCCAGCGGACGTGCTTCTCAAGATACTTGTTCTTCGGGTCGCACATCACGAAGGCCTGCATCACGAAGGCGTTGGTCTCGATCTTGTCGTTGTACCACCACCAGTAATCGCGCCCGCCTTCCCACCACACGGTGCCGTGCTCGACGTCTTCCTTGCGGTAGTCCTCGAGGTTGCTGATCAGGATGCGCGAACGCTCAGTGTCACCCGCCAGGTGCTCGGCCATGCAGATCATGGCGCGCGACTGGTGGGTCAGGTCGTCGCGGCGGTTGTAGACCAGGTCGAGCAGTTCCTTGTCCGGCGCGCCGGCGTAGGACATCACGTAGGCGATGTAGGCCACGCGGTGCAGGCTCTTTTCGGACCGAGCGAGCTTGCCGATGAACTGCACGCCGCGGGCCAGCATGTTGTAGTCGAACTTCACGCCGGCTTCCTTGGCGGTCTGCAGCCCGTACACGACGTAGGCGCTCATGTAGGTGTCGCTCTG
>JAGQRI010000262.1 GCA_020425515.1 Planctomycetota bacterium | reverse complement strand
GAGACATTCAGCTCGCGCAGGACTTTCGCGTGGCTCTTTCCCGCGAGGGCGCCGAGCCGCATCTCGGACACGGCGCTCATGGCCTTGACCAGCGCCAGGATGTCTTCGCCCATGGCGACCGAAGTCTGGGCTACGTCCGACAGGTAGGGCGCGCCTTCCCCCAGCAGCAGCCAGGCCGGGTTGAGCTTGAACTCGCGCAGCAGCGACACGGTGAAGTCAGTCGGGACTTTGCCGTGGCGGACATAGCGGTTGACGTTCGACTGCGGCACACCGGTGCGCTCGGCGATGGCCGCCTGGGAGTGCTTCCGGGCTACGGTCTGCAGCCTTTCGCGGAATCCGCCATCCCTGTTCTGGGTTTCGTTCATTGGCAATAACCTATTTCGGGATACTATTTATGACTTATTTATGAGTCAAGCCTTCTCTTCTGCTAGCTTTTGCGACAGAAGGCAACAAAGCGTTGCCGGTGGGAAGAGAGCCCCGTTCAAAGCCCGGACTTTGCGGCGGGCTTCGAGCCAGGCTCGAAACGAGACGGAGACAAGAGATGAAGAAGGCGATTCTATTAGTGCTGGGCGCGATGCTGCTGGCGCCCGTCCTGTTCAGCCAGTCCGTAACGCATGCCTGGAACGAGCAGATCATGCTCGACTCATCGGGCAACCCGTCCTCATACGACTGGGGCCCGAATCACATCTGGGGTTACGAGTTCCAGGTCAACCAGAACAGCGTCATCCCCGAAGTCGTCGAGCTTGGGTGCGCGCTGCCGGTTGCCAATTGGGCCGCGTCGCTGGCCGGCTGGCAGATCACCGGCGGCAGCGCCAAGGTGACGCTGTGGGAGGTCCCGGCCACGGGCAACGGCCCGGGCACCCGCCTCGCTTACGCCCAGGTGCACGCGGACGCAAACTGGGACTGGGCCACACTGCCGCAGCCGATCGTGCTGACCCCGGGTCGCCGCTACCGCGTCGTCGTCATCACCGGCGTGACCACGACACTGGTCGACCCCAGCAACAACGTCTACCAGATTGTCGACAGCAACATGTACTTCGTCCACCACAGCTCGAACCCGCCGCTGACGCCGCCGTCCGGCCCGATCACCTACACGGGGATCGTCGAAGCCGACGCAAACTACAACAGCCCGGCCAACGCCGACGAAAACACCTACCCGAACCGCTTCAGCGCCGTGACCTCCACCTACAACTACGCCCCCTGGGGCATGGCGGACATCGGCTGGCGCGAGGCGCAGGTCCCGCCGACGCTCAACGCGCCGACCACGGGAACCAGCACCCCGTCCGTATTCATCACCGAGGTCGGCCCGGACATCATCGCGGCAGGCCATGAAGGCGGCGAGCTGCAGAACCTCAGCACCCGCTGGCAGGACATCTCGGGCTGGCGCATCTGCGTCTGGGATTCGCAGGAAGCCAGCAGCCTGAACCAGTCGCAGTACGACCCGGTGGCCATCGGTACCATCCCGCAGGGGACGGCCCTGGCGCCCGGTCAGACCTTCACCTTCGGCGAAACGGTGGCCGGCAGCGCCTTCGACCTGGCCTTCGGGTCCTGGAGCTGGGCAACCTCGTCGCACTCGGCCGTCGCGCTGCTTGACGCGAACGACAACATCATCGACGTCATCCGGGTCAACAACCTGAACCTGTCGGCCATCAGCAACCCGGTCAGCGGGCTCGACGCGTTCTGGCCCGGCACCTACCTCAGCCAGTGGAACACTGCAAACAGCTGGCAGCGCCAGGGCAACGCCGACACCGACAGCAGCTCCGACTGGACCCGCGGCAACGCGCAGAGCCTCGGCGCGCAGAACAGCGTCCTTAGCCAGCCGTTCACCTGGGCCGGCGACACCTACGCGCAGATCGGCGGTACCGATCCGGCCTTCACCGGCCACCTCGGCGTCGGTGACAAGCTGGACGTCAGCTTCAGCGGCGGCGACGTCAACACCGGCGACACGCTCGACATGACGGTCAGTTGGGCAAGCGGGCTTACGCCGGCACAGGCCGGCTTCAGCGGCATCACCGCCGGCACGCCCGTGACCGCCACCGGCACCTCGCAGCTTTCGCTGGGCCTGACCGGCACGGCGCTCGCGGCGGGCACGATCAGCTTCGACGTCAGCATCACCGACTCCACCAGCCAGAGCGCCAGCTACACCTACACCCTGACCATCGACCCGACGCCGAACTACACGCCTGTTTTCGACATCAGCTATGACATCGGCACCGGGCGTCAGACCATCAGCAGCGGCGCGAACTTCGGGACGGCGAGCGCGCCGATCCCCTTCGGGCTGCCGCTTTCCAGCTACAACTTCCAGTTCGGCGTGGATGACGGCAACGGCGACGACGTCGCGGTCAGCGCCAGCCTGCAACTCAACCCGTCATCCACCCAGAACGGCATCGCGGCGGCCGACTTCGAACATGCGGCCCAGACGGCGCCCTACACGTGGTCGCCGAACGGCTCGGCACTGTTCGCGCACCTTAACAACGTGGACACCGACTTCACCCTGACCCTCACCGCCGACGACGGCAACGGCGGCACCCGCCAGTTCGTGATCACCTTCCTCGTGGAAGCCCGCCCGGCCAACGCCGTGCCGAGCATCTCGGTCGCGACCAGCGCCAACGGCAACGTCGCGAGCAACGGTAACGTCGTCGTCAGCCCGGGCACCACGCTGGCCAGCCTCGGCCTGCAGGTGACGATCAACGACGCCGACCAGGACCCGGTCCAGCTCAGTGCGACGATCAGCGACGTCACGACGCAAGGCCTGCTCGCAAGCGAGTTCAGCACCACCGGCTTCACACCGGTATCCTTCACGCTCAACCCCAGCGCCGGCACGTTCAGCATCCCGGCCGTGATCCACCGCGTCGACCTGACGGCCGACGACGGCAACTGGCTGGGCACCAATACCTTCACGTTCTTCTTCGTGGTCAACCGCGCGCCGACGCTGCAGGTGAGCGCCGGCGGTACACCGCTCGCACCGGGCGCCCAGTTGGGCGTCAATTACCTGGATACGCTGGCCTCGATCGGGCTGTCGATCTCCGTCGACGACCCGGACGGCACTCCCACTGCCGTGAGCGCCAGCGTATCCGGGGTGACCACACAGGGCTTCAGCAGCGCCGACTTCAGCGCCGGCCAGCAGGCTGTCGCCTACACCATCACGCCAACCAGCGGCACCTTCGACGACCCGGCCGGCAGCAGCCACCAGGTCGTGCTTACCGCCACCGACGCGTACGGCTACACGGCGAGCTTCGACTTCACGATCGACGCCAACCCGTTCGCGCCGCAGATTGAAGTCAGTGAAGGCGGCACCGTCCTGGCCAGCGGCGCACCGGCCAGCGGCGGGCGCCAGTTCGGAACGCAGCCGGTTTCCGCAGGAGCCACGGGGGCTGTGACCATCGAGGTGAACAACACGGGCAGCGGCCCACTCGATGTCACCTCAGTGGTCCTTGGCGGGGCCAACGCCGGCGACTACGTGCTGAACGCCACCGGGCTGCCCGCCCAGATCTTCCCGGGTACGACTTACAGTTTCGACGTGGCCTTTGACCCGGCCAACGGCGGGCTCAAGACCGCGCAGGTCAGCATCGCCTACACGGCCGCCAGCCAGACGGGCGTCTTCGACATCGAGCTGGAGGGCACGGGCTACGATCCGAACGGCGTCGCCATCGGCACCACGACGCTGCCGCAGGCCGTGTCGGGCGAGCCCTACGGCCCGGTGCAGTTGGTGTCGGCCGGCGGCAGCGGGAACAACACCTGGACGGTTTACAGCGGCCAGCTTCCCGCGGGGCTTACGTTGACCTCGCAGGGACAGTTGTCCGGCACGCCGACCGTGGACATCAACAACGGTATCTATGCCGGGACATTCACGTTCATCGTGCGCGCCACGGACGTGCAGGGAGGCACCGACGAGCAGACCCTTTCCATCGAGCTGCTGGAAGCACCCACGGGCAGCGGCTCGAGCGCCGGCGGCTGCAACGTCGGCAACGGGGGAGGTGCGGCCCTGCTCGCGCTGCTTTCGCTGTTCGCCCTGGCGCTGTACCGCCGCCGCCGCAAGGCCTAGGAAACAGGCGGCCATGGAAACGCCCGGCACATCCGCGCCGGGCGTTTCCGCATTTGCTGTTGCCGGGTCAGGGGTTCGGGTGTTGCTCGATGTACTTGCGGGCGGTGGCGTCACTTTTCGCGCCGGCGGCCTTGCCGGCTTCGAGTGCTTTCTCGATATCTTCACCCTGACGGTAGCGCCAGATTGCCACGAGGCTGCCGACACGGTTGCTCGAGGCGCAGTGTACAAGGGTGCCCTCGCCGCTCTTTTCGGCCTCGCTGAGTGCCTTCACGGCGGGCTCCACAACTTCCGGCGAAAACCCTTCCTTGCGCACTTCAAACACCTGGTAGCCCAGCCCCAGCCCCTCCAGCTTTACCGATTCGTCGTAGCCGCGATCTTCCGCCCGGTCGCGCAGGTCGATCACGCGTTTGATTCCTGCGTCGGTCACGGCCTGCCAGTCGCCCTCGGAAGGCTGGCCGGCAAACCAGAGATCGCCCGCACGGCTTACGCGCGGCGTGTCGCCAAGCACCGCGGGCTCGACGGTCTTCAAAGACGGGGTGTCGGCAGGTGCTTCGGCCCGGTTCGATGTCGAATTCGACGGCGTGGCTCTGTTCTCATTCAAGTTGCAACCGGCAAGCAGCAACAGGACGGTAAACGCAGGCAGGATGGCTTTCATGGTTGTTCCCTGAGCAGTGCACGAATTTCGTTCAACTTGTTCGGAGGCGTCCGCCCGGAGCGCTCCGCGGTGTCCGCGACGGCAAGCATCATTGCCACGTAGGTGCGCCGGGCGTCACCGGCCAGAACGCCAAGATGGCGGCGAATCGTCCCGACATCGCCTCGCACGACCGGGCCGGTCAGCGCCTCGTGCAAGCCGAGTTTTTCGACGTTGTGGAGAGTTCCCCGCGCCAGCGGCAGCAGCATCTTCCCGGCCTGCTCGGCGGGCAGCCCGGCGGATTCGAGCATCTCGCGCCCGGCGTCGAGCATCGCGACCAGCGCGTTGCTCGCCAGCACGGCCGCCGCATGGTAGGGCACGCGCTGTGCGTCAGTCAGTTCAATCGTGATGACGCCCAGGCCGGCGGCGAGCTCGGACAGGCAGGCCCGCAACTCCGGGCCGCCTTCCACGACGCCGTAGCAGCCGCGGATCAACCCGGCGCCGCCGTCGGGCGGGAAGCTCTGTAGCAAGTGAAGGACGCCTGTCTGCGCACCGGCATCCGCGATAGGCTCCAGCACTTCCGGGCCGCGGACGCCAGACGTGTGAACGAAGAAAAGGGAGCCCGCACCCGGCAACGTGGCGAACTCGTTGGCGACGGTTTCGAGCGCGTCATCCGGCACCGACAGCACGACCAGCGTGCCGCCCGGCAGGTCCTTCAGGAATGCCTCCGGGCCGCGCCGGTACAGATCTTTCCAGGCGGCAACGCCGTCCCTGCGTCCGCCCGTACGCGCGAGCGAACCCGCAGGCAATGCGCCCGCAAGCGCACGCCCGAAACGTCCCATGCCGTAGATGGCGACCTGGAAATTCATGCCCGCATGATGCCATGCGAGGCGCCCGGTGTAAGGCGGGGCCGTGAACTGCCGCCTGCCGCCTCAAGGCTGTCTTACTTGATACCGGCGATTTTCTGGATTTCGGGATCAACGTCGTAGCTCTGGACGACGTTACCGAACGCGTTCTTCCACTGGCGCACGCGCTCGCGCGAGACGCCGTATTCCTCGGCGATTTGCTCGCCGGAGGTACCATCCTTTAGCAGCCGCAAGAAGCGCTTGAACTTCCCTTTTCCGTACTGGTTGATGAAGTTCTTCGCGACGGTACCCGAGTCAACACTCGGCTGTTTATTCTTGGCTGCCAAGGCATGTCCTCCGTTCAGGTGCGCCCCTATTGACGCGTAAACACCAGCATGCGCGATTGCTCTTGCCGTGTCAAGGGCTGGCTTCATCACAACACAATATGAATGCCCGTTGCCTCGGGCCTGAATTTGCCCTACCATTCCGCTTGAATCGGGCAAACAGAGGACAACCCCTATGGCAGGACAGGTTGCGGTAGGCGGGCAATTTTCGCCGAGCAGCGCTGTAACAGACAGGCCCTCGATCGCGGGCTGGATCCGCTCTCCCCGTTGGGACAAGCGGTGGATCATCTTTCCCGCGCTGCTGGCGCCATTGCCGCCGCTGATCTACTACCTTTCGATGTACATGCTGGAGCGCCATACCGGCATGGACGCCGTCACCCGCAAGGGCGCCGCCGAGGACATCGTCAGCCTGTTCGTGATGGTGCTGGTGGGCGGGCCGCACGTCTGGGTGACTTTCACACGCACCTGGCTGCACCCGGAATTCCGCAAGCGCGAGAAGTTCTGGTTCTTCGCGAGCTTTGCGGTCGTACCGTTCGTGGCCACCATGGCGCTATCGAGCGAGTTCACCCGCAAGCTGCTGCTGACCGGCTTCTTCTTCATCGCCAGCCTGCACATCATCCATCAGCTTTCGTACATCATCCGCTTCTACCAGGACCGCGACGCAACCAAACCCAGCCTGAAGTCGCGGCTGATCGATATCGGCGCCGTGGTGTTTCCGCTGTACCCGGTCAGCACCTTCCGCATGGTAATGGTGAACGAAAACAGCATGGCGTTCGCCTGGGCGTCCAACTGGTTCGGCGCGGAGCAGGCCGAGGCGCTGAAGTTCAACATCGGTCGCGCGCACCCGCTGCTGCCGGACTTCATCCTGAGCGACTGGTTCTGGATGGTGAACACGGCCGCGCTGGTGGTCGCGCTGACGCTCTGGATCGGCAAGACGGTCCGTGAGCATCGCACAGGCAAGCTGCAGCAGGGCAAGTTCCTGCTGATCGCATGCGCCATCGGCGTCGGGCTGTTCTGCCCCCTGCTGCCGAACCTGGATTCCAGCTTCCAGGGCTTCAACCTGTGGCACAGCCTGCAGTACATCGCACTGACCTGGTACATCACCCGATTCCAGATGAGCAAAGGCCGCGGCCAGCACCGTTTCGTGAGCTGGCTGGCGAACGACGACCGCAGCGGACCGAAATACTATGGCGTTGCCTTCGGGATCGTGATCGCGCTGATCGCGCTGATCATCGGCATCGCGCTGATTCTCAGCCAGGTGCAGGGCGTCGGCATGTTCGGCGGCAGCGGCGAAGTGGGCACGATGAACTACCGCCCGGGCGCCATCCTGCAGGCCTACTACCTGTTCGGCTTCGGGTTGCTGCTGACGCATTACTTCCACGACGCCTTCCTGTTCAACATGCACACGTTCAGCAAGAGCGCCGTCAACACGAGGGCGTAAGCACCCAAAAGCAAACCGCCCGCCGCATAGGCGGGCGGTTTGCTTTTGGGTTACTTGCCCTCGCCGCGTCCGAACTCGTCGTGTTTCGATGGCAAACTGGAAATGATGCGCGTCGCCATTTCCACCAGCACCTCGGCTGCGCCCTTGCGCATGGCGATAAGGCGGATCGTGGCTTCGCTGTTCCCGGGCTTGCCTTCCTCTTTCAGGCCCAGCGTGTAGTCGAACAGCGCCGTGCCCGTCGCTTCATCGCGCAGCGTAAAGGTGCCCGTCGCCAGGGCGACCGGGATGTCGCCCTGCAGGTTCGAGCTCACGCTGACTTCGCCGGACAGCACCAGGTGGTAGCGCTTGTCTTCGTGGGTCGATTCCGTTTTCGCGACCGCCAGGTTTCGCCCGATGCACCATTTCTCGATGTCCGGGTAGAACACCGGCTCGGGCAGAGGCTGGCCGTTCTGGCCGGTTTCCTTGATATCGACAACCAGCTCGCCGTTCGCGCGCGACGGGAGAAACACCTTCCACAGCCAGACGTTCATGGCGATGCCGAGCGGGCGTCCGATCAACTGGTCGAGGTCGAGGTGCCCCTGCACGTACGCGAAGTCGTCGCCCGTGGGCGCTACGTACAGGACCTTGGCGGTGCCCAGGCCGGTGTCGCTCAGTTCGCGGTCGCCCTCGAGCGTGCCGCTGAAACCGCGCGCAGCGCCCCAACTGATGGGCACGCCGGCGACCGGCTGCCCGCGGAAGAAAACCTTCATGCCGATCGGGTCATCCAGCCCGCCGCGGATCTTGACGGACTGGTCGGCCCCCCACTGGCTGACCTGGCAGATCGTCGGCAGCTCCCACAGTGAGATCAGCGCGTCTTCGACGTCTTCGAAGACCTGTTGGTTCAGCGTGTCCTGCGCGATCAGTTGCAACGCGACAACGCGGATCGCCAACAGGTAGTAGTTCCCCCACATCTCCATGCGCTTGGGAATGCTGCCGAGCCCGCGCGGCGGCTTGATAACTTTCTCCAGCTCGGTTTTTGCCGCCGGCAGCAACGAGAGGGTCCGCAGTTTGAGCTCATCGAAGTTGATCGCCCTGGCCACGACGGCCTCGAACCCGTCGCTGGCGGCATCCTCCTGCACCGCATCGCCGAATTCGGACAGCTTGAACCAAGCCGCGGGCTCGGTCACCACGGCCTCGAACTGGGTGTCCTTGAACAGGTCCTGGTGGCGCCGCACGGCGTAGTCACAGATCATGACTTCGAGCCGGTCTTCGGCGATCCGGGTGGCCTCCCGCGAGGTGCGTGCCAGACCGTAGGCGATCAGGTAGTCGCTTTCCGGAAAGTCCGGGTGGTGCCCGGTGCGGGTCCACTCCGGCATTTCGACGTGGTTGATCTTCAACCCGTTGTGCTCGGGGCCTGCACAGCCCGTAAGCAAACCGAGAAGCAGAGCCACTATGGTGAAGACGGTCCGTTCCACTGCCAATTTCCGGGGACCGAACAGGGTTAATACGTAATAATGCGGACCACCCTCGAAAACGCAAGCCCGCAACTGCCACGGGAAGAACGATGAAACTCTGGAAACCCCTAGCGGCTACTTTGCTGCTGTTGAGCATCGGCCACGGCGCACTCGCCAACGACAACCCCGCCGCCGTCACACAGGCGCCGAACATCGACAGCATTACGCTTGAGGATATCAAGAGCGACGTCACGTTCCTGGCATCCGACGAGATGCTGGGGCGCGAGACCCTGAAGCCACAGGCGCTGATCGCCTCGGGCTACGCGCGCAGCCGCATGGAACGCGCGGGTGTACAGCCGGCCGGCGAGAACGGTACGTGGTTCCAGACCGTCAAGTTCAAGTACAACACCTGGGAAGCGACACCGACGCTGACCTACACGCGCGGCGACGAAAAGGGCGAACTAAAGTACGCCGAGGAATTCGTCAGCACCGGCGGTGCGGAAACCAGCCTGGTCTATGAAGGCGAGATCGTCTTCGCAGGCTACGCCATCAATGACAAGTCGAAGAGTTACAACGACATCGAAGGCGCCGACCTGAAGGGCAAGGTCGCGCTGATTTTGCGCTACGAGCCATCCAGCTGGATGAAGGCCGGGCGCAACCCGTTCTCGCGCAACGCCTACCTGCAGACCAAGGAGGCCCAGTGCCGCGCCGCGGGCGCGATCGGCGTGCTGATGGTGACGGGGCCGGAATCGCTCGGCGGAAGCGACAACCGCCGCGGGCTGCCTTCGCCCGAGGCCGGCGAGAAGTCCCCGCCGCTTCAGCTGGACCTCGAACAGCAGGCCGCGCCGGACGAGAGCCTGCCCTTTTTCCATATTTCAGTAGCGGCCAGCGACAAGCTGCTGGGCGGCGAAGGCGCGACCTCGAAGTTGCAGAAGGCCTTCGACAAGGGCGACTTCAGCCAGCGCCCCGACCCGTCGAAAATGAGCGTCAAACTGACGGCAAAATCGAAAACCGTCCACGCGGAAGACCGCAACACGGCAGGGATGATCAAGGGTGAACTGGACGAGTGGATTGTTTTCGGCGCGCACCACGACCACCTGGGTTACGGCTACTTCGGTGCACGGGACGCACGCACGGCTATGGGCCAGATCCACAACGGGGCCGACGACAACGCAAGCGGCGTGGCCACGGTGCTGGAGATCGCCGAGGCGCTGGCGAAGAGCGGCAAGAAGCCCCGCCGCTCGTTCCTGTTCCTGACGTTCACGGGCGAAGAGAAAGGCCTGCTGGGAAGCAGTTGGTACGTGAAACATCCGCTGATCCCACACGAGAAGGTCTACGCCATGATCAACATCGACATGATCGGGCGCATCGACCAGCACAAGCTGATCATGGACGGAACCTCGTGCAGCAAGGTCCTCGACCGCGTCTGCAAGGACGTCGCACCCCTGTTTCCTGAGCTCGAGATCGGTTTCTCGGACCAGCCGCCGATGCCGGCCTCGGACCACTGGCCGTTCTTCAGCAAGGCCGGCATCCCGGTGTTTTTCCCGTTCGGCGGGATCAACCGCTTCATGCACACGGCCGAGGACGACGCCGACACCATCAACTACGAAGACATGGTGCCGACGGTGAAGATGCTGTACGAAATCGGCTGGCGGCTGAGCGAAGAGCAGGCCTACGCGGACTACACGGGACCTGTAAAGGACTCGGTCGGTCCGGACGGCAACCCGCGCGACCCCAAAAAGTCGTCCAACCCCGAAGGGGAGCAAGAAGACGGCTTTTCCGCGAAGTGAATCCCGATAGCTGAAATTTTGCTTCTAACTAATTCGTTAAAGGCTTAGGTTTGAAAGCAGAATTCATTTGGCGTGCTGTGTGAGTCAGGCTTCGTGGGGAAGCCTGGCGTCGTGGGAGCATACATCGCGTCACTCCTCAGGAGTATTCCAACCATGTCCTTGCGCACGCTCTGCGGGGTGGCAGTGATTCTGCTGTCCGCTCTATGCGCCGATGCATTGTCGGCCCAATACGTCACCTCACAAATCACGAACGACTACACAAACCTCGATATTCAAACGACTGGCACAAACCAGACGGCGAATCTTGTGGCGTCCGGTTCCACTCTGCCGGTTTCGGACGAAGGTGTGGTTAACAACGTTCCACTGGGCTTCACTTTCCCGTTCTTCGGCAACAACTACACCACCGTCAATATCTCCGTAAACGGGTACCTGACATTCAGCCCCATCACGGGCAGTACCTACACTCGCCCGTCCGGCACGCCCAATTCAGCGATACCCAACAACTACATTGCAGGAGCATGGTTCGATGGTGGAGGCAGCACGGCGCTGCCCACCAATGCCGCCATCTACACGCAGCAGATTGGCACCTCGCCGAACGCGGAACTCCGCGTGCAGTTCGTCAACTGGCCCTACTATGACAACACGGGCAGCGACAACTTCATCTACCGACTCCTCGAAAACGGCGCTGTCGAGGTACACTACGGCGTATGCGATGCCTTCGCCTACGCCGGCGCGAGCACCGGCATTGAGGATTCCACCGGCTCGACCGGCTTTGCCTCGGCCGGTGGCTTCGAACGCTTTACCACGCCGACGCAGGCCGACCGATTCGAACTTCCCGGGCCAACGGCGCCGGTACTGGCGACGCCCCTTGCGCCGTCCCCACCGGGTGCAGTGTTGATCACGGAAGTCGCGTGCGACCCGGGAACTTCCGGCGACGAGTACTGCGAAATCCAGAACGTCAGCCCGAACGCGGTGACACTTACCAACTGGACCATCACCGCCTGGGACGGCAGTACGACGCCGCTGTTTACCGACACGGTAAACACAGTCACGCTGCAGCCCGGCGACCGCTACGTGTTCTGTGATTACTCGGGCGCGAGCGTTCCTGCATTCGACCAGGCTTTCAGTGCCAACTTGCTGTGGGACGGCAGCGATTGCGGCGCGATGTTGCGCGACGACACCGGCGCAGTCGTTGACTGTGTGTTCTGGGGCAACATGAGCGTTGCCTCAATCACCTCGCCGGTAGTCGTTGGCGCCAACTGGACGGGCGCGGCGCTTGGCACGCAGAGCCTCGGCAGCAGTTTCGAGCGCGGCGGCGCCACGGACAACGACGACGCCAGCGACTGGAGCAGCCAGACCTCGCCGACCATCGGCACCACCAACGCGGGACTCACCCTGCCGCTGAACACCGTGAACATCTATGTCACCGTCGGCGGCACCAGCCCGAATTTCACCGGGCTCTGCTACGTCGGCGACAACCTCGACATCACGTTCCCGGCCACGGACGTAAACATCACCGACACACTGACCACCACGGTTACCGTCAGCGGCGGCACACTGACCGCGGCACAAGCCGGCTTCAACCAGACCTTCACCGGGGGCGTGTACAGTGACCCGGCGCCGGGCAACTCACCGCACAACCTGACGCTGGACGGCACGGCCGCGACCGTCGGCACGATCACACTGACCGTACAGGTCTCGGACGGTTCATTGACTGACACTTACACGTTCGACCTGACGATCGATCCGCCGCCGCCGGCTGAGATCAACCTGAAAAACGGCAGCGCGAACGACGTGCTGACGGGAACGACCGATACCATCACGGCCGCGATCCCGGTCGGCTATCCGCAGACGTACAACTACACCATCGAAAACCTAGACGTCGGCACGCTGCACCTGAACGGCAGCCCGATCGTCGCCAACACCGCTGCTTCCAACTGCACCTTCACCGTCAACCAGCCGGCCATCAACTATGTGGGCGGCAACAACAGTATCGGGTTCAGTGTGGACGTCACGGCGTCCAGTGCCGCCGCGTGGTCGGTCAGTTTCTCGATCGACAACGATGACAGTAACGAAAACCCGTATACCTTCACCATCGCCGGCATGGCCTACGACCCGACACCCGAAATCGACGTGCAGCGCCCGGCAAGCAACAGCATCGCCGTCGGGGGCACGGACACCGTCACCGGCACGGCCGACACGGTGCCCACCACCCTGACCTACACCATCGAGAACCAGGATCTTGGCGACCTGGTGCTCAGCGGAAGCCCGCTCGTCGACGTCACGCCGATCAGCAACTGCAACGCCAGCCTGCAGTCCGGCCCGTCCACACCCATCACCTACAACAACACCACGACGTTCGTGGTCAGCCTGACGCCGACGGCGGCTGCGACCTGGAGCTTCACCATCAGCATCGCCAACAACGACGCGAACGAAGACCCATACACCTTCACGGTCACGGGGGTTGCCGCGGCAGCGCCCGCACCGGAAATCGACCTGCAGCGTCCGGCAAGCACCAGCATCGCCGTCGGCGCAACGGACAACGTGACCGGCACGCTGGCAACGGCCCCCACCGCACTGACCTACACCATTGCCAACACCGGCAACCTGGCGCTGAGCGTCAGTTCACCGAACATCACCACCACCAACGGCTGCTCGGCGACCATCAGCACATCGCCGCCGCCCTCCATCGCGGCGAGTTCAACCGGGACTTTCACATTGACCGTGACCCCCTCGGCCCAGGGGAACTGGAGCTTCGGCGTCAGCATGGCCAACGGCGACAGCAACGAAAACCCCTACACCTGGACCGTCAGCGGCAATGCAGGCCCGGCCCCCGCGCCGGAAATCGACCTGCAACGCCCGGCCGGCACCAGCATCCCTGTCAACGCGACGGACAGCGTCACCGGCACTGTGGCCGGCACATTGACGACGCTGACCTACACCATCGCGAACACCGGAAACGCCGCATTGACGTGCAGTACGCCCAACATCACCAGCATGAACAACTGCACCGCCTTGCTGAGTTCTCCCCCGCCGGCAAACATCGCGGCCTCTTCGACGGGAACGATGAACATCAGCGTAACACCATCCGCCCAAGGCGCCTGGAGTTTCAGCGCCAGCATGGTCAACGGCGACGCCAACGAAAACCCCTACACGTGGACGGTCAGCGGGAACGCCCAGGCAACCCCGGCGCCGGAAATCGACGTGCAGCAGCCGGCAGGCAGCAGCATCCCCTCAGGCGGCAACGACGTGCACCTGAACTTCACGGGTACGCAAACCGTGACCTACACGATTGAGAACCAGGGTGCGCTGGTCCTGAACGTCACCGGCGTAACGATCAGCAACCAGGCGGCCTGCACAGCGACGGTCACGATGCAGCCGGCCACCACCGTTGCGGTCGGCAGCACTACGACGTTCGACGTGCAGGTGGTCGCCCCGTCGTCGGGCGCTTACACGTTCACCATTTCGATCGCGAACAACGACGCCAACGAGAACCCGTACGTGATCAACTTCAGCGGCAACACCGGCAGCGGCGTCAGCACGGGTGGCGGTGGCGGTGGAGGCGGCGGCGGTTGCACCAGCGGGCCGGGCACCGGATACGCCTGGTTGCTGCTGGCACTGCTGGCAGTACCGGTCGTGATCTATCGACGCCGCAGGGCGTAGCCACAAGTGGCAAAGAAACACGCGGGGAGGCCTCGGCCTCCCCGCGTTGTGTTTTCCGTCTGGTTATTCAACCGGCTTGCCATCCTTGAAGTTCGTCTCGGACAGCAGGTTCCCGACTTCGTCCCAGGTGCGCCAGGGGCCTTCCTTGTTGCCCTTGATGTACACTCCCAATTGTTTCAGCGAGCCGTCCTTGAAGAACTCGCGCTCGTAGCCGTGGCGGATTTCCGTGCCGTCGTCGGCCGGAAGGACCGTCCATTCGCTTTTCAGCGTACCGTCAGGGTACTCGGTTGCGCGCCGATCCACCCCGGTGTTTCGGAAGTAGTAGCTTTCGCTGTCGAGCCGCCCCTCGGTGTATTTGCGCCGGATGGAAAGATTGCCGTCCTCGTCGTACCAGCACCACTCGCCGACGCGCAGCCCGGCGTCGTAGCTGCCCTCTGAACTCAGTACACCGCCCGGGTGCCATTCCTTCCACAGGCCTTGCTCGACACCGTCCCGGTACTGGCCCTTCTTGGCCGGATCGCCGTTGCGATGCCACCAGATCCATGCGCCGGTGCGTTTGCCAGTGTCCCAGTGGCCCTCGAACTTGCGCTGCCGGTTGCGGTAAGCGCCATAGGTCTCGCCGTCGAGTTGCCCGTTGTGCCAGACTTCGCTGAGTTCTTCCTCGCTGTTGTCGTGATAGCGCACCCAGCGCCCTTCGCGCACGCCGTTCCGGTATTCACCGTGGGATTTGCGGGTTCCGTTCTGGTACCACGTCACCCACTGCCCGATCGGCGTTCCCTTGTCGAAGTCCTCTACCGACTCGAACGTGCCGTCAGGATACCTGGTGCGCCATTCGCCGTCCTTTTCGCCATCTACGTAGTGGCCGTGGGCGGACTGCTTCCCGTTGGAGTGCCACTCCGTCCATTCGCCTTCTTCCTTGCCGTTTACGTAGGTGCCTGAAAGAGACTCCTTGCCGTTGGTATGCCAGCCCGTCCAGGCGCCTACCTTCAGCCCGCGCGAATAGGTGCCCTGAAGCTTCTTTTCACCTGTCTCGTACCACTCCTGCCAGATGCCGTCCGGAACGCTTTCGCCGTCGACCTGGCTGACGTGCCACTCGGCCTTTTTCTGTCCGCTGTCGTAGCGCTCAACGCGCATGCCCTCTTTGCCGGCGGTGTCGATCGTCGCCACGGACGAGTCGTCGCCGTGCATCATCGTGACGCCAAGCACGGTTACGCCGATGGCCAGCACCAGCATGATGCCGCTGCCGACCAGGTAGGTCATGGCGGCCGTCGAGAGCTTCTTGCGCTTGTTGTCGGGCATCGCGGCGTACATGCCGGACTCGAACAGGCGCGTGGTTTCTTCGCGCCCGGTGTCGTCTTCCCGTTCGTCATCGACGGGGTCGAACTTGCCGGTGTACTCGTCACTGCGGGACTTCAGGTCTTCCAGCTTGGTCGTGCCGAACTCGCTGACCAGCCGGCCTTTCAGTTTGATATTGAGCTCAACCTTCTCGGGCTCGACTTTGTAGAGATAGACGTCGGTAATGAGTTGCTGACACACGAGGCAATACACCGTCTCAGCGAGGCGGTGTTCGGCAACCTTCTGCCTACGGTTGCAATGTGGGCAAGTAATCTCGACGGTCGCCATGAATATTGCCTATGTTGCAATGCGACGGGCTTCGCACTACCCCACGTAAGCTCAATTCTGCATAGCCTGACGCGAATATCGAGAGGGATTCACCACATCTTGTGGTTGAGGACGCACTACTTCGTCATCGGCAGCACAACGAACCAGACGAAAGCGCCCGCCCCGCCGAGGATCACGAGCCCGAAAATCAGCAGCGCCCACACGTATGAGCGGTCGCGCCTGCGTTCCGGCTCAGGGATCGGCTGGTAGTCCTCGACGTTGAATGAGCCCGGAATCATGACCGTCGACGGGTCGAAGCCCTTCGAGTAGTCCTCGCTGGCGGCCACGATTTCGGACAGGTTGGTGATGCCGCTGGCGCTGATGATCTTCCCGTGCAGCGGGATCTGCAGCTTCGGCGGCGGGGCCTTCTTCTTGTGCAGGAACGGGTCGTCAATCGTGCCGCGGCACTTCATGCACACCCAGGCGTCATGCAGACGCTTGTCCGGCACGGTCTGCACGGCCTTGCAGAAGGGGCAGACGACTTCCGTTTTGGCCATGGCAGGTCGCCCGGTCGAGAGCCTATTTCATGCCCGCGTAGGGGTTTTCGTTTCGCCACACGTCGCTGTCCGGCACGACGTAGCGCGGCTTAGAGCGCAGCAGCAGCGTCGCGTCACCGCGCTCCGGTACCTCAAGCGGGACGTTCTGCTGGCGCATGTCGCGCAATTCGCGCCCGTAGCCGTCGTAGTATCGCACTTCGACGGTGTGTTTGCCCGGCGGCAGCTTGGCCATCATTAGGTGGGTTTCACCCGGCAGCAGCACGTCGCCGCGCGTGTCGGCCTCGGCGTTCATCAGCAGGCTGGCCAGCAGTACCGCGGCGCCGACGCCCAGCACCACCGCACCGGCGATCACGTTGCCCTTGCTGTCCTTCTTCGCGCCGTGCTCGAGCAGCTTGCGCCCGACGTGCATGGCGGCGGCGCCTGTCACGATGCCGGCAGTCTTGGCGATGGCCTTGCCCTTCAGGATGTCGTCCATCACGCGCCCGCCGCGGGTGATCGCCTGGAAGAACGTGTCGCCGATGCGGTAGGCCTGCCCCAGCGGCTCGCCATCGACCCATACCTGCGCCAGTGACTCGGCATATTCGCCCTGGTTGGTGGCGCGCACGCTGCCGTAATTGCCCTCGGCGGTAAAATAGGGGCCTTCGCCGAGTTCGATCATCATCACCGTGTTGGCATCGCGCTGGGCATCGAGGGTGAACCATGGGCAATCCGGGTCGAAGTTGGCTTCGTCCTTCGGTAACCGGTTCAACTCGTCGAGCACCATCTTCGCGCCGTCTTCGTCACCGCGATCAAGGAAACAGCGCGTGCGCATGATGAACGCCGGCACCCAGTCCGCCGCGTACTGGCCGGCCTCTATGTCGCCGGTATCGACGAACATGGCGTTCTTGAAGCAGGCCATGGCGTCCTCGCGGTTGCCCAGCTCGAAGTAAAGCATGCCGAGGTACCAGCTGTTGTAGGCGCGCTCGTACGGGTCGCCCATCCAGAACTTCTGGCGCTCGGAAAAGAAGTAGGCGCTGGCGACCCCGCCGCCCTTGCCGTGGTTCATGA
>JAGQRI010000261.1 GCA_020425515.1 Planctomycetota bacterium | reverse complement strand
ACGTTGGCAACGTGATGCTCTACCACTGAGCTACACCCGCAGTGGGCCGCGAATGATAATCACGCCGATTCCAGTGTAAAGCCCCCGTCAACGGCGGCTAACACGTTCCCGTGACTGATGCTTCATGTTAAGATGTGTGCAATATTCACGGATCCTTACCGAGCGCACGTTCCCATGTCGGACGCAATTACATTCGACTGCACCGGCTGCGGCATGCCCTACAAGGTTGCCGCAAGCTACGCCGGTCGCGAGTTCAACTGCAAGAAGTGCGGCACACGTCTGTGCGTTCCGCAGCCCGGCCAGCAGGTCGGCGAGTACATTGACGCATCCGAGGTCGAGCTCGATTCCGGCAGCGAGGTCATGCGCAAGACCGACTCCGGCCGTCAGGTCAAGGTCGATCCGACCCGCGTGTTCAAGAGGCAGCGGGAAACCTCGGCCCGCATGGCCGCGGTCGGCCCCCAGGAAGGGCAGAAGAAATCCGGCAAAGGCGTGCTGATTGCCGTGGTGGCCGTGCTGGTGCTGGCCGGGGCCGGTGTGGGTGCCGCGTTCGCGCTCGGCGCTTTCAGCGGGAATTCCGGCAGCGCCAACCAGGGGGTCGCAGCGGGAAACACCGCTCAGGCCCCGAAGGAAGAAGAAGAATCCGCGCGCGATAAAATCCTCAAACAGGTCGATGTCAGCGGTCAGAGTGCAGCCGAGTTCATGGACCTGTTCAAGCAGGCCGAGGCTGCCAAGCTCGATGACGTCGACCTGGCCATGGTCGGCAAACGCGTCGTGCAGACGATGATCGAAGGCCAGGGCGCCGGTTTCAGCGACGCCGACCTGATGGCGTTCGCAGAACGGATGAAGGCGCTGCACGTGCCCGGAGATGCCGACGGATTGTACCGCTTGGTCGTGTCACGCAACCGCGGCAAGTCGCAGAAGAGCGAGCAGTACGCGCAGGCCCACAAGCAGTTGGGTGACACCTTGCTGGACTTCGACAAGCAAGTCACGCGCGCGACGGAATTGAAGGATTCCGGCGTGATCGAGGGTGCCGACAAGCTCTACGACGAACTGCTGGAGATGGAGTCGCGCGCCGACGAAGGTTGGGCCGTGCTGGCCGACAAGAATCGCTTCGAGGAACTGACCAAGGAACTCGATGCCGGCGAAATCGAACTGGAGCGCATCAAGAAGGAAGACCCGTTCCGCATCACGGTGGCCGAGGCCGATGCGCGCTTCCGACTTGAAAAAGTCAGCACCCAGGGCGAATGGCACACAGTAGTTCAACAGCCCTACATATTCTTTGTTCAGGAACAGGGGACGGAGACTGAAGCGGAAATCCGCACGCGAATGGAATCCGCCCTGTTGGCGGCGTCGCAGTTTCCGACGTTCTTTCAGGATACACTCGTCAAACCTCTCAAACTGAATCGCGCCCTTCCGGCGGAGCTTTCGCAGCAGGAAAGGGACGCTGCGCCATTTGAAGTGCTGGTGTTCCGCAGCAAGTCCTACTGGTCGGCCTACCTTAGGTCGCACACGGATGATCCGAACACGGTATCGGAAGGCACCGACTTCATCGAACCGGGTACAGGCCGGACCAGCATCGTTTATGAGGAAGAGAAAGACAGTCTAGGCAAGTTCCTCACCATGCTGGTGGATAGCGGGCTGTACAATTTCCACCCCGATGCGCCCAAGACGCCGGAAGAGGCGAAAACATTCGTTCCGCTGCACAGCTACGTGCTCGGCGAGTGCCTGATCAAGGCGTTGTGGGCATCATCACGGTCGCGGACGACAGGCGAGTACAAGTTTTTCTTTGTTCCGGACTCGATTCAGACGCTCCTGCAGCGTCTGCAGTTGCCTTACGAGGTCGCCTCCAACGGCAAGATCAATTCCTTTGGCGGGCCGGCCTTCACGGCCAGGCAGATCGTGAGCTTCACCAAGTGGGAGGACGCCAAACCGGTCCTCCGGGCGAATCTTGAGTCGTATGAAGGCTGGGACGAGACGTACCTGGCAATAATCACCAACGATTCCAACACGCGAAGCCTGATGCAGAACTACATGCACGCGCTGATCGTGTTTGCCTATTATTACGAGAGTAACGGCAGCGCCCTCTATCGCGACAAGCTGATGAAGTTCATCCGCATGGACCTCGACGGCGAAGCAACGGGCGACAAGCAACTGCCCGCCTTCGAAAAAGCCTTTGAACTCGACGAGGCCGGCTGGAAGACATTCGAGGCGGATTTCGTGAAGTGGCAAAAGGGCGAGTAGCGATTTCCTGCCTGCGGGTTTGACTGCGGCCGGGCGCGGCTATATTACGCCGCCTGGAGAGCAGCATGCCCCTCACACCCGAAAACCAGGCCTGGTGCCGCGAGGTATTGCCAGCCGTGTCGCGCACGTTCGCGCTCGGCATCGAGTTGCTTCGTGAGCCGCTGCGCGACGAAATCGGCGTGGCCTACCTGATTTGCCGCATTCTCGACACGATTGAGGACACCACCAGCCTGCCCGCCGAAGAGCGTGCAGCCTTGCTCGACCGCTGCGCCAATGAACTGGTGGATGACGGCAAGTGGCGCGAGTGCTGCAACGACGTCCAGGTCATGTTCAGCGGAGATGGGCTTGAGGGCACCGACCACGAGCTGTGCCGCAACGCCTGCACCGTTCTGCAGACCTTCCACGAATTCCGGCCCGGCGCCCGCGAGGCGCAGCGCGTCAGCATCCGCGAGATGTCCGAGGGCATGGCCGAGACCGTGCGGCGCGAGATGCGCGGTGAAGGCCTGCGCCTCGACGACGAAGAGGATTTGAAGCGCTATTGCTACTACGTCGCCGGCACGGTCGGGAAACTGCTGTGCAACGAGTGGGCGCTCGACCGCGACAGCATCACGCCGGAAGTCAAAGCCGCGCTGGATGAGCGTGCCGTCAGCTTCGGGCTGGGCTTGCAGGTCACCAACATCATCAAGGGCGTGACGGACGACATCGCGCGCGGTGTGGCTTACGTACCGCACAAGCTGTTCGCCGCGGCCGGCATTGATCTGCAGACGCTGATCGACAATCCCGCCGACCCGCGCGGGCGCGAGGTGGTGGCCGGGCTCGCCGAGATGACCCTGCTTTGGCTGGACGAAGCGCTGGAGTACACGGTTACCATACCGGCCAGCGAGCGCGACATCAGGCTGTTCTGCGCGCTGCCGCTGGTGTTCGCGGTGCGGACGCTGGCGAGGGCATTGAAGACGACGGAAGTCTTCAGCGAAGAAGTTCTGAAAATCACCCGCGATGAAGTGAAGCAGATCCACGCCGAAGTGGACGCCAACATCGCCGACAACGAAGCCCTGAGAAACATCCACAACCGCGAACG
>JAGQRI010000260.1 GCA_020425515.1 Planctomycetota bacterium | reverse complement strand
TCGTGGTACGAGAACCACAGGCGCATCGGCGGCACCGAGCACGCGTGCAACTCCGACGCGACCTTGCCGTGCACACACGGGACCGACAGATGGATCGGCGCCGAGGGGTGACGCTGGCGGCCGGTGACGTACTCGGGGCGCACGTCCACCTGCACGCGCACGAGCTGCGGGTCCTCGAGGTCCGTCTCGGGGAACATCCAAGGCTGGTTGCGTTGCGTCCAGGTCAGGAAGTGGCGCAGTTGCAGCAGGCATTCCTGCGCGGTGGCGCCGACGGCCGCGATCTCCGGCTGCTCGACGACGCTGGCCGTGAACAAGCCCTCGAAGTCGCGCCACACCAGCACCTGTATGCGGGTCACGCTCATGGGCGCACCTCCGGCAGGTCGAAGGTTGCCAGCAGCCAGCTTGCGAGCAGAGCCAGCGACGGGCGCTCGCGCGAGACCATGCCCGTGCGCACGTCCAGCACCGGGCCCTCGCTGAAGTGCAACTGGTTCACGCGCCCGTGCGGCAGCGGGTCGTCGTCGGCGGAAGCTTCGCCGCGCGCGACGGCCTCGGCCCATTCGCGGCGGCGCGTATCGAGCGCGTTGGCGACTTCCAGCGCGTCGGCGTCAGCGCCCAGCGGCTCGGCGATCGCGTGCAGCGGCAGCAACCCGCCCGGCCAGCACCACAGGTGCAAGCCCGCCAGCGCCGCGCACAGGTCGTGGGCGAGGTAGCCGGATACCACGATGCCGCCGGCGCCCTGGGCCTCAAGCTCAATGTACGACACCTCGAGGTCGAAGCGGTGGCGCATCAGCGCGTTCCAGGAATCGACCAGGTGCGCCGGCGCCGACGTCACCCGCCCGTTGACCGAGCGCACTACCACCAGCGCGCGTTCATTGTCGCGCGACTCGCGCTCGATCATCAGGTTCAGCCACGCGCCCGATGCCACCAGCCGGCGCAGGCGGCCCTGCGTTTCGTCTTCGCCGATTTCTTCGGCGTGCTTTGTCAGGAACATGCGAAGCTCGTTCGGTGTGCGCATGTCAAGCCAGGCGTGCTCGTCCACCGGCAGCGCCTCCCCGAGTTGCGAGCGGCGCGGGCGGTCTTCGCTGAGCTGGCTGGCGCTGGCCTCGACGGGCGCGTTAGGGCGGCTGGCCTGCCGGTCGCGCCAGTCGAGAAAACGCTCAATCGAGTTGTCGAGGTACTGCACCTGCTCGCGCAATGCGAAGTAGCGGCGCAGCTCGGGCGTGACGGCGTCGGTGTTGATCGCGCCCTCCGGCCTGATCTGTTCCAGCACGTCCTCGGCGCGGTTGAGCAGCGGGTCGATGCGCCCGACCACTTCGTCGATATCTGCCAGCGGCACGCGCGCGGCGGAGTCCTTGCCCGGCTGTGCCGCTTCCATCGGGATCAGCCCGACGGCCACGTCGTCACCGCGTGCCATCAGGTGCACGATGGTCGGCACGGTCGGGTTCAACTCGGCGAGGCGCGCCGACAGCGGGCGGGTCAGTTGCCGCTCGATCTCGCGCTTGATGGCGCGGGCGCCGAGTGTCGGGTGGTAGCCCTTGTCCACCACGCGCTCCATGGCCAGCGCGTCGACCTGCAGCACGCACTGCCGCCGCGCCAGCCCTTCGCGCGCGAACACGTCCTGCAGCAGGTGCCCGGCGATCTCTTCCACCTCGTCGCGCAGCAGGCGCTGGAACGGCACGATCCGGTCGATGCGGTTGAAGAACTCCGGGCGGAAGAAGCGTCGCGCCGCCTGCATGTACGCTTCGTCGCCGCGGTCCTCGTGCCCGCCGATGCCGAGCCCGCCCTGCGCCTCCCGCACGCCGAGGTTGCTGGTCATGATGATGACGCAGTTCGTGAAGTCCGCGGTGCGGCCCAGCGCGTCGGTCAGGCGCCCTTCGCCCAGCACCTGCAACAGCACGTCGAATGCGGCCGGGTGCGCCTTTTCGATTTCGTCCAGCAGGATCGTCGAGAACGGCTGGCGGCGCACGGCGCTGGTGAGCAATCCTTCCGGTTCGCTGATGGTGCCGACCAGCCGCGCGACCGAAGCCGCGTCGGTCAGCTCGTTCATGTCGAAGCGCAGCAGCTTGTAGACGTCGCGGTACAGGTAGTGCGCGAGCGCCTTGGCGCACTCGGTCTTGCCGACGCCGGTCGGGCCGAGAAACAGGAACGTGCCAAGCGGGCGTTCGGGATCGTTCAGCCGCGCCTTGGCGATGGCGACGACGTCGGCCAGCGCGTTGACCGCGGCATCCTGCCCGACGATGCGCTTGCGCAGCCCCCACACGATGTCGTCGCGGTGCAGGCGGTGGGTTTCATCGAGGAACGTGACGCGCAGGCCGCTGCGTGATTCGAACTCGTTCAGGGTGCCGCCGCGGTCGATCACGCCGTTGCGCGCCTTGACCGCCAACTGTCCGAAAAAGCCGGCGACTTTGCCGGGGAATGCGACCTCGCGCTGGTAGCGCTGCATCAGGTCCATCGCCGTCGGCAGCACGTCGTGCGTGAAGCGGCACTTGTGGCGCGCTTCGAGCTGGCGCTGGCAGTGGATCAGGATGCGCAGGTTTTCGTCCTGGTCGGGCTCCTGAATCTGGATCACGTGGAACAGGTCGGCGAAGCCGCGGTCGAGTTCCTGCAGCACACGGAACTGGTCCGGCGTCATCTCGACCAGCAGGCGCACTTCGTTCTTTTCGATGTGCGGCTTCAGCACCTGCGCCGCGCTGACCTTGCTGCTGGCGGAGATGCCGGCGCGGAACAGCCCGATGAAGTCGTCGAAGTACAGCACGTGGTTGCGGCGGCGGCATTCGTCGAGGATCGCGTGCACGCGATTTTCCCACTGGCCGACGAAACTCATGCCGGAGATCAGCCGCTGCGGCGAGATCAGCCACACCTGCCGCCGCCCCGTGCCGTCGCCCTTTTTCTCCATGCGGCGGTAGACGGCCTCGTGGATCAGCGCGGTCTTGCCGACGCCGGAGCGCCCGAGCAGCAGCAGCGGGCGCTTGTCGTTGTGGTCGAGCAGACGCTCCAGCTCGGTCACCAGCTCGTCGCGGCGCACGGCGCGCTGCAGGTCGTCCGGGAACAGCGCGTTGAGCTGCCGCCCGACCTTGTGCAACTCGTCGGCGCCGCGCATCTGCTGGAAGCTGCCGATCTCGGCCTTGTCCTTCTTGACCGGGGCGACGTGCACGGGCTCGATCGCGACGTTGAGGTCGAGATAGCTGACCCAGCCGCTGCCGCGCACGGCGTCGAGGTGCGGGTCGACGCTGTCCAGTTCGCGTTCGAGCTTGCGGTAGTACGCCGACAGGACTTCCGAGGCGCGCTCCTTCAGGTCATCGCCGCGCGCCAGCTCGAACATCAGGCGCGGCAGGCGCGGCGTGAACGCGAGGCGCATGCCGTTCTGCTCGTAGACGCAGAACAGGAAGCTCGCCTCGATGTTGCGGCGCTTGAGCTGGATGCGCACCTTCACCTGCCGGTCCGTGATCTCCGGGCACTGCGCCGCCCACGCCAACTGGTCGTGGCGCTGCTCGGCGGCCATGCCGTGGATCATCTTGCGCAGGCTGTTGCGCACGCTGTCGGTGGCGCGGCGCAGCTCGGCCCGCGACGACTCGACGTTGTCGAAGAACAACGGGCGCACGTAGAAGACGTCGTTGCCGTCCTTGCGGAACTTCTCCTGGTAAAGCGGCACGGTCAGCTTCACTGGCCCACCTGCTTTTCCAGCTCGCGCTCGAAGCTTGCGGTGATGCAGCGCCCCAGCACGTCGTCGAGCCTGTTGCCGGTCCAGGCGAAGATGCGATCCAGCAGCACGTCGAGCGCCTGGTGCTGCGACATGTCGTAACGGCGGCGCAGTGTGCTTTCGTCGGCCATGCCTTTCGGGATCGGCAGCTTGGCCGTCCAGACGTCGCCCGGCCAAGTGCGCACCTCGACGTGCACCGGGTCGGTGTCGCTCGTGAGCTGGAAGCGGTGCGCGCCGGCCTCAAGCTGCATCTTCAGCCCGACGTCCTCGCCGGTCATGCGGATTACGATGGCGCCGGTGTCCTCGCGCGCGTCCTCAAGGAACGCATCGGGGTCGGCGGGGGGCAGCAGCTCGGCGCGCGGCGGGTCGGCCGCGATGGGGTTCACCCTGCGGTCCTCGTTTTCGAGGTGGCGGCGGACGCCTTCGCGGGCGGCGGCGTCGAACTCGCTGCGCAGTTGCAGTTGCTTCAGGTCGGAGGCCGGCAGCTCGGCGCAGGCCCAGTATACCTGCGTCTCGATTTCGTTCTCTTTCGCCCAGCGGCGATAGGCGCCCGCGAGCTCGAACATCAATTCGTTGTGGTGGCTGTACACCCACAGGTTGACCGCCTTCACGCCCTCGCCGTCGAGGCGCATCAGCTCGCGCAGGGCGTTTGCCCAGTCGCGTTCGCGCTCGGTGGTTTCCTGGGTGGCGGGCGGCTCCATCTGGCGGCTGCGTCCCATGGCGGACAGCGCCAGGCGATCCTCCAGGTCGCTGGTTTCCTCAAGTGCCTTCTCGAACAGGTGCAGCACGTGGCGGATCTTCGCCAGCCGGTGCTCGTTCTGCACGGCCCGGGCGGACGGCGCGGCGTCCGGGTGCTTGCGGCGGCGGCGGCGTTCCATTTCGAGGCTGCGCACCAGGCGGTAGGCCTCGTTGCGCAGGCGCAGCGCCGTCGCGCTGGCGAGCGCCCCCTGCAGCTTGCGGCGCAGGTCCGTGATGCGTTGCAGCAGTTTGGACAGCCACGGCTCGGCGTAGCTGCGCGCGCGCGGCTTTTCGAGCTCGTCGGTCAGGGGCTCGACTTCGAGGTGCAGTTCGTCGTCGCGAACTTCCGCCTTCGCGTGCAGCGCGTACACGACCGGCTGTGTGTTCAGCGCCTGTGCCAGCGGCACCAGCAGGCTGCGCTCGATTTCGCGCTTCAGCGGGCGCGCGCCCAAGGCCGGCTGGTAGGCGCGGCGGGCGATCCAGCGCTGGGCTTCCTCGTTCACTTCCAGCGTGGTACCGGTGCCGTGGATGCCCGGGCGCATTCGCAACAGTTCCAGCTCGCGCTGCACGATGCTCAGTACGGCCTGCTCGTCCAATGGCAGGAACGGGACGACGCGGTCGATGCGGTTCAGCAGCTCCGGGCGCACGAAATCGCGCAGCGCCTTGGTGAAATGCTCGGCGGCGTCGCTGCCGGATTGGTCGAAGCCGATGCCGCCCTGCATGAAACCTTCCGCGCCGAGGTTGCTGGTCATGATCACCACGGCGTTGCTGAAGTCGGCCACGCGACCGGCGGCGTCGGTCAGGCGCGCTTCGCCCAGCAGTTGCAGCAGCAGGTCGAAAAACAGCGGGTGGGCCTTCTCGAACTCGTCGAACAGCAGCACGGCGAACGGCTGCTCGCGCATGCGCGACGTCAGCAGACCTTCCTCACCGAACACGCCGCCGATCAGCCGCTGCACCGCGACCGGGTTGCTGTACTCGCTCATGTCGAAGCGGGTGATGCGGCGCCGGTCGTTAAAAAGAAACTCGGCCAGCGCCTTGCTGGTTTCGGTCTTGCCGACGCCGGTCGGCCCCGCGAACAGGAAGCTGGCCAGCGGCTTGCGCGGGCGCGACAGCCCGGACTTCACCGTCGCCAGCAAATCCACCACGAGGTCGATGGCCGCGTCCTGCCCGATGATGCGCTGCCGGAACCATTCGTTCACGCGCGGCAGGTCCATCGGCATCGACGCGTCGAGCATCAGCTTCGGCAGCCCGGTCTCGCGCGTGAAACCCTCGAACACCTCGGCGTCCGTGGCGGGCTTGTCGCGGTCCGCCAGCAGGTTGCGCAGGAAGCGGATCGGCCTGCCCGGGAAGGCCGAGTAGGTGGCGTAGCGCCGGTGCAGGCGGTCGAGCGTTTCCAGCGTTTCGAGCCCGATCAGCTCGGTCTTGCGGCGCGACGAAATCTGGTGGGCGACCGACATCAGGATCGCCGATGCGGTTTCCGGCGCGGGCTCGGGGATTTCCAGCTTGCGGAACACGCCCAGCAGGTGCGGGTCCTGGCGCTCGATCAGCGGCAGTTGCTCCGGCGTACATTCGACGACGCACAGCAACTCGCCGCGCGCAATGAACGGGCGCAGGAAACCGGCGATGCCCTGCTGGATCATCACCCCCTTGCCGACCTCCATCAGCTCGACCAGGTTGCCGAGGTGCAGGATCGCCCGGGTGCGCGAGGCTTCCTTGCGCAGGTTGTCGCAGCGCTCCTGCCACATGCCGAAGCCGGACATGCCCGCCACCAGCCGCGAGCCGCTGGTCGCCCAGAACGGCGTGCGCGGGAACTGGTAGTCCTTGCGCTTGCGCACCAACTCATGGAACACGGCCGTCTTGCCGACGCCGCTGGGGCCGACCAGCAGCACGCTCTGCGGTTGCGGCTCGGACAGCGCCTCGGCGAGGCGTCGGGCGTGGTCGGCGTACTCGAACGCTTCTTCGAGGCTCGCGGCGTTCAGGTCCACGGCGACGCTTGCGAGCACCGACGGCTCCTTCGGCTCGCTCGATTTGCGGATGGCGACTTCCTTCGGCGCCGGGATGTCGGCCTTCAGCTTCGCCGTCTCGACGGTCAGCGACAGCGCCCGCTGCGTGCCGGCCAGCGACCACAGCGACTCCAGCGCCTTGTGCCGCTTTGCCGCCAGCAGGATTTCCTCGGGCACTCGCCGGGCCAGCTCGTCGTCGTCGGCGGCCACGACCTCGATCTGCAGGTCCGGCAGGTAGGCCGCGCAGGCCCCGCCGGGGTAGGCAAAGACGGCCGCGAGGAACCTCAGCTCGATCGGCTCGCGCCACAGCGGCAGGTCCTTGGGCGGCTTGACCGTGACGCGGTACTCGCGGACTTCCGGCGCCTGCGGCGAGGTGCGGCGGTAGAGTTCAAGCAGCTGCGTGCGCTCCGCGATGCCGCGCGCATTCGTGAGGATCGCGCGGCGGACCTTGGCGGACGATTCGGCGAGGCGCGAGACATCCGGGAAATGCAGCGCCTCCGCGAGGACGGTGTCGTTCTCGAAGCTCTGGATCAGCGTGTGCAGTTGGAAGTGGCGGTCGGTCACGGCTCACGATGAAACGGGTCAGGGTTGCACGGGGCGGCATCATAGCAGCCCGGTGGTTGCCGCAAGCGTCCCGGTCTGGCCCAATGCGGGCATGCGCTACGAAGGCCGAATCTACCGCCCGCCCAGCGAGGCGAACAGCTACATCCTGCAGGCGACCATCGGCTGCAGTTGGAATCATTGCACCTATTGCGACATGTACCGCGACAAGCAGTTCCGCGTGCGGGATGCGGGCGCGACGCTGGAGGATATCGCGCTGGCAGGCTCGGCCTACGGCGAGCGCGTTGACAAGGTGTTCGTCGCGGACGGCGACGCGCTGGTGATGACGCTCGACCAGTGGGAGCCGATCCTGCGCGCGTGTCATGAGACTTTCCCGCGCCTGCGCCGGGTCAGCGCCTACGCCACCGCGCGCAACCTGCTGGAGAAGTCCCCCGCCGAGCTGAAGCAACTGCGCGAGTGGGGGCTGTCGCTTCTATATATAGGCCCCGAGTCCGGCGACGACGTGACGCTGAAACGGATCGCCAAGGGCGGCACGTTTGATGAACACGTCGAGGCTGCCGCCAGGGCGCGCGAGGCCGACATGAAACTGTCGGCGATCTTCCTGCTGGGCGCCGGCGGCGTTGAGCGCAGCGCCGAGCACGCCGAGGGCTCGGCGAAATTGGCGGGCGCGATGGACCCGCGCTTTGTTTCCTGTTTGACGCTGACGGTCGTGCCGGGCACGCCGATCGCGAAGCTTGAAGACAGCGGGCGCTTCGAGCTGCCTGACATCTACGGGCTGCTGGGCGAACTGCGGACGTTCGTGGATCAAACCCGGCCGACCGACGCCATCTTCCGCACCAATCACGCCAGCAACTATCTGCCGCTGGCCGGGCGCCTGCCTCGCGACCGCGAGAAGATCGTCGACGTGCTGGACGCGGCCCTCAGCGGCGAAATCCCCCTGCGCCCGGAATGGTCGCGGGGCCTATAGCCCGGGACGCAAGTCCCGGGGATCATGCGGGGTTGGGAACAACCGGATGGCCGCGAACTTCAAAGCGTTTGATAAGCCACGAAAACACAAAAACACAAAAGCAATCCCGCGCAGAGACCGCAGAGAACGCAGAGGCAAGCATCGACCTCTGTGATCTTTGCGCGGGACTGCAGTTGTAGTGTTTTCGTGTTTTTGTGGCCAATAACCCATTACCGGCAATCGCCCGTCAAACGCTTTGATAAGCGCTGTCCTGAGGTTGGACCTCCACACTTTCGATTCCCGGCGCTTCCGCACCGGGCTAGATGGTTAACAAGGAAAGCGGGCGCCACTCGGCGTCCGCTTTCCTTTCAGGGGGACGGTGCTGCTAGTTGCGTCGCTGGCCTCTGCGCCCGCGGCGGTGTCCCTGCTGGCCCCGGCGGTTCTTGCCGCGATGGGCCTTGCCCTGTCGACCCTTGTGCCCGTGGCTTTTCGCCTGGCCCTTGCCCTTACGCCCGTGGCGGGCCTTGCCTGTGCGGCCTTTTTCGCCCTTACCCTTGCGGGCCTGCTTCTCCTTGCCTGCCTTGCCCTTTTCACCCTTCTTGCCGGCCTGCTTTTCCGCGTGCTTGCGGGCGGGCTCGGTGGCTCGGTCGGGGGCCTTGGCGGACAGGCTGGCGCTGCCGATGATCGCGGCCAGCGCGACGCCCAGTATCCATGTGTATTTCATGACGTGTTCCTCGGTTGTTGTTGGCCCCGTGGCCGACCACCCTGGCCGGCCCGGTTTGAGCGCTCAGCCATATAACCCCGCCGGCGGCTTAAGGTTTCGCTTGGTATCGCCCCGGCGGCAGCCCCTGCTAAGCTGACGTGACTACGGAGACAAAGTTGGCTGACCGAAGTTCAGAACTCGACCGCGCGCGCAGCGTGCAGGCGGCCATGCTTCCGCCCGCGCCGGAGCTGCCGGGGCTGGAGATCGCGACCAGCTACCGCGCCTGCGAGCACGTCGGCGGCGACTTCTACGATTTCGTCAGCGTTGACCCGTGGCACCTCGGCTTCGTGATGGCGGACGTCTCCGGGCACGGCACCGCCGCCGCGCTGGTGATGGCCGCCGCCAAGAAGACCCTGCAGATGTGCGGGCGCGGCTGCCTGTCGCCGCGCGAAACCCTGCTGGCCGCCAACGACCACCTCGCCCGCGAGATCCCGCGCGGCATGTTTGTCAGCGTCTTCTACGGCGTACTCGACATCCGCGACCATGCGTTCACGTTCGCGCGCGCCGGGCACAACCCGCTGCTGGTCTTGCGCAGCGGGGGCGAGCTGGAGGCGCTGTCGCCGGGCGGCTCGGTTCTGGGCGTGATGGCTTCGTCCCAACTTTCTGCGAGGCTTGAAGAAGCGAGCGTGAACCTGAACGCCGGCGACCTCGTCGTGGTCTACACCGACGGGCTGACCGAGGCGCTGAACCCGCACCGCCAGATGTGGGGCGACGCGCGTTTCCGCGAAGCCCTCGGCGGGCTGGGCGGCGCCGCGGCGAGCGAAGCAATGTCGCGCCTGCTGAAGCAGGTAGACGAATTCCGCGAAGGGCACCCGCAGAACGACGACGAGGCGCTGGTGCTGATCCGCCCGGTCGAGACCGACGCCGAGCCCACGCCGCTCAAGGGCGACAGCGACCTGCCCGAAACCAATCTCCCGCCCCACGCGACGAACCTGATTGGGCGCGACGTCGAGGTGTCCGAGCTGCTGGCGCTGGTCAGCGACGCGGACGCCGGCGTGATCTCCGTGGTCGGCACCGCCGGCATCGGCAAGACCCGCGTGGCGCTGGGCGCGGCCAGTTTGGCGCTGGGCGTATTCCAGGCCGGGGTCTGGCACGCCGACCTCGCCGACGTCGAGGATGCCGAGGGGGTCAGCCAGCAGATCGGCGAATCGCTCGGGGTTGACCTGTCAAGTGGCGACGCCGCCGACCGGATCGGGCTGGCGTTGCAGGGGCGCACGCGGTCGCGCAACGGGCGGCTGCTGCTGATCCTCGACAACGCCGACCAGTGCCGCGGCGCCGTGGCCGAACTGGTGGCGCAATGGCGCGCACTGGCCCGCGAGATCACCGTGCTGGTCACCTGCCGCGCGGCGCTGGGTGTTTCCGGCGAGCGCGTGTTCTCGGTGCGTCCGTTGGGCGTGCCCGTGCGCAAGAAGACCGAGCGCATCGAGGTGCTGGACGACGCCGGGTTGCGCAAGCTGGCGCGCATGCCGTCGGTCGAGCTGTTCGTCGCCCGCGCCCGCGAGCGCGACGCGAGGTTTGAACTCACCAAGGAAAACGCCGACGCCGTCGGGCAGCTTTGCGTGCGCCTCGACGGCATCCCGCTGGCGATCGAGCTGGCGGCCGCGCGCGCGAAAGTGCTGTCGCCGCAGAAGATGATGGAGCGCCTGAACCAGCGCTTCGCCCTGCTGCGCGACCAGCGCGGCACGAGCTCTAGGCAGAGTACGCTGCGCGGCGCCATTGAATGGAGCTGGGAGTTGCTCGACGAGGGCGAGCGCGAAACCCTGGCGCAGCTCGCCGTGTTGCGCGGCGGGTTTTTCCTCGAGCTGGCCGAGGAGGTGGTGAACCTCGACCACATGGAGGACGCGCCGTTCGTGATGGACGTCGTGGAAAGCCTGCATGACAAGAGCCTGCTGGACAGCATGGAACTCGCGAAACTCGGCGGCGAGCGGCGCTTCAACATGTTCGAGAGCATCCGCGCCTTCGCGCTGGAACAGTTGCACAAGCAGGGGCGCGCCGAGGCGACCGAGCAGCGCTGGCGCGAAACGCTGACCGAGTACGCGAAACAGTGGCACGCGAAATCCAGCAGCGACGAATCGCGCCTGCGCCTGCAACTCGAACTGGAGGCGTTGTCCGAGATCGCGCGGGGCGCCGGCGAAACCGCCTGCTGGGCGGCGCTGATCGCCGGGCCGATGCTGCAGCGCCTGGGCTCGCCGAACGCCGCGCGCGATATTCTGAAACACGCCGCGGACCGCTGCGACGACCCGGAACTCAAGTCGCGCCTGAACATCGCGTACGCGCTGGCGCTGGTGCACATCGACCCGGCCGGCGCGGAGAAAGTGCTGGGCAACGTCCCGCAGGATTCGCCGCTCTATATCGAAGCCATTCTCGCGCTCGGCCAGACCTACCAGAACCGCGGCAACGGCAAGATGATGGCCGAGCTGCTGCACGGGCTGGAGCAGCGCGACGACCTGTCGCCGCTGCACCGGGGGCGCATCTCGGCCGGTCTGGGCAACGCGTCGCTGATGACGGGCGACGTCAACGGCGGGCTGGAGTACTACCTGAAAACACTCGACATCGCGCACGAGATCAACGACGCGGTGCTGGAAGGCCAGGTCACCGGCAACATCGGCGTCGTCTACAACATGAAGGGCGACCCGGTGAAGGCGCTCGAATACTTCAACAAGGCGCTCAACCTGATGCAGGCGCAGGAACACCAGATCGCCGAGGCGTATTGGCTGGTCAACATCGCCGGCATTCACGAACATCGCAACGAGCTGGACGACGCGGAAACCAAGCTCACGCGCGCGCTGAAACTCGGGCGCGAAAACGGATTGCGCGAGGTGACCGCCGCGGCGCTCGGCGCGTTGGCCGCCGTCACGAGCATGCGCGGGCATTACGAAGAAGCGCTCGACCTGGCGCAACAGGCGCTCGACATCGACGAGGAAATGGGGAACGAGCGCGGCAAGGCCACCCACATGACGCAGCAGATGCAGATCCTGCAGAAGATGGGGCGCATGGATGAATACGAGGCCGGACTGAAGGAGATCATCGCGCTGGGCGAGAAGACGGGCGACCGCGTGATCGTCGCCGAACGCAGCGGCGACCTCGGCAAGGTGGAAGCGGACCGCGCGCTCGCAAGCGGCGACAAGGCGCTGCTGCAACAGGCCGCGGACCGCCTGCGTGAATCGATCGAGACGCTGGAACAACTTGGTGCCGGCCGTTCCATCGGCGGGCGCGTGGCGCTGGCGGAAACGCTGATCGGGCTGGAACAGAATGAGGAGGCGGCCGCGGTGCTGAAGAACGCGCTTGAATTCGAGCCGCACAATGACGAAGAGCAGGAAGTACTAGAGAGCGCAAAGAAGCTTCAGGAGCAACTGGATGGCAACGGGACTGCTGATTGAACTTACCTACAAGGCCTCGCACCACGTGTCGCGGCTGGACCACCCGGTGCACAGCAACCCGCACTACCATACCTGGCAGGTGGTGCTGCAGGTGGGGGGCAGCATAGACGCGCACGAGGTGCAGGAATGGATGCACCACACCGCGCCGCACTTCGGCGACCACGGCGACAAAGGGGTTGAGGACATCGCCGACTGGTGGCTGGCGGAAGCAAAGCAGCGCTGGCACGTGGAGGGCTCGCCGCTGAAAGTCCTCGGCGTAAGAGTTATGCGCGAAGACGGCATCGGCGCCTTCAGCGAACAGGGTTAGGCGCGGAGCGCCTGTACAGGATTAGCCCCCACCTGCCGACGAAGGAGGCCGGTGGGGGTCTGCGTATCGAAACCAGATGAAGGCGCGGTAGCGCCGACACAACGCCGCCTCATTGTGTCGGCGCTGCCGCGCCTCGCGAATTTGGGGTACGCCATACCCCCGGCAGCGGAGCTGCCGGGGGCTAATCCTGTCCCGGCGCTCCGCGCCTGCAACTGCAGTTCAACCACGAAGTGCCACCAAGGA
>JAGQRI010000259.1:4254-5352 GCA_020425515.1 Planctomycetota bacterium | reverse complement strand
AGACGTGCTCGTGCGCGTCGCCGAAATGGCCGGGGCCGTTGACCACCATCAGGTCGCAGCGCTTGGCCAGCATCTTCTTGCGCCCGTTCTTGAGCAGGTTTGTCGATTCGAGGCTGTAGCCGACAATCACCTGGTCGTGGTGCCGCTTGCGCGTGACGGTTTTCAGGATGTCGGGGTTCTTGATCAGCTCGAGCGTTTTCAGCTTCTTGCCCTTCTTGATCTTGCCCTGCACGCGGTAGCGCGGTCTGTAATCGCTCACGGCCGCGGCGGCAATGAACACCCGGCATTCGCTGAAGCGCTCCTTGACCGCCTCCAGCATGTCCGTCGCGCTGACGACCGGAATCCAGTGGATACCCGGCGGCGGCATCAGGTTGTTCGGGCCGATCACCACGGTCACCAGCGCGCCCTTTGCGCGCGCGGCCTCGGCCAGTTCCAAGCCCATGCGCCCGGTGCTGGGATTCCCGAGAAAGCGAACGTCGTCGAGATACTCGTGCGTCGGGCCCGCGGTGATCAGCACCTCGACACCTTCTAGTCCGCCAGCCATTGCTTCAGCTCCTGCGGGCCCATCCCCGCGCCGAGTGCCGCCATGACCAGGATGCGCGCCTTGTGGCCCGGAATGCCGGGCGCGAACACAATGCCCATTTCCATCAGCCGCGCGCCACCGCCTTCATAGCCGTACGTTCCGCTGACACGCCCGCCCCAGCAGCGCGAGGTCAGCACCACCAGCAGCCCGGCCTTCACGGCGCGCTCAGCCGCCGCGGCCATCGGCGGTGGCAGGTTGCCGCGCCCGAGGGCTTCGATCACGAGCCCCTTGTCGCCGCGTTGAACGCAGTGGTCAATCAGGTCGCCTGAATCGCCCGCACTGGCGACAACGATGCCGACCTTGGGCTCAACACTGTCGCCGACAATCGAACGGCGATGTGGCGCGCGCACCCAGATCAATTCCTTGCCGTCGAAGAACGCGAGGCGTCCGACGTCCGGCGACTGGAAGGTGTCCAGCGCGTCGGTGTAGGTTTTGGTGACTTCGCTGGCAGCGAACACGGTGGAGTTCATCACCACCATCACGCCGCGGCTTCGCGCCTGCGGGTCTGCGGCGAC
>JAGQRI010000259.1:607-4122 GCA_020425515.1 Planctomycetota bacterium | reverse complement strand
GTGTCGGTGCCGTGTGTGAACAGGACGGCGTCGAAACCTTCCTTTAATGACTGCGCCGCGAGTTTCGAGCATTCCAGCATGCGCTCGGGCGTCATGTGCGGGCCGGGAAGCTGCCCGAAGTCGTGGACGTCCACTTCGCAGAATTCATCCAGCCCGGGCACGTCCTTCAGCAGATCGGCACCGGACAGCACGGGCACGGCGCCCTTGCCTGCGTCGTCGCGCATGCTGATGGTGCCGCCGGTAAAGATCAGCCGGATTCGCGGTTTGCTGTCACCCATGCCGTGAATGTAGATTGCAGTATGAAGCGCGAAAGGGAATTTCGTCGCGCGGCGGTTCCGATCAACCACCGAGTTCACGGAGGATTGAAAGGTGTTCAAAGGCTACGTGCGGGACAATAAGGAGTTGACCAAACCCGAGACCAACGGGCAGGTTGTGCTCGACGACGCGATTTTTTGTTGCGGTCCTGAGCAACTTCGAGCAATCGCGCAATTCTTGACGATCGCAGCGGGATGGCTTGAAGAACCTTTGGCTCGCGCGACCGACTGGCATGCACACGCTAGGCTTGAGGTCCAAGGCTGGGACAATCTGTTTCCCAACGAGGATGTCATCGTGTGTTTGCCTGAGTAAACGTTCTTCTTGATCTTCCGTGTTTCCCCGTGGCTAGTTCTTTCGTTGGAGTCGTATGCACAAGGTATCGGACTTTCGAAGCGACACCGTCACGCTGCCTACGCCCGAGATGCGGGAGGCGATGGCCATGGCCGAGCTTGGCGACGACGTGCTCGGCACCGAGCCGACTGTCACGAAGCTCGAAAAGATGACGGCCGACGTGCTGGGCAAAGAGGCCGGGTTGTTCGTCCCCAGTGGGACGATGTCGAACCAGATTGCCATGGCGCTGCACTGCCAGCCGGGGCAGGAAATCATCTGCGAGTTCGGCGCGCACACCTACAACAACGAAAGCGGCGCGCTGGCCTATATCGCCCACGCACAAGTGCGCCCGGTACATGGCGAATACGGCGTGATGAACCCCGCCGAGGTCGAGCGCCTGATCCGCCCGTCCAACATTCACAACCCGCGCACGGCCTTGATCAGTGTCGAGAACACGCACAATGCCGCGGGCGGCACGGTGATCCCGCAAGAGAACATCGCCGCGCTGGCTGAAGTCGCGCGCCGTCACCATCTAAAATACCACCTGGACGGCGCGCGCCTCTGGAACGCGCACGTGGCGACCGGCATGCCGCTGAAGGAAATGTGCGCGCCGTTCGACACGGTCAGCGTGTGCCTCAGCAAAGGGCTGTGCTCACCGGTCGGGAGCGTGCTGGTCGGCGGCAGGGATGACATCGAGCGCGGGCGCTACATCCGCAAGCAGCTCGGCGGCGGGATGCGGCAGTCAGGATTGCTCGCGGCCTGCGGGATCGTCAGCATCACAAAGATGATCGACCGGCTGAAAGACGACCACGCCAACGTGAAAACGCTCGCGGAAGGGTTGAAGAAGCTGAAAGGTGTGGAGCTCGACCTCGGTACGGTGCACACGAACATCGTCTACTTCGGCGTGCCCGGGCGCGAGAAGGAATTCGACGGCTGGATGCAGCGCCTGGCTGAGAAGCAGGTGCTGGCCCTGTACCTAGGGTCGCGCTGGCGCATGGTCACGCACAACGACGTGGACGCTGAAGACGTGCAGCGCGCGCTGGCCGCGTGGCAGGAGATACTGGACTGATGCAGCAGGCGGTCGACTGGATATTCGCGCACGCCATACCGATCATCGGTGGCGTAATCCTGTTTGTCGGCATCGCTGCCGTGGTCGTCGTCGCGTCCAGGCAGTCCGGACGCAAGAACGAAGAGATCATGGAGAAGAAGGACCCCCGCGAAGGGGAGTAGGCCTAACAGCAGTCAGCCGGTTTGCGGAATCCACTATCTGCTACTGGCACATACGCGGAGGTGGCAAACGATGGGGATTGACAAGACAATTGGTCCAGAAGGACGGTCGAAGTTTCTAACTGAATGGCTCTCACTAAAAGTACCCGGATACAAATGTGCGTTTTGCGGGAAGACAGCCGCCGAGACGGAATTTGGAATGCATGACCACGTGAGTTTCGTGCCAAATCGGAAGGATGATAGCTCGATTGACTTGCAAAGAGGTTTTGGGCTCATCCCTTTGACCTGCAAGCACTGTGGCTTCGTTCATTTCTTTAGTGCTCAGAAAATTGGGATTGTGATCAGAGACGAATAACTTGACAAGGAAAGCCCCCGCCTTTGGCGAGGGCTTGAGTAATCTGAGACTGATCTGCTATGGACGGGCAAGAAGAACTTCCTGAATCAGCCCATCTGGATTGTACTCGATGTCGATTACCTCCCAAGACGGATTGTAAAAGAAGTAGTTCCCAATGAACTCTGGAAACTCCTCCGCCGCCAAGACGAATCGGGCGTTTTCACCACCATTGTCACTGACGCTTCTTTGAACTGCTTCCACAACTACTTCGCCCTTTTCCTCGTATCCGTCGATACGAACAAAGAAACTACGACCAACGTGTAGCTCCGCCCATACACACGTATTGGTACGCGTCGCTCTGTCAACGTGCTCGCGCAGGAACCGAGGCAGGTGTTCGCCCAGTTGTTCCACCGAAAGCCATAGATGCGTCTTGGCTATCCAAGCTCCGTCTTTTTGTTGTCTCAGCATATTTATCCAACCGAGTTACATCATGCCGGGCATTCCGCCCATGCCCCCCATTCCTCCCATGCCGCCCATTCCACCCATGCCTCCCGGCATGCCGGCGCCTGCACCCGCTTCCTTCTTCTGCGGGATTTCGCTGATGGCGACGTTGGTGGTCAGCAACAGGGTGGCGACGCTGCCCGCGTTCTGGAGCGCCGTGGTGGTCACCTTGGCCGGGTCGATCACGCCGGCCTTGACCAGGTCCTCGTACTCGCCCTTGGCGGCGTTGTAGCCGTAGCTGAAGTCCTTCTTCTCGAGGATCTTCATGGCGACCACGCTGCCGTCCAGTCCGGCGTTGGCCGCGATCTGCTTGACTGGGGCGCTCAGCGCGCGGCGCACGATGTCCACGCCGATCTGCTCGTCTTCGCTGCCCTGAACCTTGTCGAGGTTCTGCGAGAGGCGCAGCAGGGCCACGCCGCCGCCCGGCAGGATGCCGCTTTCAACCGCCGCGCGGGTCGCGTGCAGGGCGTCCTCGACGCGCGCCTTCTTTTCCTTCATCTCGACTTCCGTGGCCGCGCCGACCTTCAGCTTGGCAACGCCGCCCGCGAGCTTCGCCACGCGTTCCTGCAGCTTCTCGCGGTCGTAGTCGCTGGTGGTACGTTCGATCTCGGCGTTGAGCTGGTCGATGCGCGCCTTGATGTCCTTGGCGGTGCCGGCGCCTTCGATAATGGTGGTGGTGTCCTTCTCAATGAGAATGCGCTTGGCGCGACCGAGCATGTCGATGCCGGTCGTTTCCAGGCTCATGCCCATCTCTTCGCTGATCACCTTGCCGCCGGTGAGGACGGCGATGTCTTCCAGCATGGCCTTG
>JAGQRI010000259.1:0-581 GCA_020425515.1 Planctomycetota bacterium | reverse complement strand
GAAGCCGGGCGCCTTGACGGCGGCACACTTCAGCACCTGGCGCAGGTTGTTGACCACGAGTGTCGCAAGGGCTTCGCCTTCAATATCCTCGGCCATGAAGACCACGGGCTTCTGGGCGCGGGCGAGTTGCTCGAGCACCGGCATCATCTCCTTGATGCTGCCGAGCTTCTTGTCGTAGAGGAAGATGTACGGGTCTTCGAACTCGGTGCGCATGTTGGCGCGGTCGTTGATGAAGTGCGGGCTGACGTAGCCCTTGTCGAACTGCATGCCCTCGACCCACTCCACTTCCGTGTCGAGGCCCTTGCCTTCTTCCACGGTGATCACGCCGTCCTTGCCGACCTTGTCCATGGCGGTGGCGAGCATCTTGCCGATCTCGCTGTCGCCGTTGGCGGCGATGGTGCCGACCTGGGCGACCTCGTCGCTGGTGCTGATCGGCTTGGCCTGCTTGGCAAGCTGTTCGGTCAGCGCGTGGATGGCCTTGTTGATGCCGTCGCGCAGCCCAATCGGGTTCACGCCGGCGGCCACGTTCTTGAGGCCTTCGTCGACGATGGCTTCCGCGAGAACGGTCGCCGTGGTGGTGC
>JAGQRI010000258.1 GCA_020425515.1 Planctomycetota bacterium | reverse complement strand
GTCAGAGGTCAGAGGTCAGAGGTCAGTAAGTTGTCTGCGGCGGCTGGGCCTGACTTACACCTGAAATGCGCCCTCCTTGCGGCGCGGAGCGCCGCCACAAGATTAGCCCCCGGCAGCTCTGCTGCCGGGGGTTTTCGGGAAGCCACCTGTTCAAGGCGCGGAGCGCCGACACAATCTCGCCACATTGTGCCCGCGCTCCGCGCCTCGATTGCGTTTCGGATTGCGTCCCCCGCCGGCCGCCTTTGGCGGCAGGCGGGGGCTAATCCTGTTGGGGCGCTCCGCGCCCCCATTGTTCTGGACACATTACCCCCGCGCCCAGCGGACCTTGTGGTAGATGCGCGTGGCGACGGCGTCGATGATCATCAGCCCGCCGAACGTAATCGGCCAGAAGTGCGGGTACAGGTCACCCCACGCCAGCCACAGCACGAACGTCGCGAAGCCCGCGGCGTTGGCCAGCACCGCGCTCAGGAACAGCGGGCGGGCGAACTTGAAGCCGATCAGCGCGCCAACCACCAGCCCCACGCCGAGCCCGAAGATCGAATACAGTTCATTGCCCGTCGCCAGGAACACGCCGCCGCCGGCCAGCGTCGCGCCCAGCACCATCCCGGCGATCGCGACGTTGAACAGCATGTTCGCCAGCAGCAGCCTCGGCGCCAGCCACGCGCCAAGCGCCGCCCCCACCGCCGCGGCCGCGTACATGATCCACGGGTCGACTTGCAGGAAGAACGCCGCGCCGCCCGCGATGCCGCCAATCAGCGCCGCCGCCAGCACGCGCACGAATACGGCCAACAGGATCAGCCCCAGCCCGCCGATCAGCAGGGCAATCAGCGTCGCGAACTTGCGGTAGCTTTCGTACTGGTCGCCCGCGATGCGCCGGATTTCCGCCCGCAGGCTTTCCATCGTGAGTGGGATCTCGGGCGGTTCTTCGGCGTCGTCCGGAGTATCTTCGCCGAGCTTGTCCAGTTCATCTCGGCGCTTCTGCAGCTCGCGGATGCGGTCCTGCAGCTTCTCGCGGTCCTTCACCAACTGGTTGACTTCGTCGGCCTTCTCCGCTTCTTCCTCTTTAATGAGCCCGGAATCCTTCGCGGCCTGGATCAACTGCTTACGCTCGACGCGCTGGCCGAGTTCCGACGCGCCGATGCAGAACAGCAGCACGATCAGCACCCACTTGAGCGGCAGGTCGGTGAGCTTGGCAGCTGCGGGGAGGGCTTCGCGTTCGAGATCGACCCGCTGGTCCATCTCGATCTCGGTAATGCTCTTGGCCTCGACGTCCTCAAAGGGGTCGGTTACCGGGGCTTCCTGCTTCTTTTTCCCGCTCTTGGCCATCGGTTCCATTTTGGATTTTCGATTTTGGATTTCAGATTGAACTGCTCACTACCGGCCAATCCGAAATCCAAAATCCCCAATCCAAAATCGCATCATCCCAGTCGTTTCTCGATGAAGTACAGGATGATCGGCTTGGCGCACTCGTAGCAGTAGCCGAACGTGCGGTCCATGTTCTCGACCAGCGTTGCCGTCGGGCTGTCGTCGCTTTCGCCTTCACCCTTCAGGTAGTTATCAAGCTCGTTGCGGGTCTTGCACTTCTCGAGGTTTCGCTTGATGGCGCTCCAGTTCACCTTGTCGCGCATTTCGCGGTACAGGCTGCGGTGCAGTTCCTTGAAGACGTCGGCGTAGGTGTCCTGCAGGTCGATGCCGGCGGGCGCGCCCTGCCCCGGCGTCAGCTTCGCCGTGCCGGTGGTCAGCGCGTTCGTCAGGCGGCTCACCATCCGGAAGCGGAAGAAGTCGCGCTCCGATTCCTCGACGTTCATCAGCGCTTCCACCTTCTTCATCAGGCCTTCGTCGGGCTCGACGTCGCCGCCGGTAACGGCGCTTTTCAGCTTTTCCTTGCGGTTGTACGCGGTCACGTTTTCCAGGTACGTGCGGATACGCCGCTCGATGTCGCTGGCGTCCACGTTGACGATGCTGTTCTCGATTTCGCTCGCGATGATTTCGTCGTAGCGCTGGCGCAGCACGGCCGTGAAGGCGCGGAAGTCGTGGTAGCCGTCGTCGCGCTGCCTTGAAAGGAAGTCGTAGTTGACCGGCCCCTGGTCCACCACGCGGTCAAGCAGCTTGAACACCGCAAACGGCGTGATGCACTCGGCGCTGTCGTCCTCGCAGATATCGGCGAACACGTTCTGCAGGATGCGCGTCGGGATGCCGTCCATGCCCTCGGTCGGGAACTCGTTGCGCAGGCGCTTGCGGACTTCGCGGCTGAGCGTCTGGCGCTCCCGGTTGGTCAGGAACGGCGGGTACTCGCCCGCGAACACCAGCGCCTTGGCCAGCGGGTTCAGCTTGGCCAGCACCTGGCGGGCCTCCTCAGGGAGGTCGCTGGCGTTGGGCAGGTCCGACTTTTCCAACCGCGACATCACCGCCCACAGCGCGGCCAGCTCGGTCGCGTGCGGCGCGATGCGGTGGTAGCGCTTGGCCTGGCGCAGCCCGCGGTTGTAGATCTTTTCCTCGTCGACGTAGTTCAGCAGGTACGGAACGTCGATCTTGCGCATGCGCGAGCGCAGGGCTTTGCTGAGCGGGTCGCTGCGCAGCGCCTGGTACTCGGCCAGGTTGGTGGTGCCGAGGATCATCACGTCGATGTCGCAGCCGACTTCGCCGAAGTCCATCTTGTGTTCCTCGACGGCGCTGAGCAGGTGCTGCAGGTAGTTGCTCGGCTTCTTGAAGATGTCGCTGTAGTGCACCAGCCCGCGATTGCCGCGCACATACTTCCCGAAGAAGCGCACCAGGCTGACGCTGCTGAGCAGGTTGGCGATGTACTTGAAATTCTCGTCCATCGTGACCGGCTGGC
>JAGQRI010000257.1 GCA_020425515.1 Planctomycetota bacterium | reverse complement strand
GCCCGGGCCACCCCGCATTCATCCCGGCTACACGTGGCATGGGTACCCCACAAGTGGCATGGGCGCCCTCGCCCATGGCCACCCGACACGGACGAAGGCGTCCGTGCCACATGCGTTTTTGCTACCTTGGGAAGGCCCCCGTTATGCGACCGTTGCTGGGCGGCTCTCAACCCTCAACGGCGTACTGGGGCGTTCGGAAACGAGGAGTTCCAAGCTAGTCGACGGGTTCGTAGGGGCACAGCCTGCTCAGCCGCTTCGGCATGCTCCTCGGGGGCGGGCAACTGATTTCTCCGAACTTCCAAGTCAGAGGAACTACTGGATCATAGAAGTGAATGAAGAAGGCCACCCGCAACCTGCCTTCGTCTCGCGTGAGCCGCGAGTCTGAGAGGACCTTAGTACCATCGCGTGAGAGATAACGAGGCAAATAGCAGACTTGGTCGTTGTCAGATGGGGTCGGTCCGAGCGACTGACTGATGGTCGGCAGTACGTTGAATGCACCGTCTTCATCGATCGTCAACTCGATCAAAACCGTAGATTCGATTTCCTGTCGAATCTCTGCGGCGGCCGCGTCAGCTCCAGGATCTGTCGGAGACAGACCACGCTGCAAGTCCAAGGCCTCAGTCACGATCGCGTCGCTTGCTTTGACACGGTAGACGCCAATGACTTCGACCGTTGGAGCGAGCATGCGTATTACCTTGGGAAGGCGCCCGCGATGCCGCCGTCGATTGGCAGTGTGCTGCCCGTGGTCGGCGTCTGGTTGGTGGCGAAAAAGACCACCGCGTTGCCTACGTGTTTGCCGGTGACGCGGGTGCGAAGCAGGTTGCGGTTCCGGTAATGCTCCTCGAGTTGCTTGAAATCGATGCCGTGGGCTTTGGCGCGGTCGGGGCCGACTTCGTCCCACAGCCCGCTCGGGTGCCGGTCGTTGCCGAAGACGGCATCCGGCGCGAGCACGTTGACGCGCACGCCCTCTTTCGCCAGCTCCATCGCCGTGACTTTCGCGAGCTGGTGCACGCCCGCCTTGCTGGCCGAGTAGGCCGCGAACTCGGCGCCCGGGGCCATCACGTTCTTGCTGCCGATCACGATCATGTGCCCGCCGGTGCCCTGTTCGCGCAGCAGCTTCGCGCCCTCGCGCATCACCAGGAAGTAGCCGTTCAGGTTGACGTCCAGCACGCGCTTCCAGTCATCGGCGCTGAGCTCTTCGACAGGTCTTGACAGGGCAATACCTGCGTTCGGGACGATGATGTCCACGCCGCCATACAGGCGTGCGACTTCAGCAAACAGTGCCTGCACCGAATGCTCGTCCGTCACGTCGCAGACAACCCCGCGGCGTGAGTCCTTGCCGTAACGCGCGCCGAGGTCGTTGCAGGTCTCGGTCAGCGCTTCCGCGTTGACGTCGGACAGCACCACGTGCGCGCCGGCCTGGATCAGGCTTTCGGCGACGGCGCTGCCGATCGCGCCCGCGGCGCCGGTCACCACAGCGACCTGCCCGTGCAGCGGCTTCGGTTTCGCCTTGCCCAGCTTGGCCTGCTCCAACGGCCAATACTCGACGTCGAACAGGTCGCCCTCCGGCAGCGCCTGGTACTCGCCGGTCGCGTGCACGAGCGTCTTCACGCGGATGGTGTGCTCGTAAATGTCGGCGGCGATGCGCGCGGCCTTCTTGGAATCGCCCCACGCCAGCAGCCCGACGCCGGGGATCAGCACGATGCGCGGGAAGTCGTCCAGGCGAGTGCGCTCGACGCGCTTGTCGGCCACCATGCGGTCGAAGTACTCGTTGTACTTGCGGCGGTAGGCGGTGATGCCCTCACTGAGCTGGTCGCCGATGTCGCCGAAGTCCGGCTCGCTGATCACAAGCGGCAGCGCCTTGGTGCGGATCACGTGGTCCGGCGTCAACGGCCCAGTCAGGGCAAGCTTCTCGAACTCGGCCGAGTTGACGAAGTTCAGGATCTCCGGCGTCGCACGCCATTCCAGCACCAGCCGCTTGTACGGCGAGTCCGGGTCGCCCGTCGCCTCTGCCAGCAGACCGCGCAACGCCGGCGCCACCTGTGCCGCGAACATCGCTGGCTCGGCCGGCGCGTCGAATTGCGGGGTGAGTTTGCGCCCGTTACCGCGGACCTCGTTTTCGAGCCACTGCTCGGCCAGGCTGACCAGCTCAATGTGGCGCTCGTAGCTTTCCTTGGCCGTGTCGCCGAAGCTGAACAGCCCGTGCTTGAGCAACACCAGCCCGTCCACTTTCGGATTGGCCTCGAACACGTCAGCGCAGACTTTCGCGAGCTCGAATCCGGGCATCACGTACTTCACGATGCCCACGCGCTCGCCGAAGACTTCCTTCACCAGCGCTTCGCCGTCGGGGCGGTTGGTGATGCTCAGGATCGCGTCGGCGTGCGAGTGATCGACGAACTTGTGCGGCAGGAACGCGTGCAGCAACGTCTCGACGCTGGGGTTCGGGCTTGACGTGTCAAACAGGTGCGTGCGCAACTGGTTGACCATTTCCTCGTCGCCGAGCGCATCCAGTTCGCGAAGCTTTTTCAGATACTTGAGGTCCAACCCCGGCAGCCCGGGAGGCTCGATGCTGTCGAGGTTCCAGCCGCTGCCCTTGACGAAAATCGCCGGCACGCTTTCGCCAAGGATGTTGGTGAAGTGCCCCTTTACGCTGGTGTTGCCGCCGCCGTGCATGACCAGGTCCGGGTCGCGCCCGATCAGTTGTGAGGTGTAAACGCGCAGTGCGACGTCCTCGCCGGCGTCCTTGAAGCGGCTCACAAATGCAGCCGCGTCTTCATCTTTGTACAGGCTTTTCATGCCGCCCTTTTGGGTTGGACGGGGGTGTCGCGCAAGCCGGAAACAATGAAACTGCACGCCCGGTCAGGCGTGCAGTTCAGGTAACGGCTCTCGGTACTTCAGCCACTCGGGCGGGATCACCGCGTCCTCGCGCCCGCCGATGATGCCGCCGACAATCGCGCAGTTGGTGTCGCGGTCGCCGCCGGCCACGGCCGTCTGCCACATCGCTTCCTCGAACTCGCCGAGGTGCTTGGCCGCCAGCCACACGCACAGCGGCACGGTGTCTTCCGCCGTGATGCGACTGCCGTTGCCGAGCGCCGACACGGCTGTGTGCACCGAGTAATCCAGGTCGATCTTCAGTGCATACTCGATGCCGTGTCGCACGTTGCTCTGCGGCGTGTGTGCGATGACCTGCTCGATCAACTCGGTCCGCGGGTGCTCGGTCCCTTCCAGGCGACAGGCGATCGCGGCCGCCACCGCCGCCGCGATCCCGCCGGCGACGCCTTCTTTGTGCGCGTGCGTCACCTCGGTGGCGAGCGCCGCTTGCTCAATGACGGTTTGCAGGTCGTCGGCGAAAAACGCGCCCAGCGGACCAATCCGCATGGCACAGCCGTTGCCGAACGAGCCGCCGTCGAACAGCGCCTTGCCGGCCTCGCGCCAGTCGCGCCCTTCAGCGATGTTCTGCATCAGGCGGTGCTGGCCGGGGCCGTAGCCGCGCCCCGGCTCGCGCGTATAGTTGCGGCTGAAGACATCGGCGAGATCGTCCTGCTCGATGTGCCCGTGACGCGTCAAGACCTCGACGATGCCGAGCGCCATGGCCGTGTCGTCGGTCCAGCGCCACTTCACACGGCTGCCGGCACTGGCAGCGACCAGCAGCACAGTTTCCATCGGTCCGCGGAAACCCTGTTGGCCGAAGGCGTCGCCCGTGGCCAGTGCTTCCAGCGAGCGCAGCATTCTTTCTTTCGCGTTCATTTTCACACCTATGGTGTCAAGTCTACACTATAGAACGCGGCGCTGTTGCAACCCGGAAAAATGCTGCAAGCGGGCGCCCTGTCCGCTAGAAAGCGCACCACGAACGGAGACGGTTATGGACTCGATCAAGCGGCTGATTCGCGACATCCCGGACTTCCCGAAGCCGGGGATCATCTTCAAGGACATCACGCCCGTGCTGGGCGACCCGGCGGCGATGGCGCGCATCACCGGCGCCTTCGAGCGCGAGTTCGAGGCCGCGAAACCGACGCGCATTGTCGGCATCGAATCGCGCGGGTTCATCTTCGGCGCGGTGCTGGCGACGGCGCTGGAGCTGCCGTTCACACCGATCCGCAAGCCGGGCAAACTGCCCTACGACAAGATCAGCGTCAGCTACACGCTCGAGTACGGCGAGGGCACGCTCGAGATGCACACCGACGGCGTCACCAACGACGACCGCGTGCTGATCATCGACGACCTGCTGGCGACCGGCGGCACCGCCGCGGCCGCGTGCGACCTGGTCGAGCGCGTGGGCGCGCAGGTGGCCGGCGTGGGGTTCGTGGTCGAGCTCGAATTCCTGATGGGGCGCGAGAAACTGGACGGGCAAAACGTGCTCAGCCTCGTGCGCTACTAGCGGGTTTGCAGGCATCGGGCGGCAGGCGGGAGTTGCATTCCGGCCTGCCGTTTTTGTGTTTGCCGCACCCCGGGAAGATTGCCGGCAAAGAATTCGTTAACCCCGCTTGACGGGAAACCTTCGGGCGTTACCTTCTGCGCCCCCAAACGGGGGATTCGGGGCTGAAAACAGACCTGAATTAAAAAGTTTCTGTACGGGGCTTGACGCCGGAAAGAAACACGCTACTTTTTGCGGCCCCTACGGGGGCACTGCCGGGCCGGGAGGCGCGACAGAAGGCTGAAACCAAGGTCATTCCGGGGTTTTCGGCAAAAACTGAGATGTACCGGGGGTTGACCCGCGCAGTACCCCGGCTACACTGATGGGCCCGACACATCTGATGTCGAGGTTTCCAACTGTCTCTGCGAAGCGGGAGTTTGGCGCTGAGCGCCTGAAGCCGGATAAGGCTTCAAGCGTCCGGTGCCTACCCGGGAAGCAGAACGGATGGGTACCGGTGTCTTTTTGGGGTGACCCAAAGACACCAGCTCTTTGAAAACTGAATAGCCATAGAAGAATGAGGATGTGATTGTGGGTCCTCGTGCGAACGCGATGGGGTAAACCTCCGCTGATATACCCTGAGGGTGTGTCGGTAGCCGTCATAACGACGGGGGCGTGAAACACGGTTCCTGCGCCTGGCCGGATTCGTCCGGTTGGGTAACTGATCTGCTCTCTTTATGAGGGCACCAAAACACAATCAGTCACATCTTCAGCATTGAAGCAAATGAGCCCGTTTATTCGGGAGCAATTGCCCAATGCCCAGAGAATGTGATCATGATCAAATTTTTGTTGATGGAGAATTTGATCCTGGTTCAGAACGAACGTTGGCGGCGTGGATGAGGCATGCAAGTCGATCGGTAAGGCCCCTTCGGGGGTACACGAGAGGCGAAAGGGTGAGTAATAACTGGTTAATCTACCCTTGAGTGGGGGATAACCCTGGGAAACCGGGGCTAATACCGCATAAGACCACAGGGAGGCATCTCCCAGGGGTCAAAGTCTTCGGACGCTCGAGGAGGAGACCAGTCCGTATCAGGTTGTTGGCGGGGTAACGGCCCACCAAGCCTGCGACGCGTAGCCGGCCTGAGAGGGTGGTCGGCCACACTGGGACTGAGACACTGCC
>JAGQRI010000003.1 GCA_020425515.1 Planctomycetota bacterium | reverse complement strand
TCGCCGAGGCGGCTGGCAGCCAGCAGGAAGTAGATCATCCACTCGCCGCTGGTCGGCACCCGGCGGATCCAGAGGATCACGGCGATTGGCAGGATCACATAAAGGAAGAGACCGAGATTGTTGTTAATCCGCGGGCTGAGGTTCGCGACGTCCGTGCGCACCAGCCCCACCAGCGAATACACGACGGCCACCAGCAGCGGCAGCACCAGCGTCAGATGCCGGAAGCTGACCGGCACCCAGAAGTAGAAGTCTGGGTCGCCCTTCCATAGTGACGCGAACGCGCCGATGCGCGGCGGCTCGGCCACCAACTGCACGTAGCACATCATCACGATCGTGGTGACGTACAGCAGCCCCGTATCGAGCGGCAGCCCGCGCGCCTTGAACATGCGCCCGAGCTCATAGATGCCGCCCAGGCACATCAGCAGGCAGATAGCAAAAAAGCCCCAGGTAACGTGCGCATAGTGATCAAGCGCAAGCACGCCGATCAACGCAAAGAACATCGAAAAACCAAACAGGAAACGTTTGCCCATCGGGCGAAAACACTAGCTACCTGCGGGGGCTGGGCAAGACAGAAGGGCGGGCTTGCGCCCGCCCCGCTGCCCTGCCACCCAAAGCTGCCTATCCACGCTTGTACGGTTGCTTCTCGTATTTCTTGCCCTGGGCCTTGGCGCGCTCGGCGCGGCGGTCTTCGCGGCGCTCCCACTGGCCCTTGGTGAGCTCTTCTTCCTCTTCGCGGTTGGGCGCCGCGTCGCGATTGCCCGCGTCGTTGTCCGGCGCGCTGTTGTCAGGCCCGTTGCCGTTGCGGGCGTTCGGCCCCTGCTGCTTCGGCTTGGCCGGCTCTTCCTGGATTTCGCGCACGACGTTGCGCACGCGCCGGAAAGCCTGCTGGACTTTCCAGTAAGTCGCAGCGGTACCCTCGACGCCGTTGACGCTGCCCTCCGGTTTGCCGAGGTCGATATTCTCCAGCCCGATCGGCATGGAGATCAGCTTGCCGCTCGCCGTCGTCAGGAACAGGCGGTTTTCGCTCGCGGCTGGCTCGGCCTGGAATCGCTCGTTCTTGAATTCGTAGGCCCAGATCATCGCGCCGGTCGATTCCTCCAGCGCGCAGACGCTGCCGTTTTGCGAGGCCGCGAACACCAGCCCCTCGTGGCACACCGGGCGCACGAAATCGGACCTGTCGTCGGTGACTTTCACCTGCCAGGCGACCTCGTTGCGCTTCGGGTCAACGCACACGACCTGCCCGGCGTAGGCGAAGATGACGTGGCTGCCGCTCACGCCCGGGCGCAGCCCCTGAAAATCGAGCGTCGCGCGCGGGCCGCTGACTTCGTCCGCGGGCTTGGTCGTGGGCGATTCCTCGAAGTCGCTGACCAGCGCGATGCGGCGGTCCCTGGCGGCGACCAGCGTGCCGGGCTCGGCCTCGTTCTCGGTGACGGTTTCGCGCTCCCGGCGTTTACGCTCCTCGGCGGATTTCGCCTTGGCCGCCGGCGTTGTCGAGCCGCCCTTGCCGTCCCAGGTCGTGGTAACCAGCAGCCCCCACGGCGTCGGCACCGGCGCCGAGACCGCGCCCATGAACGCCGACCAGTTGTTCATGCCGGTGTGGCTGTCGAGCTTCGAGACCTTGCCGTCGGCGCACGCGATGAAGACGTCCTCGTCCTGGATCACCGGCGCGGTCAGCACGTCCTTCTGGCCGACGGTCTTGACCCATCGCTTGGCCCCGCGGTCGTGCCCATGGACCGAGACGTTCCAGTCCGCGCCCTTGTGGTAGGCCGCGGCGACGAAATCGTCGCAGGCTGATGGCGCGCAGTCCACGGTCGGCGCCAGGTATTCGCTGAACATCGTTTTGCCGTCGGCGATGTTCACGCGCTCGAGGGTGCAACTGTAGGTCGTGTAGTAGGCATGCCCGAGCGAGATGACGATGTTCGAAATGCCAGAGTCTTTGCTGGTGGCCGTCCAGTTGCGTTTGCCGGTCGCGGCGTCGTAGCCGTACACCTGCGCACCGCCGCCGCTGCCGACTACGACAACGCCGTCTTCGGCGGCCGGGCTGCGCGGGTTGCCCGTGGCCACCTTGGCGGCCCAGGCCTTGGCGTTGGAATGCCCGATCAGGAAGTCTTTGCCGTCCGTCCCCGTCATGCCCGAGATGTCGACCGGGATCGACAGCTTGTTGAGGTCGAGCACGCGCTCGGCGTCGGTGGAGGGTGCGTCGGGTTTCGCGGAGGGCGGGTCGTCTGCGTGGACGGCAAAGCTGCAACCGGCCGCAACGACGCCAAGCGCCGCCACGGCCTTAAAGACCGCACGATGAAGAGCTTTCATGAAGGATTTCCCGAAGGGGAAGACGGGGACTACGCAAATGAGAGCCTACCCCATGGGCGAAGAAGTGACAAAATTTTGCCGGGCGGGTTTTTCGCGAATCGGCAAGTGACGGCGCTGCGGCGTTTGCAGCAGCCTAAGTTGCCTTCAGCGTTTCCGTTCAGCTGGTCCGCGTGGCACAGGCAATCTTGCCTGTGGAGCTGAGCGAAGCGAGGCCCTTTCGTCGCGGCGAAACCGCCGCGACCACAGACAGGATTGTCTGTGCCATGCGCTTTTTGCCACAACAGGCTGACGTAGAACGAGCTAGTCTTCGCTGAGGTAGAACTTGTTCTTGAACAGCTCGACCAGCGCTTTGACGGCGTCGTCGGCGTCGTCCCCGTCGGCCTCAACGGTCAGCTTCGTGCCCTTCTCGGCCGCGAGCATGATGACGTCGATGATGCTTTTGGCGTTGCAGCGCTGCTCGCCACGGACGAGGTAAATGTCGGCCCCGAACCGCGACGCGGTCTCGATGACCTTCATGGCGGGGCGCTGGTGAAGGCCGTACTTGTTAAGCAGTTCGACTTCAGCGGTAACGGGCATTCAGGCTCCCGGGAAGGAGTCTACATAGGCGCACGACACGTGAGAATCAAGGGCGTGGAATAGTCGTGGGCTGGTCCGCGGTTTGAAAGGCGCTATTCTCGGGCAAGGGTCTGGCTCAATTTCGGGCTTTCGAAATTGTGCCCGACCCTTTTGCGGAATCATGAGGATCACGATGACTGTACCTGTGTACCTGGTGGCCGGCTTTCTCGGCTCAGGCAAGACGACGCTGATGAAGCGCCTGCTCGAGCACCTGAACGAGCGCGGCGAAAAACCGCTCGTGCTGATGAACGAATTCGGCGAATCCAACATCGACAACGAGTTGCTGGAAGGCTCGCAGGCCCAGATGCGCGAGCTGATCGACGGCTGCATCTGCTGCACCAGCAAGACCGAGCTGACCAAGACCCTCTACGACATCGTCACCAACGACCAGCCGTCCAGCATCCTGATGGAAGCAACCGGGCTGGCCGACCCGGTCGAGATCCTGGACATCTGCACGCTGCCGAACCTGCTCGACAAACTGGAGCTGCGCACCATCGTCAGCGTCGTGGACGCCAACCGCTGGGGCAAGGTCAGCCAGGCCGAGGCACTGATGAAACGCCAGGCCAAGTACGCGGACATCCTGCTGATCAACAAGGCCGACGTCGTCGCCGAAGACGTGCTGAACGACGTCGAGAAAGACGTGCGCGAACTGAACGAGCGCGCCGACCTGCACCGCACCGTCCGCGCCGAGATCGACCCGCAGGTCGTCATCGGCGCCGAGGGCACGGAAGTGGTCAACGACGGCAAGGACCACAGCCACTGCGACCACGAGCACGACCACTGCGAGCACAGCGACGACGGCCACGTGCACCATCACAAGCACGACCACGCCCACGACCACTACCTCAGCTTCACGCTGAAGCCGAAGGGCGTCGCGAACAAGGCGAAGTTCAACGACTTCCTGAATGAAGGCGTACCCGGGCTGCTGCGCCTGAAGGGTTTCCTGCAGGTGGAAGGCGTCGAGCCGCAGGCGATCCTGCAGTGGACCGGCGGCCATTGGGAAATGATCCCGCGCCCGTCCGTGCTGCGCGAAAAGCCGAACGTGCTGGTGTTTATCGGCGAAGACCTGGACCGCCACGCCATCGTCCACAAGCTTGAGGAATGCGGGCTGGAATTCGACGCCGCCGAGCACGCCCACGCCCATTCACACGATCACGACCACGAACACCACCATCATGAGCATTGAATGGCTGGAAGCGGAATCGGCGATTGACGAGCGGCTGGCTTTGAAGAAGCAGCGCGAGAAGCTGGAATCCGCCTACGACGAAAACCCGAAAGACGCCGAAGCCGCGTTGCGTCTGCTGAATGTGCTGGACCAACTCGGCATGCCGGCGCAGGAGATGGCGCAGAAAGTTGAACCCGCTTTCGAAGCCAACCCCGACGACCCCGCGCTGATGGCCTGGCTGGGGCAGCTCGCATATCGCATGGGCCAGTTCAAGCTGGCGATGCTCACGCTGAAACACGCGATGGAGCGCGACCCCGACGACACGCTCGCCAACTTTTCGCTCGGCCAGTTGATGCTGTACGCCGGCAGCTTCGAGGACGCCTTCCGCTACGCCGAACGCGCCTGGGCCACGGGCGTCGCCAGCTACTACCGCAAGGAAATCGCGCGCCTGTACTGCATCGCGCTGGCACGCCTGAAACGGTTCGAGGAAGCGCTGACGTTCCAGCAGGAGCAGTTGGGCGAGCGCCCGGACGACTCGCAGACGATCATCGACACATCGGACCTGCTCAGCGAAATGGGACGCAACAGCGAGTCATTCAAGCTGCTGACTGACGCCGTCGAGAAGAAGCCGGCCGACACGGACCTGCTGTTCCGGCTCGGCGTCGGGCATTTTGAGAACAACGACTACGCCGAGGCGCTGAGCTGGGCCGACAAGGTCATCGCCGCCGACGCGCAGCACCTGGAAGGCTGGAACCTGCGCGCGCAGATCAAGTTCAAGCTGGGTGATTTCCGGGGCGCGCTGGCCGACCACGAAATGATGCTCGAACTCAGCAAGACCATGCCGCTGGACCAGAGCTTCCGCGCCAGTTGCTTCGAGGCCTTGGGCGACAAGGAGGCCGCCATCGCCGCGCTGAAGCAGGGATTGGTCGAGGCCAAGGACTGGCCGGACCGCCGCCAGCAGTATCAGCAGCATCTCGACCGCCTGCAGGTGGTTCCGCCGTCTCAGCAGCAACGCAAGCACAACCTCGGCCCCAACGACCCCTGCTGGTGCGGCAGCGGCAAGAAACTCAAGAAGTGCCACGGCAGCTAAACCGCCAAGACGCAGAGACGCCAAGGTCATCTCGCAGTTCTTTGCGTCTTGGCGTCTTGGCGGTTGAAACCACCTCCCGTTCCAACTGTGCGACGTGCCCGGGCGTAGCGCCGGGCGCTGGATGATCTGTCGGGCCGGCGGCGTGGGCTGCGTGCAGTTGCCACGTTCCGTGTACGGAATCTGAACCGGCGGGAATCCGGCATCGCATCGGGTTATAGCTCAATTGGATAGAGCATCGGTTTTGTAAACCGACGGTCGTGGGTTCGACTCCCACTAACTCCGCCAGTCCGCTGATAACGGACACCAGCCTTTTACGCTGGCATTTGGCCGCAAGGCCGCCTCAGAGCCTGAAGGGGGTGATGAAACGCCAAGGCTGTCCTCGACCTGTAGGGGTCGCCCCATGTGGCGACCCGCGGGCGGCCACACGGGGCCGCCCCTACATCGGGGACAACACAGGAAGAGACTCTGCAGCACGCGGATACCGACCCAGCCGGAACCGGCGGGACGCGCAGCGAGAAGGCAGCGCCGCGCCGAACGCCCAAGTACCGCCGGTCTCAAGCAGTGCTCCGTCACGGATGTGCGCCGAAGCGTGAATTCGCCCCTGGAAGGACAACTCGCGAATCTGAACGCGAAGCGTCAGCGAGCGCCCTGCCGGCGTGGACGCACATCACGTCAATTGCAGTGCGAATCCGTCCTGGAGCGTGGTCAGAACGCCTCCATCAACGCGGGAGAATTTCGCCTGTCATAGCGCTCGCTGACGCTTCGCGTTCAGACCTGCAACCCCGCCCCGTTCTGTTGACGTGTCAATATTCACCCCATTGAGAGGGGGCAACGATGATCCTTTTCCGCAAGCTCAAGGTTGCCGCGCACGAGCGCGCGCTCGTCTTCCGCGAGGGCGAGCCGCTTAACGTGCTCGCGCCGGGCAAGTACGCCTTCTTCGACCCGCTTCGCAAGCTGAAGGTCGAGAAGGTCAACCTGCGCGATGTTTACTTCAAGCACGCCGAACTCGACGTGCTCGCCAAGTGGTTCGAAAAGTTCAAGCTGGCGGACGTCCGCGTCGTTGACCTGGCCGACCATGAGCGCGCCTTTGTGTTCGTCGATGGGCGCTTCGACCGCGTGCTGAAGCCGGGCCTGCACGTCCTGTGGATCGCGCTTCGCAAGGTCCGCGTCGAGGTTGTCGACACGCGCGAGCCGGTTTACGCCTCGCTCGACCTGCCGCGCATCGTCCGCGGCGCGACGCTCGAGGAAGAGGCCACGGTGCTCGACCTGAAGGACAACGAGCGCGCCCTGGTCTGGGTGGACAACCGCTTCCGCATGGCGCTGCGCCCGGGCCTGTACCTGCTCTGGAAGGGCCTGAGCAACGTGCGCGCGGAGGTGGTGGACGCGTCGGGCGTGGTGCTTGAGCACCGCAACCAGGCGGCCATTCTCGCGAACGGCAGCACGCAGTACGTGCTGAACCCGTTCACGGTCGAGGCGGGCCAGGTAGGCCTGTGGTTCCTCGACGGCCAGCTCAAGGGCGTGCTGAAGCCGGGCACGCACGCGTTCTGGACGGGCCTCGGCAAGCTGAAGCTGCTGCTGGTTGAGCTGCGCGAGCGCACGCTCGACATCGCCGGCCAGGAGATCATGACCAACGACAAGGTCACGCTGCGTCTCAACGCCGTGCTGACCTACCGCGTCGCGGACGCGCTCAAGTCGGTCACGGTCACCGAGGATGCTTCACAGGCCCTCTATCGTGAGGCGCAGCTTGCCCTGCGTGCCGTTGTCGGCGCGCGTGAGCTGGACGCGCTGCTCACGGACAAGGACGCCGTGGCCCTGGAGCTCGAGAACATCGTCAAGACCAAGGCGCCGGAGTTCGGCCTCGAGGTACGCTCGCTCGGCATCCGCGACGTCATCCTGCCGGGCGACATGAAGGAGCTGATGAACAAGGTGATGGAGGCGAAGAAGGCTTCCGAGGCCTCGCTCATCAACCGCCGCGAGGAGACGGCCGCGGCCCGCATGCAGGCGAACACGGCCAAGATCCTTGAGAGCAACCCGGTGCTCATGAAGCTGCGTGAGCTGGAAGTGCTCGAGAAGGTGGCGGCGACGTCCAACCTGACGGTCGTGCTCGGCGAAGGCGGCCTGAAGGACCGCGTCACGAAGCTGCTTTAGGGGACAGTCCCCGAAGTTGGGGATTATCCCCGTAGTCGCCACGGGTCTGCAATAACATGCAACGAGGGAGAGCATTCGGGCTCTCCCTCGTTGGCTTGAATCACATCTATCTCGAAGACAGGGACAGTCCCCAACCGCGGGGACAGTCCCTAATTGCCGCGCTGCTGTTCCGCTTCGCCTACGCGCTTCAGTGCGAGCATGAACGCGGCCGTGCGCTTGCTGCACTTTTCCTGGCGGGCGAGGGTGTGCACGTCCATGAACGCCTTGCGCATCTTACGGTCGAGTTCCTGGTGCACGCGTTCCTCGTCCCAGTAGAACTGGGTCAGGTTCTGCGACCATTCGAAGTAGCTGACGGTCACGCCGCCGGCATTGGCGAGGATGTCCGGGATCACCGTGACGCCGCGCTCGTACAGTTCCTCGTCGGCTTCGGGCATGGTCGGGTGGTTCGCGCCTTCCACGATCAGCGGCGCCTTGATGTGCCCGCAGTTGTCCGGCGTGATCACGTCGCCGATCGCCGCCGGGATCAGGCAGTCCACCGGCAGCGCCAGCAGGTCCTGGTTGTTCATCACGTCCGCGCCGGGGAAGCCGGCCACGGTGCGCTTTTCCTGGAACCACTCGAACAGGGCCGGCACGTCGAGGCCCTTTTCATTGTACGCGCCGCCCTTCACGTCGGTGACCGCGACGACCTTGCCGCCACGCTCATGCCAGAAGTGCGCGCTGTAGCTGCCGACGTTGCCGAAACCCTGCACGGCGCAGGTCTTGCCCTCGATCTTGTCGCCGCGCGACTTGTAGAAGGCGTCGGCCACGGTGATGACGCCGTAGGCCGTGGCGGTAATGCGCCCGAGGCTGCCGCCGAGGCTGACCGGCTTGCCCGTAACCACACCCGGGCTGTAGCCGCGGCGCGAGCTGTATTCGTCCATCAGCCAGGCCATCACCTGGCCGTCGGTGCCCATGTCGGGCGCAGGGATGTCGCGGTGCGGGCCGAGCACAATGGCGATGCGCGCGGTGAACTTGCGCGTCAGGCGCTCGAGCTCGGTCATGCTCATGTTCAGCGGGTCGCAGGCCACGCCGCCCTTGGCGCCGCCGAACGGCACGTCGATCAGCGCGGTCTTCCACGACATCAGGCTCGCCAGGGCGCGCACTTCGTCCTTGTCGACTTCCGGGTGGTAGCGGATGCCGCCCTTCCAGGGGCCGCGCGCGCCGTTGTGCTGAACGCGGTAGCCGGCGTAGACGTGAATCTTGCCGCTGTCCATTCGCACGGGCACGGCTACTTCGATTTCACGGAACGGCGTCTTGAGTATCTGCCGCAACTCGTTGGGCATTTCGAGGCGGTCGGCCGCCTTGTCAAACAGCCCGTTCACGGCTTCGTAGGCGTTGTAGCGCTGGGATGCGGATTGGTAGCGTCCGGTGATGCGGGTGGTCATGTGGCTTCCTGGTGCGCTCGTCCTTCGGCTTATCGGCAGCGTCGGGTGGAATCTGCACCCGAATCGGGCCGGCCATATGCGGGGGACTATGCCTTTTCCACAGTAAGCACGCAAAGGGGCAGAAATCGCGGATTAACAGGAAGGTGCCAACCGGCAGGGGTGACTTCAGGCCTTGCCCGCGGTCGAGTCAGCCGGCTTGTCGGTGTAGCGGAAGTCCGCCAGCGTGTAGCGGGCCAGCACGGCGCCGATCTGGTCCTCCACCTCGCCGAACACTTCGCGCATCATGCAGTCGCTGTAGAAGGTGCAGTCGGCTTCCGTGGCGAAGCATTCGAAGACTCGGGTGGGGCCGTCGATCTCGGTCAGGATTTCCTGCAGGGTAACCTCGGCGGGTTCGACCGCGAGCACGAAGCCGCCGCTGGGGCCCTTCAGGCTGCGCACGACGCCCTTCTTGGCAAGCTGCTGAAGGATCTTGGAAAGAAACGCCTTGGGGATCATCAGCTTTTCGGCGATCTCGGACAGCGTCACGGGCCCGCGTGCGCGGCGCTCGGCCAGGTACATCAGGGCGCGCAGTCCGTAGTCGGTTTTCCTGCTGAAGATCACAATCGTTCCAGGGCGGTAGAAAAGCGGACCCAACCGGTCCTATTCAGTACACTTGCGCAAACAGCGGGTGTCAAGCAAAGGTGCGGGTATGAAAACGTTTACCGAATACCTCTACTTCAATACGCGGCACAAGCGTGAGTACATACGAATAACGGACAAGGTCGAGGCGGCCGTCCGTGAATCCGGCGTTCGCGAGGGCATGGTGCTGGTTTCCGCCATGCACATCACGGCCGGCGTCTGGGTTAACGACGCCGAGGACGGGCTGCTCGACGACATCGACCACTGGCTCGAAAGCCTGACGCCGTACGGCGCGTACCCGCAGATCCAGTGGCCGAAAGAGGGCGAAGAGGGCCCGGTCAACGCCGTGCGCACCGAGTACAAGCACCACCGCACCGGCGAGGACAACGGCGACAGCCACCTGAAAAGCATCCTGGTACACCACCAGGTAATGGTGCCCATCACCGACGGGCGGCTCGACCTCGGCACCTGGCAGCAGATCTACTACGCCGAGTTCGACGGCAAACGCCGCAAACGGGTCGTCATCAAGGTGATGGGCGAATGACGGGAACAGGAGCCGGGAGCGCCAGCGACCGGTTAAGGTGCAAGCATGGAATTCCTTGCCTGGTGGTATGAACAGCCCTGGTATCTCCGCTGGGGTATCGCCCTGGTTCCGATCGTCGTGGGGCTGATCCGGTTCGCGACTGGAGTGTTCTGGCCCTGGGCGTTTGCCGTCGGAGGCGTGCTGGTGTTGATCAATGTTGGGAAGCTGTTGCGTAAGCGCAAGTCATCGGACGATTTCAACTTCTAGTGCGCGGGAGAGCGTCCTGGACCGCATACCCGTCGCTTGCGCTCCGGGCTCCTGTTCACAGCAATGCCGTCAGCTCCCGGATGTCGTCGATCAGGGCGTCGGCGCCCGCCAGTTCTTCGCGCGGGCCGTAGCCGTAGGTGCAGCCTACGAACCACAGTCCGGTGGCTTGCGCGGCCTCGCCGTCGTGAATGCGGTCCCCCACCATCACGCCGGTCTTTGCATTGGTTTCGTTCAAGCCGCGTTGCAACTCGCCCGGTTTGCTGACGTCCTCGCTGCGCCCGGCGGCGGCCCGGAAATCGAGCAGTTCGTCCAGCGCAAAGGTTTCGCAGACGGCGTCGATGTAGTCCTGGCTGCAGTTGCTCACCAGCAGCAGTTTCAACCCGCGCGCTTTCAGGTCGGCGAGCACGTCGCGCGCGCCCTCGAACAGCTTGCCGCTGCCGTCTTTGAGGAAGGTCTTCTCGTTGGCGCTGGCCGCACGGTGCAGGTCCATCGCCTTGTGCTTCAGCGGCTCGGGCAGCAGCTCGGCGTAAAAGACATAGGGCGGCTTGCCGATCTGGTGGCGGATGGCGTCCTGTGTTGGCGGCGCTTCCAGCCCGGGCAACTCGCCCTCGGCCATCATGCTTTCAAACGCGAGCTGGATCGCCCGCGCGCCAAAGTCGCCGCTGTTCAGCAGCGTGCCGTCCATGTCGAACGCCACGCAGTCGAGTTGCCTGCCGGTCCAAGGGTAGTTCATGCGCGGATGGTAGTAATCCAAGCCCAGCCCGCGAGGGCTGGGGTCGGCGCAACGACTAAGGGTAGTAACGCCGCGTTAGCCCACGTCGGACAGGCGTTGACTCATCATGATCACGCAAACCGACCATGACCCCAGCCCTTGCGGGCTGGGCTTGGATTGGGATTACACCAACTCGATCAGTGTGATCTCGGGCGGGCAGTTCAGGCGCACGGGCAGCCAGCTTCCGATGCCGCTGTTGACGTACAGGTGGCGCCCGTGATGGTCGTACCAGCCCTTGTGGTAGAACTCGAAGGGCAGGTTGGGGGTCAGCTCGCAATCCTCGATGCGCCCGAGGCTGATCTGCCCGCCGTGCGTATGCCCGCTGAGCATCAGGTCGATCTGCCGCTCGCGTGCCTCGAAGAAGGTCTTGGGATGGTGCGCCAGCACGATGCGCGGGCGCCCGTCGTCGTCCATGTCGGCAAGCACGCGGTTCATGCTTTCGCGCGTCGTCGGGCGGTCACCGAGCACACCGCCGGCCACACCCGGGAAGTCCGTCCCGCCCAGCCAGAAGTGCGCGCCGCCGACATCGATGCGATGGGCCTCGTCCACCAGCATGGTCGCGCCGGCCTGTTTGTAGGCTTCCTTGACGGTCCGCTCGCTGCCCTGCGCGGCGATGTACTCGTGGTTGCCCATGCACATGTAGGTGCCCCTGGACGACTTCAGGTTGCGCAGGCAGCGCTGGGCCTGCTCCAGTTGCTCGACGTCGTTGTCGATCAGGTCGCCGGTGCAGACGACCATGTCCGGGCGCAGCGAATTGATGGCCGTGGTGATCTCGCCCAGCCGGTCGCGCTCGAGGTAGCTGCCGATGTGCACATCGCTGAACTGTACGATGCGGAAGCCGCGCAGGTGCCCGCTGTCTTTGCCGACCCGCTGCTGCACGCGTTTCACCACCGGCGGGCGCTGACTCTCGACGCCGCCGACGGCCGCGGTAGTCACGATCACGGCCGGCACGCCGAAGGCGACTTTGCGCAGGAGTTGCCTGCGCTCGGCGTCGGCCAACTCGGCTTCCATGGGCAGGGACGGTCTTTCAGAGTTCAATGCCCGGCGCAGGCGACGCAAGCCAACAGCAAGTCGCCCCGGCAGCCACGCCAGCAGCAGTACGCCGCCGTACACCCAAACCGCGAACTGAAACGCCATGCCCGCGACGGCCAGCGGCGTCGGCAGCCCGTGGTGCACCAGGTGCGCGCCCGCATGCCCGGCGACGGCCATCACGACCATCGGCGCGAGCAGCAGCCAGTAGATGAACGCCAGCGTCCACTGCAGGGGATCCGCCAGGGCCCGGCGTTTGCGCACGTCCTTCAAACGCTTCCTCAAGGCCCGGTAAACCAGCGCATTGCCGAGTGTGACGACCGCGCCGATCAGCATCACGCCCGCCGACGAATTCTCGACCGACGCGCACCAGCCCTCCGCCTGCTGGATCCACAAGGGCGCGCTCATGCGGCCCTCCGGCGCAGGAACTTCGGGTCGCGCCAGCGCACGCGGCGCAGGCGGGATGACAACTTCACACAGGCGGGCCGGCGACAGGTGACGTGTGCAGGGCAGCGCATCAACCGCACCTCCGAGCAAGCGGCGGCAGCGGGCGCACTAGCAGAAACATCGTCGAACCCGGCGAGTGCAACACGCGGACGTCGGCGAGCAGCTTCGGTGCCGGGCGATTCACAAGGTGTGTCAGCGAGCGCCAGCGATGCGTCATGTCGGCTCCTATGCGAAACGAAACACGCGCGCCAAAGGGCGCGCGCAATGAGATTCGTAACAGCGGGTTGGCGACCGGCGAGACGGGCGTCTCGTGCGGGAGGCTCAGTGTAGCGTCGTTTCTTTCTCACCTTCGCGTCTGTTCGGTCCCGTGGGTTACAGCCGTGCTTTAGGCCGTCGGGAAGAACGTACAGCGCGCGTGTTAAGGACTTGTCGGTGTGTCAGTAAAACCGGGTGGGGATTGGGTTAGGCTTCCGCGACAAATTCGATAAGCGAGATTTCGGGCGGGCAGTTGATGCGCACGGGCATCCAGCCGCCGGCGCCGCGGTTCACGTACAATGCACGGCCTTCATGCTGGTAGTAACCGTTGTGGTACAGCTCGAACGGCAGCACCGGGCTGAAATTGTAGTCACCGATCCGCCCCAGCACGAGTTGCCCGCCGTGGGTGTGCCCGCTGAGCATCAGGTCGAGGGGCATGTCACGCCCAACCTCGAATGACTTCGGATGGTGCGCCAGCACAATGCGCGGCGCGCCGTCGTCATTCATCTCGCCCAGCGTGACGTCGAGGCTTTCTTGCGGAGTACGCGAGTGCACGGTCTCGATGCCGCGCGAGTGCGGGTAGTCGATGCCGCCCATCCAGAAGTGGTCGCCGCCGACGTCGATCTTCTGCGCCTGGTCGATCAGCAGTTGCGTGCCGGTCTCGCGCAGCCCGTCGATGATCGGCTTGATGTCGCCGTCGCGGGCCGGGATGTACTCGTGGTTGCCCATGCACATGAAGACCTGCCCGCGCTTTGGTTTCAGACCGCGCAGGAAACGCCGGGCCTCCTCCATCTGCGAGATGTCGTTGTCGAGCAGGTCGCCGGTCATCACGTGGAAGTCCGCCTTCAGCGCGTTCATGGCGTCGCGGAATTCGTCCAGGCGATCCGGCCCCATATAGCTGCCGATGTGCACGTCGCTGACCTGGGCAATGGTCAGCCCGTGAAGGTTCGTCAGCTCGCGCGGGACCTTCAGCTTCAGCCGCGTGATCACAGGCGCCTGGCGCGCGGCGATCGCCCCGCCGGCCGTGGTGGCAATGATCGCGGCCGGCACGGCCAGCCCGGCCTTGGTCAATGCGCGGCGGCGGTCGTGGTCGATTTCTTCCTTGTCCGGCTTGTCGGCCGTCTTGCTGAGCAGCCGTTTCAGTCTGCGCGCGGCATCAAGGAACGCGCCCGGCGTGGCCTTGATCAGCAGGACGGCGCCGTACAACCAGGTTGCCAGTTGGAAACTCATGGCGGCGATCTGCCCCCACTGCGGCACCTGCTGGCGGAATGACATCAGCCCGCCCATGCCGCCGAACAGCATGAACAGCGCCGGGTGCAGCAGGATCAGCATGCAGACGCCGGCAACGATGCTCGCCAGGTTGCCGCGTTTCGGGAAAGCGCGAATCAGCCGCCGCCGCAGCGCCAGGAACGTCAGCACGTTCAGCACCGTGACGAGAAAGCCGATTGCCATGAACACGAAGTTCACCATCGCCGCATTCTAACCCGGAAAGCATGCCGGGTATTCCAGTCTGACCCGGGTGCTGGAACGGCATTCCCCTGCAAATCCCGGCATATAATGCTCTAATGTAAGCGTTAGGTAAGTGTGAAGTAGACACTGAGGACGAGACCATGGCCGGAACCGTAATGCCCTCCCCGATCCGGGTTGAGGAAAACGAAACCGAGAACATCGCGCGCATCAAGGAAATCAAGGCCGAGCGCGGCGATTCGCTGATCATCCTGGCCCACCACTACCAGCGCCTGGGCGTGCACCAGTGCGGCGACGTGGTCGGCGACAGCTACCACCTGTGCAAGGCCGCCGCGCACACCGAGAAGGCCCGCGACATCGTCTTCTGCGGCGTGCGTTTCATGGTGACAAGCGCCGCCGTGTTGTGCCGCGACGACCAGGTGGTGTACCACCCGGACCGCAACGCCGGCTGCCCGATGGCCGACATGGCGAACCTTCCGCAGGTGCGCACGAGCTGGAAGGAGCTGGGTGAAGTCACGGAAACGGCGAAGGTCATCCCGGTCGTGTACATGAACTCTGACCTCGACCTGAAGGCCTTCTGCGGTGAGCACGGGGGCATTGTCTGCACCAGCTCAAACGCAGCCAAGGTATTCGACTGGGTGTTCGAGCGCGGCGAGAAGATCTTCTTCTTCCCCGATGAGCACCTCGGGCGCAACACCGCCAACAAGTACGGCTTCAAGGGCGAAGACATCGTGCTGTGGGACCCCAAGCAGCCCTTCGGCGGGCTCACCGAGGCGCAGATCCAGCGCGCCAAGGTGATTCTCTGGAAGGGCTACTGCCACGTGCACACACGCTTCACGCCGGAGATGATCGCCAAGGCCCGCACTGAGCACGAGGGCATTAAGGTGATCGTCCACCCGGAGTGCACCGAGGACACGGTCGCCGCGGCGGACTTCAGCGGCAGCACCGGCTTCATCCAGGACTACGTCCGGAAAATGCAGCCGGGCGACAAGCTGGCCATCGGGACGGAGGTGAACATGATCCACCGCCTGTCCGTCGAGAACCCGGACAAGTTGATCATCCCGCTGGTGCGCAGCCTTTGCCCGAACATGTTCAAGATCAGCACTGGCGACCTGCGCGAGTGCCTCGAGAACCTCGACACCTGGGAGCCGGTCAAGGCCGACCCAGCCGAGAAGCAGTTCGCCAAGCTCGCGCTGGACAACATGCTGGCCTGCGCCGGGTAGGCTTCCCCGACCGCTCCCGTTTTCCGGGAATGGCGGGCGATCCCCCTGTCGTTCGTGAGCCGTCTCGAAACAGGAGCTGGACATGAGCGGACACACCATCAAGGTGACAGGCGACAACATCAACCAGATGAAGCAGGGCTGCGCGGTCATTGATTTCACAGCCGCCCACTGCGGCCCCTGCAGGCTGCAGGCTCCGATTGTCGACAAACTCGCGGCCGAGTTCGCCGGGCGCGTAAAGGTCGGAGAGTGCGACGGCGACGAACAAGTCCAAATCGCCATCGACCACGGCGTGACAGGCTTCCCCACCCTGATCTTCTTCCGCAACGGAGAGATGGTGGACAAGCACATGGGGCTGCTGCGCGAGGATGCCCTGCGCGAACGAATCGCCGCGCTGGGCTGTTAACCACACTGGACGCCATGCTCCGCCTGCGGAATAATGCCGGCTCGCGGAATGTTATTGAGGCGGAAACGTACAGAACACGCCCACTGGGCGCATACGGAGACTGAACATGGCAGGACCGGATACCAAGGAAGTCAGCGGCGCGAACCTGGAAGAATTCAAGAGCGGCGTCTCGATGGTGGACTTCACCGCCACGTGGTGCGGCCCCTGCCAGGTGCTCGGCCCGATCGTGGACAAGCTGGCGACCGAGTTCGCGGGCAAGGTCAGCGTCGGCAAGTGCGACATCGACAAGAACCCCGACGTCGCCGGCGCGTTCGGCATCATGGGCGTGCCCACGCTGGTGTTCTTCAAGAACGGCGAAGTCGTCGACCAGCACGTCGGGCTGCTGCAGGAAGGCGCCCTGCGCGACAA
>JAGQRI010000256.1 GCA_020425515.1 Planctomycetota bacterium | reverse complement strand
AGGGGCGTGCTGGTGGTGCGCAGGATCCAGAAAACCAGCGCGGCGGCAGGAATCGCCGCCAGCAGGTACCAGGGATGTTCGAGTACGAAATCCGGCAAAACCGGGGCTACCCTTCCTTGTCCGGCTCGGGCTCCCACGGGCGCTGGCTTTCGTCCAGGCGGCGCGCGGCGAGGCGGCAGTAATCCAGCACGGTCTGGTAGCGCCGCTCATTGGCGAGCGGCTTGAAGGTCGAGTCGACCAGCGTCAGGACCATGGCGCTGTCGGACGATTCCATCGATTCCTCCAGCGCGTGCAGCGCCGCGCCCTCTTCCTTGAGATGCATCAGGATGCGCGCGCGCAGGTAGTGCGCCTCGGAGACGGTGCCGGTAAACGCCGAGCCGGCCTGCTTCAGGTGCTCGTTCAGGCGCTCGAGGGCGGCCTCGTATTCGCCCAGCCCGACCATCTGCATGGCGGCGATGCGCGCCTGCGGGCCGAGGGCGTTGTCGCCCTGCGTCCAGCGCAGGCTGGATTCCATCTGGTTGATCAGCTTGTCCATCAGGGCGGTGTTGCCGCGGTGGGCGAAGAAGGCCGCCAGTTCGACGGTGACCGAGGCGCGGCTGGACGAGCCGTAGTAATAGTAAGAGTCGTCCTTGTCGACGTCGGCCAGCTCGCCCATTTCCTTCATGAGCTGTTCCGGCTTGCGCTCGGCCAGGGCCGCGACGGCCAGCCCGCCGTAGTCGACGAAAGGCGTGCCGGAGCGCGACTGGTACGGGTAATAGTAGTAGTAGCGGCTGCCGCTGATGTCGTCGCGGATGTCGCTGATCGAGTCGCGCAACTGGCGGAACAGCAGGCTGTCGATGTCTTCATCGACCGAATACAGCTCATTGAAGCGGCCGTCGTAGCTGAGGTGGAACGGGTTGAGCGAGTTGTCGCGCGTGCAGCACTTGTAGATGTGGTCTTTCAGCAGCAGCTCAACGACTTCCTTGCGGGTGTTGTTGTCGACCTGCCCGGCGTCGAGCTTGCGGACCGCCGCCAGGGCGTCGCGCCCGAACACACGCAGGGCCGACGTCGCCGCCATGGCGATCGACGGGTCGAGGTCGCCGATATACTTGACGATCAGCCCGATGTCGTCGGTGTCGCGCTCGCGCTGGATGCGCGTCAATGCCGGGATCACCTGCGAGGTTGATTCGCCCTTCTTCAGGACTTCGCGGTAGTGCGCCAGCAGGTCCTTGTCATCGAGGCGGGCGACGGCGGCGGCGCGTTCGGCGGCGCTGGGCGAGTCCAGGTCGGCGAACTTGTCGTCCTGCTGGGCGGAAAGCAGGGCCGGGAAGCAGATCAGCAGGCTAAGAATCGCTGTGCAGGCGATCCGCGATGCTGGGCGGCGCGACGTCTTCGAACCAGGCGCCGAAGCCTTCGAACTGGCGTACCGAGTGCAGGTCGCCGTCTTCGAGCATCCAGGCAAAGTCCTTGTAGCCATAGCGTACCGCCTCTTTCAGGCTGTGCAGAGACTTGGAATGCTTCAATTGCAGGCTCTGCGTGCACGCCAGATTATAGTAGACCGCCGCCAGGTATGAAGACAAAGACGAGCGGTTCCTGCCGTCTGAAATGCGCAGCATCACCAGGGCCGTCTCGACCCCTTCAGCCCATTCCTTCTCCGCGCCCGCAAAATCACCCGAGCGCAGCAGCAGATGCGCGATCTGGTTCTGCACCACCAGGTCAGGCCGGGCCGACGCAGACATGTTTACGTTTGAGCGGACGTCTTCCGCCCGTTCAATCCGGTTTCTGAGCGCGGCAATCCGGGCCTGCAACAGGCGGGGGTCGCCGAAGCGGGCGAGGGTCAGCTCGATTTCCTGGCGGGTGTCCTCGAGGTCGATGACGTTGACGTACTCGGCGTCGGGCAACTGGTTCAGCAGCACCTTGTACCAGGCGTTCAGCACCGGGCGCAGTTGCTCCTGCCGGGTGCTCCGGGCAAGGGCGCGCACGGCCGTGGTGCGCACGCCGCACATGATATTGAGAGCGGCGTAGAAGGCCGGGCGGCTGACGCGCTCGATGGCCTGCTTGAGGTCGTCGCTGGTTTTCAACCCGCGCAGGTAGGCAACGGCGGGGGCGAAGGCGTTCGCGGCGGTGCGCAGGTTGCGCCACTCGGGGTCGAGCACGCGTTCGGGGGCGGCGTTGTCGATGGCCTCGTTCGCGGCGAGGTCGAGGGCCTCGATGACGTCCTCGCTGCAGGTGGCGATGGCCATCAGCTCGGTGTCGAGGCGGGTGCCGTCGATTTCGCGCAGGACGTCAAACTGGCCGAAGTACTTGCCGGGCATGCTCTGCGCCTGCAGCAGCAGCGCGGCGATGTCGCGGCGGATGCGCAGGCTGTAGAAGTCCTGCCAGGCTTCGCGCTGGTCGCCGTCGAGCTTGTCCAGTTCGGGCTGCAACTGCTTCAGCGGCAGGGCCAGCAGGTAGTCGCGGGCGCCGCCGGAAAGGCTTTCGTCCTTGTCGGACAGGGCCGCGGCCGCCTGTTGCAGCAGGGCGTCCGAGCCGCGCAGTTGCGCGACCTTCAGCAGCCCGGTGCGCTCGTCGTTTTCGACGATCTTCCAGGCCACGCGCAGGTCCGGGGCGATGTCTTCCTTGAGTTCCGCGAGACGGCTGACGGCGGCGGCGCGCTTCCATGCGGCGGGTGCCGCGAGTTCATCCAGTTCGCGCTGAACGATGTCGCGCTGTGCGAAGGCGGTTGCTGCAAACAAGGAAAGCAGCAGTGAAACCGTCAGAAAGCGGGGAATGGAATATGACATTATGGCAACTCCGAGTGGGCGCCTTTCGCGCCCGTACTTCGCTCCCCAGCCTTATTAACGGGCATTTAGGGCAGGGAAGTCCAGTGAAATCCCAAGATGTAGGGGTTTCGGCGGTGCTCGTGTCTCGAAGCTGCGGAGTGTGGCGGTCTGTCAGGCTGCGGTCGTTGGGCTGAGGCTGCGGATAGATTTCACCCTTTATATGTTTCGGAAAAAACGCCAGTTTATATTCAAACATTCCATAAGATTCCCCAAGTGATGCTTTGTTCGTAGTTTGTGCCTTTCTTTACGATGGTCGGCGCGAACGCACTTCGTTCGCCGTTGTCCGCTTTTCGCCATTTCTCCCGGGCATCGCGGGGTTATGTGTGCAGCGTTTATCCACAAAAAGGCGGGGCGCCATTTTCTGGTGCCCCGCCGTTCTGCTGTCTGACCCCCAAAACTATTTCATCGCGTCCAGCGCGGCCTTTACCAGCGTGTGGTCCGCGGTGCTGGCCCGCACCAGCAGCTTGGTGCTGTTCGGGACGGCCGAGACGTGTACGCGCTTGCGCGCGCCGGTGACGACGCTGTACTTGCCGTCGAGGTTCTGGACCCTGGTGTCGGGTTCGTCGAACAGGGCGTTGATGACGCCCATGGCCTGTGCCGCGTTGCCGCCCGCGCCGAGGTCATAGGCTCGCACTTCGCTGCCGTCCGAGCTGGGGGCCTTGTCGAGCTTTTCGATGATGCGGTTGACGTTGCGGATCTGCTCCACGCGTCCTGTGGCGACGAACATTTCGCCCTGCGAGGCGATCTGCACGCTGCTGCGGCGGTAATGCTCGAGGGCGTAGCGCAGCACGTTGCCGGAATTCGCGAGGTCGGCCCGGGCGATCGTCACCCACTCGCTGTCCGGCAGCCCGGCGAGTTCCGACGCCTCGATGACCCGCGCGTAGCCGGGGGCGTTGCTGATCGAGACGATGTGGACCTTGTCGGTGCTGTGCCCGACCAGCGTGATCTGGGCCGCCGCGATCAGCCCGGAGACATAATCGCCGAGCTCGCCCTGCTCAATCACCACGCCGCCGTCAGGCCCGATGTAGGGGACCGAACCGCGCGCGACGCCGGCCGCGTCGGCTTCGTAGCTGACCAGCTTGCCCGTGGCGGACGAGTAGGCGGCGATCAGTTCTTCGATCTTGACGTTGCCGCGCCCGGCCACGCGCCAGGCGGTCTTGCCGTCGACCTGGATGACGTCGAACGGGACCTGCGACTTGCTGCTGCCGAAGGGGAAGCGCAGCGGCTTTTCGCCGGTGTCCTGCGCTGCCGAGAAGGCGATGGCGGTAAGAATGACGAGGAAAGCGGCGATCCAGCGCGACATGGGAATCTCCTTTGCGGGTCTCGCTTTCAAACGCGCAGAAGGAAGCCTCGTTGGCGATATCTAACCCGGGACGCAAGTCCCGGGGATCGCAAGAACAAGATGTCGACCAACGGGGAGCGCGAATCGAAGCGAAGCCCGCTCATCTGAGGCTTCGATGAGTGCGTGAATCCTGTTGTACCTGGACACCCGTGATTCCCGGGACTTGCGTCCCGGGCTATATCGCGCCCGCCATTGCTTCCTTGAGCGCGCTGGCGAGGTCGGCCGGGCTTTCCGCGACGCTGATGCCGGCGGCGCGCAATGCCTTCATCTTGTCCTCGGCGGTGCCCTTGCCGCCGCTGATGATAGCGCCGGCGTGGCCCATGCGCTTGCCCGGGGGCGCCGTGCGGCCGGCGATGAACGCGGCGACCGGCTTGTGCATGTTCTCGGCGACCCACTGGGCGGCGCGTTCCTCGGCGTTGCCGCCGATTTCGCCGATCATGATGACCGCGTCGGTGTTCGGGTCGTCATTGAAGGCTTCGAGGCAGTCGATGAAGTTGGTGCCG
>JAGQRI010000023.1:4466-57461 GCA_020425515.1 Planctomycetota bacterium | reverse complement strand
GCCGCGGCCGACAACAAGAACAACTGGAAGCCCTTCATGAAGAAGGGCACGCCCCCGAAGTGGTGCCGCGACCGCATGGTCGACGTGCGCCACATCAAGCTGGAAATCGCGCCCGACTTCGAAAACAAGACCATCCGCGGCACGGCCACGCTGACTGTCGCGCCGATCTACGACGACACCGACTTCCTGGTGCTCGACGCCTGCGAGATGGAAATCGAGAGCGTCAGCGCGAACGGCAGTCCCGTGAACTTCGACCACGACGGCGAAAGCCTGACGGTGCGCTTCGGCAAGCTGCTGCCGCCTGACGAGCCCGTCGACATCGCGGTCAGCTATCACGCTACGCCGCGACGCGGGGCGTACTTCGTCGGGCCGGACAGCGGCTACCCCGACAAGCACCTGGAATTCTGGACCCAGGGCCAGGATGAGGACAGCCGCTATTGGTACCCCTGCTTCGACTATCCAAACGAGAAAGCCACCAGCGAGGTCATCGCGCGCGTGCCCAAGGGCATGACCAGCCTCAGCAACGGTGCGCGAATCAACGTCGAGGACAAGGGCGACTTTGAGCTGCACCACTGGAAGCACGACGTGCCGCACGTGGCCTACCTCGTGATGCTTGTGATCGGCGACTACAAAAAGATCAGCAAGGAGTGGGACGGCATCCCCGTCGACTACTACGTGCCGCCCGGGCGCGAAGCCGACGGCGAGCGCAGTTTCGGGCGCACACCCGAAATGGTGAAGTTCTTCAGCGAGAAGACGGGCGTGCGTTACCCGTACGCCAAGTACGCGCAGATCACGGCCGAGGATTTCATCTTCGGCGGCATGGAGAACACGACGGCAACGCTGCAGACGGCTCTAACCCTGCACGATGAACGTGCGGCGCTCGATTTCAGCAGCGACCCGCTGAACAGCCACGAACTCGCGCACCAGTGGTTCGGTGACTACGTGACATGCAGGGACTGGTCGCACGCCTGGCTGAACGAGAGTTTTGCGACATACTTCGAAGCGATGTGGCAGGAGCACGCCTACGGCGATGACGAGTTCGAGTACTATCTCGACGCCGACTGGCGCGCTTATCTGGCTGAGGACCGCGGTGCATACCGGCGCGCGATCCAGACCAACGTGTACGTCGAGCCGCTGGACCTGTTCGACCGTCACCTCTACCAGAAGGGCGCAGTGATCCTGCATCACCTGCGCAAGCAGCTAGGCGACCGCCTGTGGTGGAAAGTGATCAACCACTACCTGAACAAACACGGCGGCGGCAGCGTGATTACGCAAGACTTCGCCAGCGCCGTTGAGGAGGTCACCGGCAAGAACTACGACTGGTTCTTCAGCCAGTGGATCTACGGTGGGGGGCATCCCGACTTCAAGCTCAAGGCCCGCTGGGACGAAAAGACCGGCAGCCTCGAATACAGCATCCTGCAGAAGCAGAAGCAGGATGAACTCACGGCCATCTTCCGCACACCGGTCTCCGTCCGTTTCGTGTACCAGGGCGGCGAAGAGGTACGCACCTTCGAGATCGACAAGCCGGCGCACCGCTATCACATCAAGCTGCCGGGCAAGCCGAAGTGGATCAGCTTCGACCCGGGCAATGCGGTGCCCAAGACCGTCGAGCTGGACTACTCGGAAGAAATGCTGATCAGCCAGCTCCAGCACGACAGCGACGTCATGAGCCGCGTCTACGCCGCGCGCACGCTCGGTACCAAGGCCACAAAAAAGGCGACCGAGGCGCTGGCAAAGGCGCTGAAGGGCGACCAGTTCTGGGGCGTGCAGGCCGAGTGCGCGTATGCGCTGGGCAAGGTGCATACAACTGAGGCACTCGAAGCCCTGCTGGCAAACGACCTGGACCACCCGAAGGCGCGGCGTGCCGTTGCCAGAGCGCTCGGCGAGTTCAAGGACGGGAGGGCCGGTGCGCAGTTGTGCGCCTACCTGGAAACGGACCGGAGCTACTACGTTGCCGCCGAAGCCGCGCTGGCGCTCGGCAAATCTCGCGGCCCGGCCGCGTTCGACGCGATGGAAAAGGCACTGGGTCGCGAAAGCCACAACGACGTGATCCGGAACCACGTGTTCAATGGCTTCTGCGAACTGCGCGACATGCGCGCGCTGGAAGTGCTGCGCGAATGGACCGCCTACGGGCGCTCGCAGCAGGCGCGCTATGCAGCGATCGCCGCGCTGGGGCGGCTCGCGTTCGAGAGCACCGAGGACAAGGACAAAACCACGGCGCGCGAAACGATCGAACCCTGTCTGGAGCAAGACTTCCGCGCCTGCCTTTCCGCAATCAGCGGGCTGCGGTCGCTGCAGGATGTAAAAGCTATTCCTGCGCTGGCAAAACTCGCCCGCACGACGCACGACAGCCGCCTGAAGAAGAGCGCGAAAGGCGCGATCGACGCCATCCGTGCCGCACAGGGTGCAAACAAGGAAGTGAAGGGACTTCGCGACGACTACGAAAAGCTGAAGGAGAGCTACGAGAAACTGAAAGAGCGGCTCGACAAGATCGAAGACCTCGACAAGGAAGGCAAGAAGCCGAAGAAGCGGGATACCGCGGCGATCAAGAAAACCGAGAAGCTGACGGCGCGCGTAGCGGGCAAGCGCAAACCTTCAAAGAAGATCAGCGCCCGGAAGACGAAAGCCGTCAAGAAAGCACCCGCGAAAAAGAAACCTGCCGCGCCAAAGAAGAAGCCCGCCGCCCGGAAGAAGGCAGCCCCGAAGAAGAAGGCGGGGAAGAAGAAGCGTTAGGCTGGGCCGACGGGCGGGTACAGCACGAAGTAGATCAGCGCCGCTACACCGGCGATCGCGGTGTAGACGCCGAACCATTTCAGCTTCTCTTTCTCGACGACCAGCTTGATTCCGGCCAGCCCGATCAGGCTGAACACCAGGCTGGCGAGAAACCCCGCAATTGCCGGCGCGGGGTCGATGTGACTGATCTCTTTCGCTTCGACGAGCCCGGCGCCTCCGATGGCGATCAGGCCCATCAGGAAGCTCAGCTTCACCGCGTCCGATTTCACCCAGCGCAGCATCAGCGCCATGCAGATCGTCGAGCCGGAACGCGATATCCCCGGCAGGATCGCAATCATCTGCGCGATGCCCACCACGCCAACCAACCAGAAGTGCACGCCTTTCGCCGTCTCAAATCTAACGAACAGCTGGCGCTTGCGCTCGGCCAGCCACAGCACCAGCGCTGTAGCGATCAGCCCGCAACACGCCACCCAGGGCGACTGCAGCACGTTGGCCTCGATCCATTGCTCCTGTGCGTCGGGCAGCAGCTTCTTGATGGTCAGCCCGACGATCGCGGCGGGCAGACTGGCGATGAACAGCATGGCGAACGCCCGAAAGTCGAAGCGCGGCCAGACCAGCTTCAGGATGTCCTTCCGGAACACGATCAGGATGGCCAGCCAACTGCCCAGGTGCAGCAGCACGCTTTGGGCCGTGCTGCCCTCACCGCCGAGCTCGCGCCCGAGGATTTCGCCCAGGATCACCAGGTGGCCGCTTGAACTTACCGGCAGAAACTCGGTAAGCCCCTGCACGATGCCGAGGATGATTGCCTTCAGGATTTCCATGGCTGGCCGGCCCCGAAAAATACAACCGTTCATCGGCACGCGGCGGGCGAAAAGTGAAGCACGTCCGGCACTTGACGCGTTTTGAATGAGGCGGTATCTATTCGCCCCTCGCAAACGCGAGGCCCTGAGGGGGTGTAGCTCAATTGGTTAGAGCGTCGGCCTGTCACGCCGAAGGTTGCGGGTTCAAGTCCCGTCACCCTCGCCAGCACTCGATGCGCCCGGCAAACGCCGGGCGCTTCTTATTGAAGGGGCGGACCGCATGATCAGTATACCGGCGACGAGCAAAGCCCAGACAAGCGAAAGCCCGCTTCGGCTGGAGGTCGAGCAGTTGCCCTCGGCATCATCACTTGTCGGTTGAGGATGAACAGTCAGGTTCAGAGTCTGCGTCGTCGATTGCATGCCGGAGTCCTGAACCTGCACCTGAAAAGTCGCCGTTTCGGGTGTAGTGGGCGACCCGGTCAGTTTGCCGTTGCTGCCGAACACCAGGCCCCCCGGCGGCATGCCGGATATCAGCGACCACGAATAGGGAGGCATGCCTCCGTTTGCTGACAGGGCGTATTGATAGACCGAGCCCACGGTTCCGTCAGGCAACGTGGTCGTCTGAATCGTTGGGGTGGCGGACGGCGAGCCGACCATAATCTGTACGCTGGCGGATGCCTGCGAACCCTCGTCGTCGGTCACCGTCAGCGTGACGGTGTAGTATCCGGGATTCGAAAACGTATGTGTCGGCGAACTCAGGTTCGAGTGATTCAAGCTGCCCGCGCCGGGGTCGCCGAAATCCCAATTGGTCCAGACAGCCCCGCCGTCAGGGTCGTTGCTGCCCGTTGAATTGAACGTAACGGTCCCCCCGGGGCCAACGCTGGTCGAACTTGCCGTCAGCATGGCAACAGGCATGCTGCCGATACCATGCACATAGATCAAACGACGTCGCACGGCTTGCGCGCCGCCATTGTCGGTAGCAATCAGCGACGCCAGGTAAACGCCGGGTACCGGATAGCTGTGCGAGGCCGAGATGCCGCTTGCGCTGCCCCCGTCGCCAAAGTCCCAGGCATAGCCGGCAACCGTACCGTCGGGGTCATAGGCGTTTGCGCCGTCAAACTGCACCGTGCCTCCGCTGTTCAGCACGCTCACGTCAGTCCTGAAATCGGCCACCGGAACGAGGTTCCCGCCGGTCGTTGCGCCAAGCGCGTAGACTGCCTTCAAACCACCGGCAACCGCGTTTGGCGTTGCGGCCCGGTCCTGCACGTTGCTTATTGATAGTGCGTACGCGGTAGCGCCGATGTGGGTCGTAGTTGTGAGGTGGACTGTGCGACCGTCGCCCTGGAGAACCGCACCGGTTACGTTGACTCCACCGCTGATGCCGTAGTTGGCTGTATTCTCTGCCCCGCCGCTGCCGGCGCCGATTTCAAGTGGTTCGCTGAACACAACATCAAGCGAGTTTGTCTGCGCGACAATGCTTCGCACAAACGGGCGTGCGGTGTCTGCAGCCTTGGACAGGCTGAACAGATCGATACGCTGGCCGTCGCTCTGGATGTAGTAGCCGTTGCAAACGTCCGCACTTACGTCGATGACGCTGTTACCGGCGATGTCGCCTTTGCTGAACGCCATCAGTGGATGATTCAGTGAACCGGTCCCGCTCTCACCACCACAACCTGTAACGATGTAGATGCAGCCGTCCGGTGTCGCAATCTTGGTGTAGTCGGCCGCGTTGCCTTGCACCACGGCATCGTTCTTGAGCAGGAACGAGCGCTCGTAAACGTGGCTGTGGCCCGTGAAGACCATGTCGACGCCGCGCGCCTCCATGGCCGGATTCAGGTTGTTGCGCATCCAGACTAACTGGCTTTCCGTGTCGCTGTCATGCGTGCCCTTGGTGTAGGGCGGGTGATGGAAGTAGACGAACTTCCACTGTGCGCCGCGAGTGTTGGCGGCGTCCAAGTCGTCAGAGAGCCACTGAATCATGGCGTTGCGTGCCGTTGCGCCGGCGTTGTACGTCACCTGGCTATCCAGACAGACGAAGTGCGCGTTCCCGAAGTCGAACGAGTAGTACAACTCAGTGTTGCTCGGGTGTGTTGCCGCGCCGCTGCCGGTGGGCAGATAGAAGGCGTCCAGGTATGGCTGCCCTGAAGCCGTGCCGGCGTCATGGTTGCCCATCGCCGGCCAGATCACCATGTTGCGAATCAGGTTCCGGTACGGGCCAAAGAACCGCGGGTTGTAGTTGGCGGGCTCGCCGGCCGGATACACCAGGTCGCCGATACCGAGCGCGAATTCCGGACGTGGCGTTAGCGAGTCCATCTGGGTAGCGACAGCCGACTGCAAGGCATTACCGCTACCCGAGTCGCCCCACGAGAGGAAGGTAAACGGGCGCGCGCTGCCGACAGGCGGATAGGTGCGGAACCAGTAGTCCTCGCCCGTGAATACGACGGTGCCATCGACTTCTACTTCATAGAAGTACTTCGTGTCGGGCTGTAGCCCGGTCAGGACTGCCGAATGCAAGGTGCCCGTTCCGGCGCTGATTTCGCTGTCCAGCAACTCCGGAGATTCCCCGTAACGCAGCTTGCAGGGCAACGCCTGATCCGTGTTCCAGACTATCGTGATGCCCGTCTGGGAAGCACTCTGTAAGTAGGGTCCGCGTGTCACGTTACCCGCTGTCGCGGAATACAGTACGGCATCGGCCAACGGCAGTGCCGCCAGGATCAGAGCGGCAAACAAAAGGAAACCCGCGCGCTTGATGTAAAAACGTCTCATCCGGTCCTCGGAAACCATCATACCGGATGCGAACCGGATGACAGGACCAGACATGGTGCGGAAAAGAGTCCATAGCACGCCCTAAGCGCAGGCCTTGAACTCCGGGACGGGCGCGTACTCAATCTTGTTCGTCGCGCCGGGCGGCCCTTAGCAGGGCGGATACGACGGCGACGATGAGCGTGCGGGCAACGTTAGTCATTTCGCTTCCTCCGTTCTGGAGTGTCAGGAAACAAGTACCCCATCCCGATTAAGGTCCTGCGCGGCTTCACGAAAAGCCTTCGTGAAGATTTCGCCCCCTGTCAGCGACTTCGAAGCGGCGTCACACCAATTCCCTTCACGTGAACTTCATAAATTCTTGATCCAAGTTGGTAACGGCACATTCCAGCGCGCTTGTAGATTCGATTCCAAACCGCGCGCGGCATTGTATTGGCCGCGTGCAGTCCTTTGAGCGATCCTTCTTTGCCCTAGTCGGAGGTGCCAATGCCACGTCCACTCTCGCGGTTGCTGCCGATCATCCTGCTGGCGATGCTGGCTGTCTCGGCCTGCCAGAAGGAAGCTGAGCCCACCCCGAACCCCGCTAAGACCACACTAGGCACAACCGATGCCGCGCCCCCGGGCGCGCTCGAGTTGGTGTTCCCCTTCGGCTCGGAAAAGCAGGACTGGATGGAGGCCGTCACCGCCGAATTCAACGCCGCCGGTCACGAAAGCAGCAGCGGCAAGCCCATCTACGTCACGCTCAAGCCGATGGGCAGCGGCGAATGCATGGAGGAAGTCCGCACCGGGCGCATCAAGGCCAATCTGGTCAGCCCGGCCAGCGGCGCGTTCATCGAACTTGCCAATGCGAAAAACCGCACCACAACCGGGAAGAACCTGGTCGAGAAGGCTGACAACCTGGTGATGTCGCCGGTGATCATCGCCATGTGGAAGCCGATGGCCCAGGCGATGGGCTGGCCGGACAAAGCCATCGGCTGGGGCGACATCCTGGAAATCGCCCAGAGCGGCGAAGGCTGGAAGAAGTTCGGCAAGCCGCAGTGGGGGAAGTTCCGCTTCGGGCACACCCACCCCGAGTTCAGCAACAGCGGATTGATCAGCCTGCTGGCCGAAGTCTATGCAGCCAACGGAAAGACACGCGGGCTCACGCGCGAGGACGTCGCCAAGCCCGAAACCGCCACGTACCTCGAAGAGATCGAACAAGCGGTCGTCCACTACGGCAGCAGCACGGGCTTCTTCGGCAAGACCATGTTCAACAACGGGCCCAGCTATCTCAGCGCCGCCGTGATGTACGAAAACATGGTGATCGAGGCGACTCGCGGCGACTACGACCTGTCCATGGAAGTCGTCGCGGTGTACCCGAAGGAAGGCACGTTCTGGAGCGACCACCCTTGCGGAGTTGTTAACGCGGACTGGAACGACGAAGAGCACCGCAAGGCCGCACAGACCTTCATCGACTACCTGCTCGAAAAACCGCAGCAGGAACGCGCCATGGAATTCGGCTTCCGCCCGGCCGACGTACAGGTGCCGCTCGCCGCGCCGATCGACGAAGCGCACGGCGTGAACCCCAAGGAACCGAAGACCACGCTGGCGGTGCCCGGCGCCGAGGTGATGGACGACATCCTGAAACTCTGGAACAAGCACAAGAAGCACAGCAACGTGATTGTCGTGCTGGACACATCCGGCAGCATGCAGGAGGAAGAGCGCATGCCGAACGCCCGGCTGGGCGCGCAGGAGATGTTGAAGCTGCTGCACGACGAGGACGTGTTTTCACTGCTGACTTTCAGCAACGAAATGTCCTGGCTGTCGAAGGGGCAGCCCGTTGGCAAGAAACGGGATGACCTGCGCTCCGACATCCAGGGGTTGTTCCCGGAAGGTCGAACGCGATTGTATGACTCAATCCTTGAAGCCCATCGATACGCGCGGAGCGCCTCCGGGGGAAATTTGATCACGGCCATCGTGGTGCTGACGGACGGCGAGGACACGCTCAGCAAAACCACTTTGACCGACCTGCTGCGTCGTATCTCGGCCGACGAGAACGGCGACACGGTGCCCGTGTTCACGATCGGCTACAGCACCGGCGAGGACCAGAACCAGAAGCTGGACCAGATCGCAGACCGCACCCGCGCCAAGTTCTTCAAGGGCACACCCGAGAACATCCGCGAAGTGTTCAAGAGCATCTCCACGTTCTTCTAGGAGAAGTACATGAAGGACTACGAAGCGTACGCCGAAACCAACTCGCGCAAGAACATCATGCTGATCGGGATCGCAGGCGTGTTCTGCGCGGTCGTGGCGGCCATCGGTGTCGTCGCAATCTTCGTCGGCGCCGACCTGTTCGGCGTGGGGGAAAACACGGAGGCACAGGGCAACAGCGACAGCGCGGAGCACACGGACGCCGGCCCGGCGATTACTCCGGACGGCGAGCAGATCGAAATCGGCATCGCCTACGGGACCGAGAAGGAACGCTGGCTCAAAGAGGCCGTCACGGAATGGGAGAAGACCCCCGGCGCGCGCCAGGTGAAAGTCAACCTGATCCCGATGGGCTCAATCGAAGGCGCCCACGCCGTATTGGCCGAGGACAAGCGCATCCACGTCTGGAGCCCGGCAAGCTCGGTGTACAAGGACAGTTTCAAGGTGGACTGGCAGTTGAAGTTCAACGGCAACCCGTTCTACGCGGAGGACATCCTGGCGATCTCGCCGATGGTCTTCGTGATGTGGGAGGAACGCTACCAGGAGTTCATCGCCAAGTACGGCGAGGTCAGCTTCAGCACCATTGAGCAGGCCCTGAACGAACCCGGCGGCTGGGATGCCATTGCCGGCAAATCCGACTGGGGACTGTTCAAGTTCGGCCACACCCATCCGAACAAATCAAACAGCGGGCTGGTCAGCCTGATCCTGATGGCCTACGACTACCACAAGAAGATCAAGGAACTGACCCTGAAGGACATCCTCGACCCGGACTTCCAGACCTGGTTTGAGAGCCTGGAGAAGGGCGTGGACTACAGCGTCCACAGCACCGGCACCCTGATGAAGCGCATGGTCCAGATGGGCCCGTCAAAGTTCGACTGCGTAATGGTGTACGAGAACGTCGCCATGGAAAACGTCGCGACGGCGGCCGGGCGCTGGGGCGATATCCGCGTGGTCTATCCCGAGCGCAACGTCCTGAACGACAACCCCTACTACATCCTCAACGTGCCCTGGTCCGATGACGCGCACAAGAAGGCCGCCAAGGTGTTCCTCGATTTCCTGATGTCCGAGCGCATCCAGCGCCTGTCACTGAATCACGGCTTCCGGCCGGGGAACGTGCGCGTCCCGATCAAGTTCGCGGGCAGCATGTTCAATGACCTGGCCGGCTACGGGATCAAGGTTGACCTGAACACGGTGTGCGAGCCTCCGACGGGCGCCGTGCTGACAAACATCCAGGACAACTGGCAGCGGCGCCACGGGCGCTAGTCGGGGCGGGCTTCGCCGCGCATGAGTGCAAGGGCGGCTTCGCGCCCGAGGTCGTCCTCGCGGGGGACCGCGCCGGTGGTTTTCCAGATCAGCCATTCCAGCCCGCGCCAGAAGCGCACGCCGTCCAGCAGCGGATTGAGCCAGCCGATGGCGATGCAGTAGTTGCGCAAATAGGGCGGGCGGTGATGCCGCGCGTGGTGGCGGTAGCCGATGATCAGTCCCGTGCGCTGCATCAAGCGGGCAATGAACGGCGGTTTGCGCATGTGCGCCCAGCGATGAAACACGTTGGCCGCAAGCGAAGCGTTGAATGCCGTGTAGACCGAAACCAGCAGCGTGACGCCGAGTTCTTCTTCCGGTTCGTAGAACCACAGCATCGGAAGCATCGGCGCCGCCACAATCGCCTGCTCACCAAGCAACTGGACCATGCCGTGATGTGTAATCGCGCGCGGGTTCACATGGTGTTCGCGGAACGAGCGCACGAACATGCGCCCGAGGATCGGCATGCCGGTTCGGCCCCACGTGTCGCCCGCCCAGTGAATCATGCCGCAGATGAAATCGGTCAGCACCCAGCCCGCCAGGAAACCAACCGTGAGCGAAATCCAGCCCACCGGCCGCGAAAAGACGTGCGCGCCGACCAGTACCGCCGCAACGCAGAAAGCACAGAGCCCCAGAACGTTGAGCCAGTGCTGCAGGCGGGTATAGCCCGAGGCCAGCGCGCCTGCATCATGGCGGGAGCGCGCACGCACGATGGCAGCGCCGCCGTTTCCGGGCGATTCGGCATTGGGCATCGTTACCGCACCCATAGGATTTCCGTGAGCGAACGCGTGTGAAGAATAGAACAAACCGGGGACCAACCGGCAAGAAGCACGCACCGGATCCGCCGCTGCTCACGGCAGATCGATCTCGTCCCGGGGCACGCCGCACTGGCTGAGCATGTCCTTCAACTCATGGCTGAGGTACGCGGCCGCGCGGTCAATTTCCTCTTCCGTGGTCACGTCCAGCCACTGCACTTTCGGGAAGCCCTTGAAGAACGTCATGCTCTTGCGCGCGAACTGCTTGACGTCGCGGACCGTTTCCTCGATGCACTCTTCCCACGTCAACTCACCGGCAATGTACTGCTGCAGCCGCCGGTAGCCGTGGGCCTTGCCGCTGGTACTCGAGAAGCCCTTCCCCGCCAGGATCGTCTGCACCTCGTGCAGCCAGCCGTTCTGGAACATCTTCTCCGCGCGCTCTTTCACGCGCTGGTACAGCATCTCGCGCGGCCAGCGAATACCGGTGAAAATCCAGCGGTAGTTCCCGCGCGGTTTGCCCCATTGCTCGACTTCGCTGGGAAGCTTCTCGCCGAAGTGGATGATCTCCAGCGCGCGCACCAGGCGTTTGCGATCGGTGGGGCCGATGCTCTCGGCGCGGGCCGGGTCCTTCTGCTGCAGTTCAGCGTAGATTTCGTCCAGCGGGCGCTGTTCCATTTCGTCGCGGAATTCCGGCTGCGGGCCGGGTCCGCGGTCGATGCCGTAGACCAGCGCTTTCAGGTAGTACGGCGCGGTGGCGTCCAGCACCGGAACGTGCCTGCGCTTCACGATCTCGGCGATCTTCGGCTGCGCGTAGTCGATGAACTCGGCGACGCTGAATTCATCGCTCGCGTCCACCAGGTCGATGCCGTGGTGGGGGATGCGTTCGAGTTCATCCGCGGTCGGTTTGGCCGTGCCGACATCCATGCCGCGATAGACCTTGAGCGCGTCGACACTCAGGATCTCGCCACCGACACGCTCGGCGACCTGCACGGCAAGGCGCGACTTGCCGCTCGCCGTGGGCCCAAGCACCACGAACACCGGGAACTTCGCGTGCGGGTTGAAACCGTGAAGGTGATCGAGCTCCATGGCTATGGATTAGCCCACACGAAGACACTAAGCCACAAAGAAAAGCGGACCTCGCACAGTGTGCGCAGGGACCGCGGAGAAAGACGACTGCCAACAGCAGTCCTCTGCGGCCTCCTTATCTCTGCGCGAGGCCTGCAGTTCCTGGCTTGTGTGCCTAAAGGTTCTTCTTGTCTTCGGCCTGGACGGCGGTGCCGCTTACGGTGATCAGCACCAGGCCGTCGCTGGCGAGGTTGGCGTAGTCGAAGCTGACGCCGATGATGGCGTTGGCCCCCAACTCCTGTGCCTGGCCCTCGAGGCTCATCATGGCGGAGTGGCGGGTTTCCAGGATCATGCGCTCGAACTCGGGGTGTCGCCCGCCGCCTTCGCGCCGGATGAAGTTCGCGAAATCGCGCAGCTCAACCGGTGCGATCGCCGCCTGCCCGGCAACCAGCCCGAGATACTTGGTGATCACGAAGCCCTCGAGCCCCGATGTCGTCGTCATCAGCATGGCTTGACCTGTCAAACCCATGGAATCAAGCTAACTTTCCTGCAAACCCCGGTCAAAGGCCGCTATGCGCACATCCGCCGCAATCGCCTTCCTGATGCTGCTTGTCTGCACCGTGCTGGCCGACGACGCGTCGCAGACGCCGCGCGAATCCTACGAGGCTTTCGTCAACGCCGTGCTCGACAAAGACATTGATGCCGACGCACAGCAGGCCACCTTCGAGCGCTACTTCGACTTCGACACTTGGCTGAAAGAGCGCTCTGCTGAAGAAGGCAAGGTCTACACGGAGGACGAGCAAACGGAGTTGCGGTCGCAATGGTTCGCGCTGTTCGGCAGCACGCAGTTCCGCGAAACCTACCGCAGCCGCAACGTGAAGATTCTTGAGGAACCCAAGCCGGACCTTGAGAACGGGCGCGCCGAACTCGTGATCAGTATGGACACCAAAGAGGGCGCCACCGAAAAGTTCCGCGTGAAGATGACGCTCAGTGAAGACGGCACGCACTGGCGCTGGTACTCGATCCCCCGCATCGGTGAACCAGTGGAAACGCTGACACCCGCCGAGCGGATTGAGCGAATCGAACAGGCCCTGAAGCTGATCACGGAAAAACGCACCGAGCTGGACGCGCAGGAAACCGCGCTGCGAAAAGAGCTGGCCCGCCTGCGCGCCGAGCTCGCCGAGAGCGACGCCGGTGACTCACCCTTCGCGACGCCGCAGCGGGTCGTCGAGACGGCCTGGAAAGCGATCGAGAAGGGCGACGCGGACCGGCTGCTGGACTGTCACCCCACCCGCCGGGTCAGCGAAAGCAACCTGGAAGACGTAACCGCCAAACTCGACAAGCTACGCAAGCGCCTGATGTCGTGGGAAATCCTGGATTCCGTGATCGAAGAGGACGACCCAGCACGCGCCACCGTACGCGTCAAACTGAAACTCCAGCGTACGGGTGACACGGATGAGCGCACGGTTTCCGTGCCGGTCGTGCGTGACGGGAACGAATGGAAGATCGACGAGGCGCCATGAGCGAAACCCGAACCGCGGCCGGCTTCGTGCTGGCACACATCGAAAACGGAGTGGCCAAATACCTGCTGATGCGCAGCAGCAGCCACGGCAACTGGCTCCCCCCGAAAGGCCACGCCGACCCGGAAGACACCGGCCCGCTGCAAACCGCCAGACGAGAGCTGGAGGAAGAAACCGGCATCAGCCAGGTCACGCCTGTCGAGGGCTTCACAGGGACCATCGAGTACGACGTGGACACCGAGCGCGGCAAGTACCACAAGCGCGTCGACTACATGCTCGCCGCCACGGACGAATCGAACGTGCAACGCAGTCCCGAACACAGCGACCACGGCTGGTTCACGCTCAATGACGCCCTGCAGAAGATTCCCTTCGAGCAAATGCGTGAGGTCCTGCGCGCCGCCGATGCACACCTGCGCACGGCCGGGTTGATCCAATGAAAACGGGACGGGCAATCGCCCGTCCCGTTTCATTGTTTGTGAGACTACCTTTCAGCGCCGTCACCCTCTTTACCGCCATCGTCCGGCTTGTCCTTCGCGCTTTCCTGCTCGATGTCCTCCTTGACCCGGTCAGCGAGTTCATCATTCAGCCAGTCAATCGCCCCTTGCGGTCGGAACAGCGCCGTGCGGGACGGCTCCGGAATCGGCGGCTCGAAACCGGCCAGGAATGCGGGGTCCTTCCAGACGTTTACGATGCCGCGCATCAACGTACGAATATCAACGTTGTCCTGCGCGCCATCGATGAGTTTTGCTGACTGGCGAACCGCCCGTTCGATTGAAGGCTTGTGCGAGGTGAATTGAATGGCAACGCACAGATGCTCCTGCAGGTGGGCCTGGGACTCCGAGTTCAACTCAGTTTCCTTGACGAAACGGTCGGTGATTGCCTTGGCCGTCTTCTCGACCTGCTCGCCACCGATCTGCAAAGCCGTGTCAGCGGCCAGCAAGGCCACAAACTCCACGACCAGACGGTTCCGGTTGTCGAGCTGACTGAGGAAGAAGTCAAGCGAAGCCTGTTGCTTGAAGTGCTCGGCGTCTCGCTGGTTTCTGGCCAAGACCAATCCGAGGCTGTTCGCAAGTTCCTCCATCTCGTCACGCTCGACCTGGCCCTTGTAGCGTCTGATCAGGCCTTCTTCGGTCGGGTCCAACTCCAGGCCGATCAGGTCGCTCAGGTTCTCGAGCTGATTACGGTGCGCGGTGGAGAGATCGGTTTCTTCCAGGTAGGCGTCGAGCCACTTCTTGGCTTCCTCGGTCTTCTCCATGGCCTTCCAGATGAACTGCGCGTACTGCCCGGCTGCCGACCCGCGCAGGCTCAGCGGCATGTTGTCGCGCTCGATGCCGGCACACAGCAGGTTCTCGGCCCGGGCGGCTTCCCGGAACTCTTCAAACTTCTTTTTGTTCTCTTTGTCCGTCAACTCCGGGTCTTTCTCGTGAATGTCGCTGGCCTTCAGGAACCAGCACAGCGACAGCGACCGGTGCGCGCTCATCGCCGCGGCCGGGTTATCCTTCGCGTCGGCAAACTTGATCGCTTCTTCCAGGTGGCCGATAGCCTCATCAACCTTGTTGGTCTGGCGGGCAACTTCACCGGCAAAGATTTCCATCGCAACGCGCTGCCGCGCCGAGAGCTTGCTGGAAGCTGCCAGCTTCCCGACCAGTTCAAAGAACTGCTCAGCCTTGTGCGACGCAATGTAGAGGCGCAGCGTGTCTTCGAATTCCTCGGCATCGGCGGGCAGCTTCTTGACGTCGATCCAGGGCTCAATCAGCTCGCGCACGTCGGATGTACGCGGCGGCTTCGCCTGCATGAAAACCTGCCCCTTCAGCAGCACCACCCGGAGAAACTGGGGCCGGATCTCGAGCGCCTTGTCGATCATCTGCAAGACGGCGCGCGGGCTGACGTCGCCGCCTTGCTGCATGGCGCCGGTGAAGCGCGCGTACTCGAACTGGGCGAGAACGTACCAGGGGTACGCGTAATCGGGCGCCTTTTCGGCCGCTTCGCGCAGTAGTTTCTGCGCCCCGACCACATTGGGCTGGCCCGGCGGGTAGTACATCATTTCGATGGCGTGCAGCACCTTGAAGGTGGGCTGGTTGCCCTGCTTGCCCCGTGAGTACTGGTCGAACAGCTTGGAGATCGTGGAGCCGAGCCCGAGCGTCTTCATGTACTCAAGCAGCAACTGGGTCATGTTGACGGTGTAGTGGAAGCGCTTTTCAGCGTTCACATAGTTCTTCAGGTTGAACAGGTCGTGCTCGCCACCCGGGTCGAGGTTCGGATACAGCTTCTTCAGGTAGGCGTTGAAATCGGCGGGGATGCCGGCGTCGACTACGTCGTCGTCTTCGCCTTCCTCACCCTCCTTGGCATCGCCGGTTTCGCGGTCAGCAGCAGGCTTGGCCGTTTCGCCGTCTTTGCTTGCTTCCGTGGCGACGGGCTTGGCGTCCTGCGAGAAGGCCAATGCAGCAGTCGTGGAAAGTGCCGCAAACACGAACAGCGCAAGTAACACAGTAAGTCGATTCATGGTTTTGTCCCGAATCCGCAATCAGATACCTGTTTATCGTCCTTCAGGCCGCGACTTCTTCAAGCAAGTTGTAACGGGAATCACGTCTGCAAGGCACTCGCCCCGCGTCGCGGATCAGTTTGCGCACGTCTTCTTCACCCAGTTTCTGCGGGGTGCCGGAACCGGCGTCATGGAAGATGCGTTCGTGCTCGTAAACGATGCCGTCGAGGTCGTCGACGCCGTAACCCAGCGCAACCTGGCTCAGCTTCAGTCCGGCGCTGATCCAGTAGCACTTGAGGTGGGGGACGTTGTCGAGCATCAGGCGCGACACGGCGTACACCTTCAGGTCGGTCATGCCGCTGGCGCGTCGCACGCCGCGCAGCGCGTTGTTTTCCGGGTGATAGGCGAGCGGAATGAATACCTGGAAGCCGCCGGTGCGCTCATTGAAGTCACGGATGCGCATCAGGTGGTCGATGCGGTCTTCGTCCGACTCAATGTGCCCGTACAGCATCGTGACCTGGGTTTTCAGGCCCATTTCGTGCGCGATGCCGTGAATCTCGAAGTAGCGGTCCGCGCCGATTTTGTTCGGGCAGATCTGCTTCCGGACATCCTCAGCGAAAATCTCGGCGCCGCCGCCGGTCAGGGAGTCCAGCCCGGCCTCGTTCATCTCGGCCATCACGGTACGTGCGTCCTTGCGGCTGATGCGGCTGAACCAGTCGATCTCGACGCTGGTGAAACCCTTCAGCGACGTTTCAGGCAGCACATCCTTCAGCCCGCGCAGCATGTCGAGATAGTAGTCGTACTTCAGTGCGGGGTGCAGCCCGCCGACGATGTGCAGCTCCTGTACGCCCTGGCCCTTGAACTGCTGCGCCCAGTCCACGATCTCTTCGACGGGCTTGGTGAAGCTGCCGGGCTCGCCGGGTTTGCGGTAGAAGCTGCAGAACTTGCAAGTATCCCAGCAGACATTGCTGTAGTGCAGGTAGCGGTTGACGATGTAGGTGGTGGTGTCGCCGTGCAGGCGCTCGCGCACGAGGTTGGCCGCGTACCCCAGCGCCGCGATGTCCGCCGTTTTCAGCAGGCGCAGCCCGTCCGCGGGCGTCAGGCGTTCTTCGGCCTCGACCTTGGCGACGATATCTGCAATGTCACTGTCTGCGAACAGCGAGTTCATATGGGTACCGCTCTCCTGGCTCAAGTCTAGCAGCGCAAATGCCCGTTCCAAGCCCCGCGCACGGTTGTTGAAGGGATGTGGGGCAGGTAGACTCAGCACCGAACCCCGCAGTATCCCCGAAGAGGGTCCTTGCAGTGAAACGATTCCAGATACCCGCCCTGGCGCTTTTGCTGGGCCTGCTGGCCGGCTGCGCCGAATACAAAGAGTACTCGTACCAGGAATTCTCGATCAGCCGCGAACAGGCCTACCAGTCCGCCGTGTCCATCCTGAACCAGGAAGGGTACACGGTCACGAATATCGAAGAGAACTACGTCAACGACCTGCCTGAGGTTTACCTCGAGACCGACTGGAACCAGCGCCAGGTAGGCAGCCCCTACCCGGGCAACGACATGCGCCGCAAGGCATACGTCAAGATCACCACCCTGTACTCCGAGCGCAAGCCGTACGAGTACCAGCCGCTGAGCGAAGAAGACGGCGAACGCATCCGCGAAATGGAAGGCGACCTCAAGAAGAAGTCCGAACTCGAGCAGACCCGTATCGGCATCGCCGTGCGACTCGAGCGACGCAGCGACATCAAGCGCCCGCTGGATTCGGACTGGTACTACGACGGGCCTGACAACTACGAAGTCGCGGCCCTGATGGGACGTTTCGAGGCCGCTTACGGCGAGCACAAACACGGCGGGTCCACCGAGCCGAGCTCAAAGGGTACCCGGATGAAGGAAGACCAACTCACACACAAGTACGGCGAGTAATGAGCGACGAAAACGACAAACCCAAGATCATCGTGGATTCCGACTGGAAAGAGCAGGCGGAGAAAGAAAAGGAACAACTGGCCGAGGAAGTCGGCGGAGACGAGCGCGAACTGCCGCCCGCCGATTTCATCACCCACTGTGCCTCGCTTGCCACCCAGGCGATGATCTTCATGGGCGCCATCGCCAACCCCATGACCGGCCAGGCGGAAGTCGACTTCAGGCAGGCTCGCTACGTGATCGACGTGCTGGCCATGCTGAAGGAAAAGACCGCCGGGAACCTCAAGGACGACGAACAAACCACGCTCGACAGCCTCATCAGCGAACTCAAGATGATCTGGGTACAAGCCAGCGGCGAGGCAAAGGACGCCGGCAAGTGAGGCATACCCCAATCCCCCTGATTGCCTTGGCGCTTCTGCTGGCGGCTTGCGGCAGCGGCAACGACGCCGGCAATTCCACAGTCACCCCGACCGGCAAGGTCTCCCGGCTGGTCGCATTCGATACCGGCAAGCTTGCAGAGGGCATGCAGTTGCCGGATTTCACGGCGTACTGGACGCTCGCTGAAACCCGCAACGGCAATATCTACCCGGTCAAGGCCGCCATCGGCGAGCGCGCTGTCAAAGTGGTACGTCTCGGGGCGGACGGCGGCTTCGCCGAATATCGCGACGGTGAGTTCCGCTCGCAGTCGCTGGCAGGCATCAGTTCCGGTATGGAGACGCTCGCCAAACGCGAATGGAATGAAGAAGAAAAGGCAACCGGCGCGGCGCTGGTCCTGTTCGCCGACGCCCGGGCGCCGTACACGTCGCTGCTGAAACTGTGCCGCGAACTCGTGGACCTGCAGGTACGCAACCTGTGGCTGGTCACCCACGACAATCGCGACAACGCCTTCCGCCTGCTGCCGCTGAAAGTCGACGTCGAGCAGGTCTTCAATGAGTGGTACACGCTGCCGAAAAAGGCTGCCGAAGTCACGCTGCGATTCAGCGAGGAATCCGGCGAGGAAACCAAGGTCGGGCTCGCGTGGGCCAGCACGCCGGGCGAGCAGGTTGTCTTCAGCGGCGAAGACTGGCGCGGCGGCGTGAAGGGCAAACTGGATTTCTTCAAGGCACGTGCGACCCGCGTGCAGTTCGAGTTGCCGGGCGAAGCGAATGTCGGAGACTTTGCCGACGCCGCCAACCTGCTCGCGCCTGTCGGCTACAGCGACGTGGAGCCGTTCTGGCCGGTGCTTGAGGCGAAACCCGACGCGCCCGAAGTCGTCAAAGCGCGCCGCGAGCTGGCTGTCTTCGAGGATAAGCTCGGCGTCGCGAAGGACATCCAGCCGCCGACCATGTCGGACTTCTGGCGCGCATCAGCCGCCGACCGCGGGCTGCCGCCGGCGGCTACGCTCGATGCAGATTTGCCGCTGCTGGCAATTCGCGCAACCGCGGACGGAAAGTACGCCACCCGCACCCGCGAAGCACCAGACTGGACGCAGCACAGCGACGACCAGGAGGTCGTGCAGGCCATGCAGCGCAACGCCGGAGAAGTCGACTTCGACACGGGCAAGAGCGACTTGCAGGTGCTGCTGTGCATTGCCCGCGAAGCCCGCTGGGAAACTCTGCTGGCCGTCCTGGAGATGGCGCGCCTTTCCCTCTGCGGGCGGGTGTTGGTCGTGACCAGCGACATCCTGGGACCGACGCTGCGCCTGCTGGATCTCAGCCGCCCGGCCGGTGAAGACCCGGCACAAGACAAACTGGCCGCCGTGCAGGTCGATCGCGTGGGCGCCGTCGTCGAGGCGGACTACCGCATCGAGATGCTCCTGGACGGCGAAAAGCGCAACACAACGGGCGCATCGTTCCCTTCGACCCTCGCGCGCTGGGCCACCGAGCGCAAACAGGACCCCGAGGCGCTGTTTGTCAAAATGCCGCGGGACGAGCCGGTCCAGACCTTCTTCGACGTCGTGAATTCCCTGGCCTGGCTGGGCATGCACAGCATTCGCATCGGGGGCTGACTTCCCGTGGACGGCTGCTAAATTGCCGGCACACACAGGAGATACGCCGTGAAGATCGCTTTCCACGGGCAGCGAGGCTCATATGCCGAGGCTGCCGCAGCATGGATGTTCGCCGACCGCGACATCGCCACCGTCCCGTCCAACACGGCCCAAGGCGTGTTCGACGCGCTTGCCGACGAGCAGGTGCAATACGGCGTCGTCCGTGTCGAAAACAGCGAACGCGGCATGAGCTACGATATCCTCGACCTGCTGCGCGCCACCCGCGTCTACTTCGCGCGCGAGATCCATTTTCACGAGCGCTACAACCTCGCCGGCCAGAAGGACGCCGACGGCGGCGTAAAGCGCGTCTACGCACACCCCGCGATCCTGAACATGTGCAGCACGTACCTGAGCATGCAGAAAGATATCGAGATCATCGCGCGCTACGACAGCGCCGAGTCATTGGCGGCAATGGTCCAGCGCGGCGACGCCACCGAGGCCACGGTCTGCGGTGACTTCGCGGCCAGCATCTTCGGGCTGAAAGTACTTCAGCCCAGCATCGAGAACTCGGTGACCGGCGTGACCCGCTTCATCGCGCTGACCAAGGACAAGCAACTGCCGCCGGACGACGCCGCGGACGTGCGCACGACCGTGATGTTCGAACTCAAGCACCAGCCCGGCGCGCTGATGGATGCGCTGGCGGCCTTCCGAAGCAACGAAATCAACCTGACTTCCGTCTTCGCGCGTCCCAACCGGACCAACAAGTGGGACTACACCGTGTTCGTCGAATTCCCCGGTCGCTACGAAGACACCAAGATTCGCACCGCCATGGCCGAGCTTCGAAAGCACACGACCTATCTGCAGATGGTCGGCAGCTACGACAGCGTTGAACCCAGACTCAAGACGACCTGAGACGAGACATGACCGAACTCAAGCTCGCCCAGCGCATGGGCCGTATCCAGCCTTCCGCCACGCTTGCACTGACGGCCCGCGCCAAGGCACTGCGCGCCGAGGGCAAGGACGTCATCGCCCTCACCGCAGGCGAGCCGGACTTCTCGACACCGGACGCGATTCGCGCATCGGCCGTCAGCGCCTTGCAGGCCGGCGGAGTCGTCGATCGCTACACGCCGGCTTCCGGTCTTCCCGAAGTACGCAAGGCCGTCGCTAATAAGTTCAAGCGCGACAACGGGCTGGACTACGCCGCGGACCAGGTGATGGTCAACTGCGGCGCCAAGCACAGCTGCTTCAACCTGATCGCCGCACTGGTAGATGAAGGCGACGAAGTAATCATCCCGGCGCCGTACTGGGTCAGCTATCCGCAGATGGTGAGCTTCTTCGGCGGCAAACCCGTCATCGTCGATACGTCAGCCACAGGCTTTGTGCTGACTTCCGACGCGCTGAAGGCAGCGCTCACGCCGAAAACGCGCCTGGTGCTGGTCAACAGCCCGGGCAACCCGACCGGCGCCGTCTGGTCGCGGGAAGCACAGCAGTCAATCGCTGACGTGCTGAAAGGGACCAACGTCGCCGTCCTGTCCGACGAGATTTACGAGAAGCTCGTCTACGACGGGGAACACGTCAGCTTCGCATCGCTGGACGACGACGCGTTCAACCGCACCGTGACGGTCAACGGCGTCGCGAAGGCCTACGCCATGACCGGCTGGCGCATCGGTTATGCCGGCGGCCCGAAGCACGTGATCGCGGCTATGGGCGCACTGCAGAGCCACAGCACCAGCAACCCGGCAACGGTATCGCAGCTCGCGGCCTTGAAGGCGCTGGCGGAAGACCCGGCCGAGCTTCCCGGCTGGCGGGAAAGCTTCGTGCGCCGGCGCGACATCATTGTAGGGGGACTGAACGACGTGGAAGGCATCAGCTGCGCGCGCCCGGGCGGAGCGTTCTATGTGTTCCCGGATTGCCGCGGGCTGCTGGGCAAGCGCCACAACGACGTCGAGATCAGCGACGACCACGTGCTGTGCGAAAAGCTCCTGACGGAAGCACACGTCGCGGGCGTACCGGGCAGCGAATTCGGCGCCCCCGGCTTCATCCGGTTCTCGTATGCCGAATCGGATGACAACATCCGCAAGGCGGCCGAGCGCATCCAGAAGTTCTCATCCGAGTTAAAATAGGTGTTGGGGATAACTTTTGGAGGGCGTTGAAAACGTCCCAAGTGCTGGACCGTCTGGCGTTATGCAGATTTATTAAGGCAGTGTCAGTAAACGCCTTTGACTCGGTTAGGATCACACGGTACTGGTTAAGGCAGTTCCAGCCGGGAGAGCGAACGTGAACGCCGAAAAAGTGGCAAGGTTCTGCGCCATCCGCGAACTCGACTACGTCGAGCAGGGCATCAGCCAGGGCGTCAAAGGCGCCTGGTTCCAGACCCGCAAACGCGAGCGCCAGTTCTTCACCGAAAAGGAAGTCATCGACTTCAACGACCAGGTCCAGACCGAGTCGAACCGCCACGCACAGGTCAGCGACAGCTTCACCAGCTAGGCATATTCAAAACGCGGTCCCCGCTTCTTCGCGAAGTGGGGACTGTCTCTTTTAACCACCGCAGGTAATCTTCCGGGCAATGCCTGACTCGGTCCCGATTTCTCCGCCGCCGCTCGAAACCGGCGAGCATACGGCACGCGCGCCCGAGGTCGGCTATCTCGAGAAAACCCTGCCCGTGCCGGCCGCTTCATGGGTGCTGTACGACCTCGCCAATACCGTGTACGTCGCCACCCTGACTTTCATTTTCGTGCCCTACCTGGCTGAGCTGTTCGAATCGCGCGGGCTGGTAGGAATCGTCTCCAGCGCAAGCATGGTCTGTGCGGGGATGCTGGTACCGCTGTTCGCGGCCGCCGGCGACCGAACAGGTCGCTGCCGGACCTACCTGATCGTCGCCACCATGGCCTGCATCATCCCGATGGCGCTGTTTGGTGCATCCACGGCGCTGGTGCCGCTGATGATTGCGTTCTTCGTCGCGAACCTTGCCTACAACGGCTCTCTGGTGTTCTACAACGCGCTGCTGCCGAGCGTCGCCGCAGACCGGAACCAGGGGTTGGTTTCCGGGCTTGGCGTCGGGCTTGGCTATGTCGGTACGCTGGTAACGCTGATTGTCGTCCTGCCGTTGCAGGAATCGATCGGCCCGCGAGCGACCTTCTACCTTACTGCGGGCATGTTTCTGTTGTTCGCTCTGCCGAGCTTCGTGTTTGTGAAAGAGCGCCGCGTGCTCGTGAGCGAACGCTTCAGCTTGAAGCTGGTCAAATCCAGTTTCGGCGCGGTCATCAAGACGCTGAAGTCGCTGCCGAAGAACAGGTCGGTGATGTGGTTCCTGCTGGGGAACTTCTTCTGCGTGGACGTGCTGAACACAGCCATTCTCTTCTTCGGCGACCTGACCCGCACCAGTTTCGCGCCTTCCATCAACGCCGGTGAAGCGAAGATTTTCGGCCACGTCATCGAATCGGAGGTCGGGCTGCTGATGCTGGCAGGCCTGACCCTTAACGGGCTGGCACTGGTGTTCGGAATCACGCTGGGCTTCCTTACCGACAAGCTTGGCTCATTGCGCATGTTACGGTTCTCGGCGGCATGCCTCGTGCTCGGCCTGCTGGGCGCCGCCTTCGCAGCCGGCGAAACGGTCCTGGGTTACCTGATCGGCATTTGCGGCTTCGGCGGGCTCGGGCTCAGCGGCATCTGGACCGCCGGGCGCAAGCTGCTGATCGAGCTCAGTCCGCGCGAAAAGGTGGGGGAGTACTTCGGGCTGTACGGCATCACCACCAAGCTGAGCGTGATCGGCAGCGCCGTTGTGGGCGTGCTGCAGGATGTCGTCAGCAAACAGACCGGCAGCGATCTCACTGGCTGGAAGGTCGCGATAGGCGCGCAAGCCGGGCCGCTGCTGCTTGGCATTCTGTTTCTGGCGCTGGTGAAGAAGCCTCAACCCGGGCCTGCATCAGCCACTTCCTAACGATTTATTGACATGGTTGCGGGCTGCCCGCGCACGCCTACACTGCCCGCACCTGACGGAGACAGCCATGCGCGCGACACGTGATGCCTTTGGGAAAGCCCTGCTCGAACTGGGACGCGAAAACCCGGAAATCGTGGCCCTGACCGCCGACCTTGGCGGCTCGGTCAAGACCGGTGAGTTCGCCAAGGAGTTCCCCGACCGCTTCTTCCAGATGGGCGTAGCCGAAGCCAACATGACCGACGTCGCCGCCGGCATGAGCACCGCCGGCAAGATTCCCTTTGCGACCACCTTCGCCATGTTCGGCACGGGCCGCGCATGGGAGAGCGTCCGCAACACGATCGGCTACCCGTCACTCAATGTGAAAATCGCCTGCACGCACAGCGGGCTCGGCGTAGGTGAGGACGGCGCGAGCCACCAGTCGCTTGAAGACATCGCGTTGATGCGCGTGATCCCCAACATGACGGTGTGTGTCGCCGCGGATTACGCCTCGGCGTTCGGGCTGACCAAGGCGGTCGCCGCGCACAAGGGGCCGTGCTACCTGCGCCTCGGGCGCCCCAAGGTGACCGACGTCTACCAGGACGGCGAACAGTTTGAGATCGGCAAGGCAAAACTGCTGCGCGAGGGCAGCGACGTAGCAATCGTCGCGTGCGGCCCGCAAGTAGGCTTCGCCGTCGAGGCCGCGGAAGAATTGAAGAAGGATGGCATCAATGCAGCCGTGGCGGACTTCCACACCATCAAGCCGCTCGACGAAGAGCTGCTGGTGAAGCTCGCAAAGGCCTGCGGCGCGGTGGTCACGGCGGAGGACCACAACGTAATCGGCGGTCTCGGCGGCGCGGTAGCGGAAACGCTCGCGCGCACCCATCCCACGCCTGTACGCTTCATCGGCACGCTGGACACCTTTGGCGAAAGCGGTGACCCCGACAGCCTGTGGCGCAAGTACGGCGTCCACGTAGCGGACATCGTAAAAGCCGCCAAGGAAGCCATCGCCGCAAAGGGCTAGGCCCCACGTTTTTGGGAAACCGATCACGCGCTTCTGTGATAGGCTGGCGAAAACCTCTGACTACCGAGGCGTCATGTCCAAACGCGCATTCATGCTGGTTTTGGTAGCCCTGCTGCTCTTTGCCGTCGGCCAGCGTTCCCCACAACACACCTTTGGCCAAGAGGCTTCCAAGGCGCCTGTAGATACGTGGGGCGACTGGTGGCCGAGAGGGCAATTCCGCGAGAATGACACGGTATCAACTGACGCCGTTCAGAAAGCCCCGCACAATTTTGAAGAGATCCAGTATTCGAGCACGAAAACCCCGTGGGGTCCTTGTTCTGTCAGTCTGTCGCAAGACAAGGAAGACAGGCTCCGCTTCGACCTTGTGTGGAGCGGCCCAGGCACCATGGCTTCCGATGAAGAACGCGCAAAGCACAAGTCGCCCGAAAAGGGGGATGTTCAGGCCGCCATCATTCTCGCAGACAAGGTCGTGCGCAAGCCAACCAACGGCGAGCCGGTGATCGGTTTCTGGGTCGGTGGTGGGCTAGGAACATCCGGTGACATGATGATCTTCTTCGACTATCTCCCAGCCGACTTTGAAGACTACTGGGTCCGGATTGACATGTTGAAGGAACGCCATTGGTTCCTGATTCCCTACGGCCTCGGCTCCAACCCCGCTGACAGCAAGTCCCTGAAATCTACCGAGCAAGGACAACCGCAAAAACCGGCTTCTGCCACCGGAAACGACACGGTGCACACCTGGTCTTCGGTGACCTACGATTTCGGACAAATTGACGACAAAGGTACGCGATTGAGCGCGAGGATCGCCAACCCCTTCGATACAGAAATCTCACTTTCCATTTACGATGAGGATCGCCGATGGTCGTTGACGCAGCCCCGGACAACGGCGGTGTATAACTGGCCGGGAGGATACTCGCGATTCAGCTCGTGGCTATCCATCTCACGCGGCGATCTCGGCAGTATGGAGCGCCACGACAGGTTCCAGTTCTGGCGCACCCCGTTCGATACCCGAGCCTGGGGGCTGTTGCGCATCGCCGTAGAGGAGACGGTGCTGGAGCGTGCCGTGCCAAGCAGTCTCTTCCACTACACACACGGCTGCATCCAGAAGTAACTGCCGGAGGCGGCTGCTACTTCTTCTTTTTCACGTTGTGGATGCTGAGCCGGTGCACGAGCCGGGCGGCCTGCAGCTGGCTGGCCTGGCTTAGGTCGTGGCCGTCGTGGGCCTCTGTTGCCAGCAGCCTTTCGCCGCCCTTCTTGGCGACTTCCAGCAGCGCATTGGCCAGCGCTTCGAGCCCTTCTTTGTCACCGCAAATGTGAACCACGTCGTAGGCCGGCGCTAGCTCGACCGTCAGCAGGTGTTTGGTCGTCATGTTCCCCCCGCGGTCACTCTGCTTTCAGCGACCGTGTCATCAAGCGCGTAACCGCTTCGCGTGCGTCGGCGCCATCATAGATTACGTTGCAGACTTCTTCACAGATCGGCATTTCGACATTCTGTTGCCTGGCAAGCTCACGCAGCGCGCGGGCCGTATTGTAGCCTTCCACGACCATCTGCATCGAGGCGATGATCTCGTCCGGCTTCTCGCCCTCGCCGATGCGGCGTCCGAACCGCAGGTTGCGCCCGTGCATCGATGTACAGGTCGTGAACAGATCGCCGATGCCGCTCAAACCACTGAACGTGCGTTCCTCGGCGCCCGTTGCCAAACCCAAACGGACGATTTCGGCGAGTCCGCGCGCAATCAGCGCCGCCTTCGCGTTGTCGCCAAGCTTGAGTCCGTCAACGATTCCCGCCGCGATCGCCACCACGTTCTTGGCCGCGCCTGACAGCTCTACCCCGGCGAGGTCGGTGCTGTAATAGACGCGGAAGCTGGGCGTGCTGACCAGTTCAGCCAATGCCTGTGCACGCGATTCGTCACCGGCACTTACCACCACGGCGGGCAGCCCGCGCGCGACTTCCTCGGCGTGGCTGGGGCCGGACAGGCACAGCAGGTGTTTCGCGCTGGTGCACTCGGCCAGGACCTGTGTTGGGAACTTCAGCGTCTCCTGCTCAATGCCTTTGCTGAGACTGACCAGCGGCAGGTCGGCCGGGTAGTGCTCGGCCAGGCGCGTGAATTCGCTGCGTACAAAACGCGTGGGCACGGCGCTAATGCACCACTGGAAGCGCTCCAACCCGTCGAGTTCGTTGCTGACCTGCAGGCTTTCCGGGAACGGGATGTCCGGCAGGAAAGTCGGGTTCTGGCGCTTGGCGGCCATCTCGCGCGCGTATTCAGGCAGGCGCTCATACAGCGTGACGTTGTGGCCCGCGCCGGCCAGTAGCACGCCGAACGCCGTGCCCCAACTCCCCGCGCCGATGATGAGTACTTCAGCCATTCTGTGCCTCGGGCTTCTTGCGTCCGATTCGCGGTTCTTCACCGGTCAGGATTCTACGGATGTTCGCGCGGTGTTTGACCATCACGAACAGGCTTACCAGCGAAAGAAAGATGAACCGGTTCAGATATGGCGCCTCGAACGTCTTGGCGCCCAGCCATGCATAGTAGAAGGCCGGGATGCTCAGCGCCGCAAGGATGCTCGACACACTCACCATGCGCGTGGCCAGCAGTATCAGCGCGAACACGCCGAGCGCGCACAGGGCCGGCAGCGGCACGTGCACGTCCGGTACGGTTGTCAGCACCAGCACCACGCCGAGACCGGTCGCCACACCCTTGCCGCCCTTGAACTTCAGGTAGACCGAATACAGGTGCCCGGCCAATGCACCAATGGCGGCCCAAAGCGCGAGGTCGGCCGTCGTGTATCGCGAAAGCCACAACCCGGCCAGGCACGGCCCGGCGCCTTTCAACGCGTCGAGAATCAGCACCACAGGGAACCACTTCCAGCCAATCACGCGGGCGGCGTTGGTCGCGCCGATGTTCCGGCTGCCGTGTTCGCGGATATCGACGCCCTTGATGGCCTTGCCCGCGATCAGCCCGAACGGGATGCTGCCCACGAGGTAGGCGCCGATCAGCGTTGCGATTATCCAGAGCCAGGGCATGGGGGAATGATCGATGCTCAACGATCAATGTTCAATGGGGTTTGGCGCCGACGTTTACGGAACGTTGGCGAAGCTGCGTGCGTGCCGCGTAAGCTCGGCGATCATTTCGTAGCGGTTCATCGGCGTGATCAGGTAGTAACCCTGCACCTCGGGCGCGATCTCTTCCATCAGTTCCTTGCTGATCGCGACGCCTTCCGCGCGGCCTTTTTCGCCACGCTTGCCCTTCATGCGCTCGCGGATGCTTTCCGGCACGTCGATGCCGGGCACCTCGTGGTGCAGGAACTCGGCATTCCGCTCGCTGACCAAAGGCATCACGCCAAGGATCAACGGCACGCCGAGCGGGCGCACGGCGGCGGTAACTTCGCGCGCCTTTTCGATGTCAAAGACCGGTTGGGTCATGATGTAGCGCGCGCCGGCCTGCACCTTACGCTGGAAGCGTTTGACTTCGTTTTCAAGTTTGCGCGACGCGCAGTTGAACGCCCCGCCGACGAAGAAATTCGTGCGGGCGCCGCCGTCCTTGCCGGTCGCGAACTCGCCCTGGTTGAAGCGCGAGATCATCTCGATCAGCTTGTGGCTGGCCATGTCGAAGACGCCGCTGCTGCCCTTGTACGCCTGCGTCGCGACAGGATCCCCCGTCACCGCGAGGATGTTGGAGATCCCCATCGCATAGGCGCCCAGCAGGTGCGACTGAGTGCCAATCAGGCTTCGATCGCGACAGGCTATGTGCAGCACGATGCGCGCGTCCATGCGCTGCATCAGCAGGGCGGCGAACGCAAGATTGCTCATGCGCATGATCGACAGCGGGTTGTCGGCCACCGTCAGCGCTTCCGCCCCGGCCTCGACAATCTGCTGCGCGCCGTCAATTTCGCGCGATGCATCGATACCACGGGGTGGGTCTACCTCGGCGACGACCACGCGGCGCTCGCGCAGGTCGGCCTCGAGCGTCGGCTGGACCTTGACCGGCTCGTGGGCTTCCTCGGTTTTCGCGGGCTCGGCGGGCACACGCAACTGGCGCATGCTGGGCTTGCGGGCGTTGATCTGCGCCTTGAGCTTGCGGATATCCTCGGGCGTTGTGCCGCAGCAGCCGCCGATCAGGTTGGCGCCGAGGTCCGCCAGACGACGCGCGCTGCGTGCGAAGTAGTCGCTGCTTTCAATGTAGATCGGGCGCCCGTGATCGTCGAAATCGGCGAGACCGCGGTTCGGGAAGATGCTGATCGGGCGTTCGGTCAGTTCAACCATGCGCCTGCAAACCTCGATGGCCGCGCTCTCGCCGCCGCCGCAGTTGGCGCCGACCACGTCGACCGGCTGGTCTGCCAAAGCCTTGATCATGCGCTCCGGCGACGTACCCGTGGTGGTTGTGCCGGCAAGCGTAAACGCCATCTGCGCGATCAGCGGGATGTCGGGCGCCGCGCCGCGCACAGCCCCGATTGCGAACAACAGCTCGGACAGGTCGGGGAACGTCTCCAGCAGGATTGCGTCGACGCCGCCCTCAACCAGGCCTTTTACTTGCTGGGCGATGCAATCCTGGCGCTCATCGTCAGTCAGCTTGGCGCTCGAGCGAAACAGCGGGCCGATTGCACCCAGCACGTACGCCCTGTCGCCGGCGGCCTGGCGGGCTAGTTCGGCGCCGGCCTTGCAGACATCGAAGCTGGTAGCGTTTGCTTCGGCCGCCGAGAGGGCCAGTGGATCAGCGCCGAAGGTGTTGGTCTCGATCACATCGGAGCCCGCGTCGAGGTACTCCTGGTGCGCCGACAGCACAAAGTTCGGCTTGGCCAGGTTCAGCACCGGCCCGACGCCGCCGCCCGCCACCAGTCCTCGGCTGGCCAGCAGGGTGCCGTACGCCCCGTCGCCGACGAGGACGCGATGCTTCAAGGCTTCGAGAAACGGTTCCATGCAGGCTCCGCGAAATCAACGCGGCGCGAGAATAGCACCCGCGTGCCGCAGGGCCATGGTCAGGCATCCAGCCGCACGTAACGCTTTCCCGGCAACTGCTTGGCAAGGCGCTTCATTTCGAGGGTAAGCAGGCCGCTGGCGATCTGGTTCGCCGCAAGCCCGGTCTTGTGCATCAACTCGTCCACGGTCAGCCCGTCGCTCGGTTGCAGCTTTGCCCACAGGGCCGACTCGGTGGGGGACATGCCTTGCGGCTGCCGGTCCTCTTTCTCGGGTGCGGCTTCTTCCGGCAGCAGGCGCAGCATTTCGAGCCCGTCGTAGACGTGGTCGGGTTCGGCGACGAGGTGGGCGCCCTCGCGAATCAGATCGTGCGGCCCTTGGCTGAGGTCGCTGTCGACCTTGCCCGGCAGCGCGAAGACCTCGCGCCCTTGCTCGGCCGCCAGACGCGCGGTAATCAACGAGCCCGATTTGCGGGTCGCTTCAACAACCAGCACGCCGAGGCTGAGGCCGGAGATGATCCGGTTACGCTGCGGGAAGTTCCGCGCGACACCGGGCGTATGCAGCGGGAACTCGCTGATGACGGCACCATTCTCGGCGATCTCGTCGGCGAACTGTTTGTTCTCGGGCGGGTAGATATCCAGCAGCCCGCTGCCGACAACGGCAATCGTGCGCCCGCCGCCTTCCAGCGCCGCACGGTGCGAGGCCGTGTCGATGCCGCGTGCCAGCCCGCTGACAACGGTCACGCGGCGCACCGCAAAGTCCCGGGCGAAACGCGCCGCCTGCGCCGTGCCGTAGTAGCTGGCCTGCCGCCCGCCAACGATGGCAATGGCAAGGTCATCCATCTCGTTGATCTCGCCCCGGACGTACAGCAATGGCGGAGGGTCATCGATGCGTTTCAGGAGTTGCGGGTAGCCCTTGTCTTCGAGTTGCAGCAGCGTGATTCCGTGTTTCCCGCACTCTTCGATTTCACGCAGGTGCTGGCCCTTCTGGATTACTTCCGCCAGCGCGTCGGCACCTTGGCGATTCACCTTCGGCACCTTGTTGATCTCGGTCTTCGCGGCACTCACAACGCCGTTGGCGCTTCCGAACCGCTTCAGCAGGTTGGTCATGCCGAGCGGCGTGAACTTGCGGGCGACGACCAGCGCCACTTTTGCCTCGAGCTCATGCATCGCCGCGCCCCAGCAGCGTCGCGGCGAGTTCGTCGTCGAGCTTGCACGGCAGAGTGCCGGCCTGGCCGACATCCGAGATCACGACAAAGTGGACGGCTTGGCCCGCGCGCTTCTTATCGGCGGACATGCACTCCAGCATCTGCCGCGCCTGCAACTCGTCGGGCACGACGGTGGGCAGGCCGAACTTCCGCAGCAGTCCTGTGACGCGCGCCGCCACCGATTCGTCCAGCTTGGCGCGCGCAACGGACAGGCGCAACGCGGCGATGATTCCGATCGAGACAGCCTCGCCATGCAGCCAGCGCTCCGGCCATAGCGCTTCCAGCACGTGCGCCAAGGTGTGGCCAAAATTCAGCGTTGCGCGCCGCCCTGTCGTTTCGATCTCGTCATCGCTTACGACCTCCGCCTTGAAACGGATGCAGGCCTCAATGACGCGATGGAGCGTCACCAGGTCGCGACCAATCAGCCCGTCGGCGCAGTCTTCCAGCATTGCCAGCAGGTCCTCACCGGAAATCGCAGCGGTCTTCACGACCTCGCCCAGCGCGCTCACGTACTCGCGCTTAGGCAGCGTCCGGAGGAAGTGCATGTCGCAGAACACGGCGGCCGGCTGGTGGAATGCACCGATCAGGTTTTTGCCGCTGGCGTGGTTTACGGCCGTCTTGCCGCCCACGCTGGAATCAACCATCGCAAGCAGGCTGGTCGGGACCTGCATGCAGCGCACGCCGCGCAACAGCGTCGCCGCGACGAAACCGGCAAGGTCGCCCACCATGCCGCCGCCCAAGGCAACGATCAGCGAATGCCGGTCCACGTGGCGGGTTGCGAACAGTTGATCGAAAAGCTTGCCAAGCTGGACCAGGCTCTTGCTCGACTCGCCGGCCGGCACCGTGAAAACGTGATTGGCAACGATCGCGTTCTGTACGGCCTCGGCATGCAGCGGGCCGACGTTGCTGTCTGTGACCAGGAAAATCGAAGTCGGCTTTTCCGATTCAGCGAAATCGCGCATCTGCTCAAGCAGGCGCTCGCCGACTACTACGTCATAGCTGCGCTGATCCAGCGATACGGGAACGACGGTGGCATCCATGGTGTGAATGTAACACGGCGCGCGAGGCTGGCTATTCCTTGTCGGCGCTACCGTCGTCTGCTTCGGATTTGCCTTCCGGATCGGAACTGGCGGGCGTTTCTGCGCCCTTGCTGCCTGCGTCTTCCGGGTCCGGCTTGGCCTCCGGCGGGCTGCCCTTGCCGCCCGGCAGCGGCTTGAGTTTCAGCGCGCCCTTCTTGACTCGGCTGCGGGACAGCTCGAGCGTGTTGGCCTCAAACCGGGCGCGTTCGCGGCGTTCACTGAGGATGAACCAGGTCAGCACTGCCATCAGGAGAAGGATGCCTATCACGCCCAGCAGCGCGTAGATCCACTCGTGCCCCGCACCCTTTTGTTTCAGTCCTTCCACCCGGCGCACGATCAGCAGCGGGCGAACCGTTGAGCTCGCGCTTTCGGTCTCGAACACATTGCGGTAGTAGCGCGCGCTGAAGTCCACGATCGCACGAGGTTCCAGCCCGGTGGGGGGCTCGATCATGTCGACCATGTAGCGCTTGGGCGACTGCAGGTTAGCCGTGTCGTCCAGCACCAGGGTGCGGAACACGCGCCGCAGCCCGCTGACGTTCGGTGGAAGAATTACCGGCGCGTAGTTGTCACCCACCATGCCGACGACGCGGATTCCCTGGCCGCGGTAGCGGGGGCCGGTCTCCTCGCCTGCGAGGTCGAAGTAGCCGATCTCGTCGTTGACCTCGATCGAGTCATCCGGGTCGTTGGCCTTGGCCAGCATGGTGTAGTACGCGGCCTCGGTTTCGAGGAACACCGGGTCGTCCCGAAGCGCATCCTTTACCTGTTGCAGCAGCTTGTCGGTGAGCTGGTAGGGCTCGGTCGCGGACTGCGCGAGGTCGGGCGTCAACAGCAACGGCGAGTGATCCTGCGACAGAACCTGCTTGGCCGCCGTGCTGTAGGGGGCGACTTCGCGGCTGTATATCCAGCGCCGCAGAAACGCGCCGTGAAACTTCACCATGACCTTGGCGGTCACAAGCTTGTCGTCGTGTGAGACGTGGCCGCTGGTGTTGACGTACTCTGCGAGGCCGTCCGGCACGGTCAGCGACTGGAATTCAACCACCCGCTGCTCGACGGCGTGGTCACCGCGTGCCATTCCCGGCCCGAGTAAGGCAACGACACCCTCATAGTAGGAGTCGACTTTCGTGCCATCCTGAAGCACGATCGGCTCGTCAGGCTTTATCTCGTAAAGATCAAACAGCCGCCCTTCGACCTCGAACACGTGGCCTCGGTACTTGTCGATTGCACCCTGGCTCTTGCCCCAGTACCAGCCATCTTTCTCGGTTCGGCCAGTGAAGGTTGCGTAATCCGCCGCGCCGGGCGCCGGCAGTTTGCTCATGATCTGCAGGGCGAGTTGTTCGTTGGTGGGCGCCTGGCGGCCCTTGAAGGCCGCGAACTCGTTCATGGTTTTTTCGCGCGAGGAATCCTCGAACGGAATCCAGTCCAGCAGGTTCTGGGTTTCCTCAAGCAGTTCGAACTGCCGTTTGTCGCTGAGTTTCTCGGCCAGCTTCAGCTCGCGCGCTTCATCGAGCCTGGTTTCCTCGCGCTGGTCCTTCCCGTGGCGGGGTTTGAATTCGCCGGGCGGGGGCAGCTCGCCGGTATCGCCATCGTTGCCGAACGGCAGCGGCGTCCCGTTGTCGGCGGGCTTGTTGGCCTTGCGCGGGTCGTCTTCGCCTTCGACGCCCTTGGGAAGTTCATTGATGGGGTTGCCGGTCATCCATTCCCGGCGTTTGTCGGCAAAGAGCTTCTTGATCTGGTCGCTGGTCATCAGCGGATCGAAATTGGTGCGGATGTCTTCCGGCTTCCAGTCCCACGACTCGCGCTTGTCTTCCCATGAGTAGGTCAACAGCATGGAGATCACGCCAAGCAGGGCGGCGCTCATGACCACGAGCCCCATCAGCTTGACGAACATCGCGCCGCCGCTGAGGGCGGGTCCCTGTTCATTGGACTGGATTTTCAACTTGGCCAAGACCGCACTCCTTAAACCTAGGAACGGAAAAACCGCCCCCGGGTTCAGCAGCCCTCATTCAAGCTATTCCGGCTTGGTTGTGAACTGGAAGATGCGCGCGCCCTTCGGATGTTTCAGCGTAATCGCCACGACGACTTCATCGCCGTCGCGCAGGGGCACCGGCTCGTGGACGGGCAGGCCGTTCAGGTAGGTACCGTTCGTGGACCGCATATCCTCAATCAGGAAGCCATCCCCTTCCTTGCGGATCTGAAAGTGGCGCTTGCTGATGGTCGGGATCTGGAACACGAGGTCGCTGGGCGGCTCGCGCCCGATCATGATGGTCTTGCGAATCTCGTGCCTCGAGCCGGTCTCCACGTCAACGAGGTAGCCGACGTCGGCCTTCGTGCCTTTATCGGGCGCACGTGACGCCTTTTGCGGCTTCTGCTTCTTGGCCGGTTCCGGCTGAAGCTCGACCGCCTCGGGCGAGAGGTTCGCGGGTGCACGCTCGGTCATTTCCGGAGGCGGCGGCGCCTTCTTGGGCGCCTTCACGGCCTCGTACTTGGCGCCCTTGATGTTGGCCTTGACCTTGGCGGCGTCCACCTTGCCGTTGCCCGGCATGGGATGGACGACGTCCACGTCGACCATCCGGTAAAGGTTGGCGTGGCGGAAGTAGCGGTCGACGCTTGGCGGGATGCGGATCAGCACCTTCTTTTCCGCCGCTTCGCCGCCGATCAGTTTGATGGCGATGCTGCGAAAGGCGTCCTCGGAAATCTCCTCGGTGCCGGTGATGTCCATCTCGACTTGCTCGTACGGAAGCTGTAGCAGCTGGGGGAAATAGTCGAACACCGCCGAGATGAATTCTTCTTCGGTCTCGGCGGCGATCACCAGTCGGTTCCAGCGCAGCGTCGCAGGCATTGGCTAGTCGTCGTCCCCCGGCACGTGCTTCAAGGCTTCATTCTGGAGCAGCGTCAGCTGGTCATCCGAGTTGCCGGTCGCCTCGATGATAGCGCGCATCTGCTGTTTGCGCTCGTCCCCTTCGATCAGCGTGTCGATCAGCAGACGATACAGGTGCGTGGTGCTGATGGGGATGGCGTGGACGAGATCGTCGAACTCGTCATCCGAGAAGGTGAAATTTCCGTGGTCACTTTCGAGCGTGGCCGAGCCATCATCATGCTTGTTGATCTTCATTGATATCCCTGCTGTGTGAAACGAATCAGCGCTTCTGGGTGATACGGCAGGACAGACCTGCATCCTTGAAACGGTCGCGAACGCCCTGGGCTTCCGACTCGCTGACGCCTTTCACCACCGGAACGATCATTTTGCCGGCAAGGGCGACCGCCGAGTTCATGTCGATGCCCTGGATTTCGGCGATGATTTCGGCCGCGGCCTGCTTCTTGTCGGCGCCCTTGGGGGGCGACAGAAACACGGTGAAGTTGCCGCCTCCGCCTGCCGCCGGTTTTGCGGCGGCGGGCGCAACGCCACCGGTCGGCTTCTTCATCTGCTTGGTAACCGGCTTCTTGGCAGCGCCCGGCAGCTTGGCCTTGCCCGGAAGGGGTTTGCCCGCCGGGGGCTTGCCTTTGGCCGCCGGTTGACCTGCCTTGTTAAGTTTCGCCGTTTCCTTCTTCTTCTTCTCGATTTCCGGGTCACGGTAGGTGCGCGCCTTGCCTGTCCAGACCGGGAGCGTGTCGTCTTCGTTGGGTTGGAATTTCTCTTTGGGATTGCCTTCTGCGTCCAATTCCGGCTCCTCGTCCAGGGTCATGTCTTCGAGCGACATTCCTGCATCATCGTCTTCAATGGAAAGCGCCGGTTCAGGTCGGCCGCCAGTCGGCGGAACCATCGTCATGGCGTCGGCACTGAAGCCTACGTCGTCGTCGCCGGGAATATCCACGGCGTCATCGTCCGGAATGTCGATGCTGATGTCGCCGCCTTCAAGGTCGTCGTCTTCGGGGATGTCGATCCCGCCGCCAAGGTCGTCGTCACCGGGGATGTCCACGCCAACCGAGACGTCCTCTTCACCGTCGAAATCACCGAGGTCAAAGTCGATGTCATCGGTCGCCGTCGCGTCTTCCGTAACCGTGGCTTCCTCTGCCCCGACCGTGTCGTCCGTGATGTCTTCGAAGGGAATGTCCACGGCCTCCATCGGACTGTCAAAAGGCTCGACAGCCGCAAGGCTTTCGATTTTCTGCGCGGGCGGCGGCTCGACCGGCGCATCCGCCGCCTCGAACTCCGCCGTGAGGTCAACCGGAGACTGGGCTTCATCAACAGGAGATACGCCCCCGAACACCGTCGGGGCACCCAACGGCACGGGGCCGGAGACCGCCATGCCTTCGGGGGTAAGGCTCATGTCAAGCCGCAGGGGCTGTCCCGGTACTTCCAGGCGTACAGAGATCGAGTCACCTGGACGCAGAATCACTTCTTGTGTGGCCATGGGTCGTTTTGCACCTGTCTAGGCGTTGCCCGTCGTACGCGGCTTAAATCCAATGGGGTTGCGGAATTGTCGGTGCGCACGGCAACCTGTGTCAAGCCCCAAGACCATCGGTTGCCAAAGCGTGACGCGGGTGGTTCCATACGCCGCGTAATGCTTGACGCGGAAACATCCGGCAACGCACCCGCGGTCCTGATCGAAGGACTGTACAAAACGTATCCCGGCGGGATCGAGGCCGTGCGCGGCATCGACCTGAGCGTCGCCGAGGGCGAAATGCTCGCCATCATGGGCAAGTCCGGCAGCGGCAAGTCAACCTTGATGAACCTCGTGGGAACGCTCGATCGCCCAGACAAGGGGCGCATCCTGATCCACGGCCAGGACACGACGCGCATCCAGAACCTCGCACGGTTCCGGCGCGAGGAAATCGGCTTTGTGTTCCAGTTGCACTACCTGCTGCCGCACCTCACGCTGATCGACAACGTCGCGCTGCCCATCCAGGGCAAGCCGGACGCGCAGATGCTTGCTCACGAAGCGTTGAAGCAGGTCGGCCTCGAACACCGCATTTCCCACACGCCGGCCAAGGTCAGCGGCGGCGAACGCCAGCGCGCGGCCATCGCGAGGGCAATCGTGAATCGCCCGCGCGTTCTGCTTGCGGACGAGCCGACCGGCAACGTGGACAGCGAAAGCGAAGCGATCCTGCTCGACCTGTTTGAGAAGCTGCAGAGGGAACTCGGCATGACGCTGATCGTGGTCACGCACGAGCGCGGCGTGGCCGAGCGTGCGGATCGCATCGTCCATTACAAGGATGGCCAGATCGAGCGCATCGAAAGCGCCGCCGCGAAGCCGGCCGACGTAGAGACGAAAGAAGCAAGCTGATGGCTGCCCGAGTACTGCCGTTCCTGTTGAGTGCACTGCTGCTCGCCGCCTGCACGGACAACGCGAACATCCCCGGCGTCACCCAGGACCCGGAGGCTTCCGCCAAGGCCGCATACCCCGACGTGCCGCCTGCGGAAGAGGCCAATGAGCTCATCGACCGGGGCCAGAAACTGTTCAAGGGCCTGACGTGCGAGCAGTGCCACAGCACCGGCCCGGATCGCTCGGGACTGGCCGGGCCGCCGCTGGGCGGGTACGCGGACCGCGCCCTCGAGCACCAGGATCACGACCCGTTGAAGGCGAGGCGCTGGACGGTCAAGCACATCAAGGACCCGCGCAAGTACCCGGGCAGCTTCGCCGGAACGGACGAATACCGGGGCACTTTCATGACGCCGTTCAACCGGATCACCGACGACGACCTGCGCGCTCTGGTTGAATACCTGTTCTCGCTGCGGTAATACCCCTCGGCGTTCACGCTCAATCGGAAGCCAATGTCAGGCGACGTAAAACAACTGTCGTTCCCGCCAGGTACCGAGCTCGTGTTCGGACCGCAGGCCGCGCGTCGCCAGTTCATCAGCGACCGGATTGCAGGCGTGTTCCGCGGCTGGGGTTTCACCGAGATCATCCTGCCTGCGTTCGACTCAGGCGAAACCTTCGAGGGGCTTGGCGAGCCCGGTGACGAAACCGAGCTGTACCACCTGGTTGACCGCGAAGGCCGGCAACTGACTCTGCGCGCGGATTTCACACTGATTGCCGCGAAAGCACTGGCCATGGAACTGCGCCGGGACGCCCGCCCGATTCGCGCAAGCTATGAAGGGCGCGTTTACCGCTTCGCGCCGAGCGGCCATGGCCATCGCGTCGAGCAGACCCAGCGCGGGCTGGAATGGGTAAATGCCCCCGGCCCTGTGTACGACGCGGCCGTGGTAATGATGGCGCGCGAATCCCTGCAGGCCGTCGGGGCGGACGACGCCATCATCGTGGTCGGCCACGCCGGATTCATCCACGCCGTGCTCGGCGAGCAAGGGCGCGCCGAGCGTCGCCTGCTGGAAGCGCTCGATCACAAGAACCCCAGCCGCATCCGCCAGCTTGCGCAGCGCATAGGCCTCGACTCGGACACGGCCGAGTTACTCGCCGCGCTGCCGTTGCTGACCGGCGGCCCGGAAGTGTTTGAGTCCGCCCGCAAGTTCAACCTGAACGCGGCGGCACAAGCGGCACTGGGCGAGTTGGAGTCGTTGCATTCACTGCTGACCGAAGCCGGAGTCCGCGGCAATCTGCTGCTCGATCTCGGCGAAGTACGTCGCTCGGACTACTACAGCGGATTCATGTTCAAGGTGTACCACCACGCGGTCGGCGAAGACCTCGGTGGCGGGGGACGCTACGATCGCCTGTTCGACCGGTTCGAACTGGACGTACCGGCCGTCGGGTTCGGCTTCAACCTGGCCAGGCTGGCGGAGGCAACTTCGCGGGACGACTATACGGGTACTTCGTCCGAATCAGTCAAAGCCGGCGACGGCGCGGAAGCCCTCAAGCGAATTCACGACCTGCGCGCCCAGGGAAAACCCGCGATAATGGAAGGAGGCGCCTGATGCTGCGCGTCGCCCTTCCTACAGGCCGCATGATGAAACAGGCGATTCCGTTCCTGGAAGCCGCAGGATACGCGCCCGCGGAATCGCTGAACGAAACCCGCAAGCTGACCGTGCCCAGCCAGTGCGGGCGCGTCGAGTATCTGCTGGTGAAACCGGTGGACGCGCCGCTGTACATCGAACAGGGCGTAGCCGATGCGGGCATTAGCGGCAAGGATGTGTTAATGGAGGTAGGCGCCGATTTGCTTGAGCCGCTGGACCTCGGTTTCAGCAAATGCCGCATGGTGGTAGCCGGCAAACCGGAAATCGAGCGCAAGCTCGACAACCTGCTTTCGCCCGTTCGCGTGGCGAGCAAATTCCCGCGGGTTGCACAGCACTACTTCCGCAAGCAGGGCGTCCCGTGCACCGTGTTCAAGCTTTCTGGCAGCGTCGAAATCGGCGCGGTGCTGGGTCTGTCGCATTACATAGTGGACATCGTGGAAACCGGCACCACACTGCGTGAAAACGGGCTAGTCGTGCATGAGGAGATTGCCGACTGCAGCGCACGACTGGCCGTGAACCGCGCAGCCTGGTACGCCAAACTGTCCGAAGTGCGGGATTTGTTGGTGAATCTGAAAACCGCAGTCGAAGGGGCAAGAACATGAGCGAATCGCTGAAGCTGTTTGAAATCGGATCGGAAGAATTCGAGGCCTTCCAGAGCCGCCTGGCATCGCGCAATGAGGGCGGTGACATCTCGCTGGGCGGCAAACCGACTGAACTCATGCAACGCGCCCGCGACACCGGCGACACCGAGTTCATCCAGTTCGCGGAGGCGTTCTACGAAGGGCTTCCCAACAGCGCCCTGGCGACTGTCGAGCGCGTGATCGAGCGCGTGCGTGAACAGGGCGACGAAGCGGTACGCCAGTGCGCCCGCCTGTTTGACGGCGAGGAACTGCCGACCAACCGCATCCAGGCCAACAAGCTGGACCTGATGAAGGGCGCCGACGGCGTTGACGAAGCGCTGCTCAAGCACTGCACCGATGAGATCCTCCCGCGCCTGCGCAAGTTTCACGAGAAGCAAAAACTCGAAAGCTGGCAGATCGACGACAACGGCGGCTCGGTCGGCGTTCGCATGCAGCCGCTCAGGCGCGTCGCTCTGTACGTCCCCGGCGGCACGGCAACCTACCCCAGTACGCTGATGATGACGGCCGTCGCGGCGCAGACCGCTGGCGTCGAGGAAATCTGCGTGCTGACCCCGCCGGAGAACCTGGAAAAGTCGCCACTGCTGTGCGCGCTGATCGACCACCTCGGCATCGAGGAAGTCTTCCGCGTCGGCGGCGCGCAGGCCGTTGCGGCGGCGGCAATCGGCACGGAAAAGATCGCGCGCGTCGACAAGATCGTGGGCCCTGGCAACATCTTCGTCGCGATCGCGAAACAGTTGCTCAGCGGGCGTGTCGGTATCGACGGCTTTGCCGGGCCCAGTGAAATCGTTGTCCTGTTCGACGATTCGACCGACCCGGCCATCGTCGCGGCCGACATGCTTGCACAGGCCGAGCACGACGTGCACGCGGCCGCCATCGGCATCACCGACAGCGCCGAGGCCGCGGAAAAGGTGAAGGCCGAAGTCGAGAAGCAGGTCGCCGACCTGCCGCGCAAGGAGATCGTCGAGGCTTCGCTGGCGCACTACGGCGGCATCCTGACGGTGCCCAGCAAGGGCTTCGCGATTCGCTTCGCGGACTCGATCGCGCCGGAACACTGCGAAGTGCTGACCAGCGACGCCGAAAACGACGCCAAGCAGCTTCGCAATGCGGGCGCGATTTTCGTCGGGCCGTACGCGCCGGAAGCGTTCGGCGACTACAACGCCGGCCCCAACCACGTGCTGCCGACGGCCGGCAGCGCACGCTGGGCCAGCGCGCTGGGCGTGAACGATTTCGTACGCCAGGTCAGCATAATCCGCGGCAGCAAGGAGCTGCTGGAAGCCAACAAGGATGCGGCCGTCAAACTCGCACGCAGTGAGGAACTTGAAGCGCACGCCCGCAGTGTGGAACAACGCTTCAAGTAGCGCATGGACAACACGACGCTCAAGTACTTCAAAACGCAGCTCCCGGGCCTGGCCGGCGGGTACAGCCTCGACGTGCCCGACTGCGAGATCAAGCTGAACCAGAACGAAAACGCCTGGGACTGGCCCGCAACCCTGAAACAGGAAGTGTTCGAGCGCGTACGCGACCTGCCCTGGAACCGCTATCCGCCGTTCCAGCCGGACGCGTTCGTCGCCAAGGTCGCCAGCCACATTGGCGCCGACGCCGAGCAGGTACTGGTCGGCAACGGCAGCAACGAGCTACTGTATGCGATCTTCGTCAGCACCCTCGAGCGCGGGCGCAAGGTCGTGATTCCGCAGCCGACGTTCACGGTCTACAAGCTGCTCGCGAACCTGCTCGGCGCGGACATCGCCGTGGAAGGACTCGATGAGGAGCTGCAGTTCGATGCCGAGGCGCTTGAGACGGCTTCGCAGGATGCTTCGGTCGTTGTGCTGGCAACGCCGAACAACCCGACCGGCAGCGTGATCGACCCGACCGACCTGGAGCACCTGGTCAACACCAGCGGCGCGCTCTGGGTGATCGACGAGGCCTACTTCGAGTTCCACGGCGAGACGGCCATCGAGCTCACGCGCAACTGCCGCAACCTGGTGGTGCTGCGCACGTTCAGCAAAGCGCTGGCGACGGCCGGGCTGCGTTTCGGCTGCATGGTTGCGCACCCGGAGGCGCGACCAATCTTCAGCGCCGCCAAGCTGCCGTACAACTTGAACATCTTCACGATGGCCGCCGTCGAGACCGCCATCGACAACGCCGTGACGCTGAAATCGCGCGTGGACGAAATCAAGCGCGAGCGCGAGCGCGTCGCCCGCCGCCTGCGCGAATACAAGGGCTGCAAGGTGTACCCGAGCCGTGCAAACTTCATACTGTTCGAGACAAACCGCGACCCGCGCGAGTTGTGGAAGGCGATGGTCAGCCGCGGCGTGCTCGTACGCGACGTCTCGAACTATCCGAGACTGGCGAAGGCACTGCGAGTCAGCATCGGCCGGCCGGAAGAAAACGACGCGTTCCTGAAGGCGCTGGAGTACGCAATCACGGTGGTGGCATGAGCAAGCGGGAAGCGACATTCAGCCGCAAGACCAGCGAAACCGAGATCAGCGTCGAGTTGAACATCGACGGGGACGGGACGTACGCGATTGACACCGGCATCGGTTTCCTGAACCACATGCTCGAGTTGTTCACCAAGCATGGGTTGTTCAACCTGAACGTGAAATGCAAAGGCGACCTCGAAGTGGACGCGCACCACAGCGTTGAAGACATCGCCATCGCCATCGGCGAGTGCTTCAAACAGGCCGCGGGCGACAAGGCCGGCGTCAACCGCTATGGCAGCGCATTGATCCCGATGGACGAGGCGTTGATCCGCTGCGCGCTCGACCTCAGCGGGCGACCGTACCTCGTGTGCGAACTCGGCAACATGAAGCGCGAAGAGGTGGGGGGCCTGCCGACGGAGATGGTCGAGCATTTCTGGCGCAGCTTCAGCACGCACTTCCCGATGAACCTGCACATCGACGTCCTGCGCGGTGACGACACCCACCACATCATCGAGGGCGTCTTCAAGGCCGTAACGAAGGCCCTGCGCAACGCACTGGACCACGACCCCAGGCGCAAGGGAGTGCCGAGTACCAAGGGCGTGTTGTAATCATCATGGTCACGATAGTTGATTCGGGCATCTGCAACCTTGGCAGCATTTCTCGCGCCCTTGAACGTGCGGGGGGCGAAGTCAAAGTTGCGACAACGGCGGGTCAGGTAGCTGAGGCTGCCAAACTGGTACTGCCCGGCGTCGGCAGCTTCCCCGCGGGCATGAAAGCCTTAAACGAACGCGGTCTGGCCGACGCCATCCGCGACCACGCCACCGCCGGCAAACCCATACTGGGCGTATGCCTCGGCATGCAACTGATGTTCGAGACAGGCGAGGAGTACGGAGAAACAGCCGGGCTCGGCTTGATACCCGGGCGCGTGCGCGAACTGCAACCCGGTTCCAACCCCCTGCCTCACATGGGCTGGAACCGCATCGAGTTCAAACAGTCCGACCCGCTCTTTGAAGACCTGCCCGAAGAGGCATACTTCTACTTCGTGCACAGCTTCGTCTGCGTACCCGCCGAAGCTGGCGACGTGATCGGCGAAACCGAATACGGAGAACGCTTCTGCAGTGTGGTACGGCGCGGCAACCTGTGGGGCATCCAGGCCCACCCGGAGAAAAGCCAGCGCTGCGGCGCCAAGGTGCTGGAGAACTTCCTGAAGCAATGAGCGACTTCACCATCTACCCGGCCATCGACCTGCGACAGGGGAAAGTCGTGCGCCTCGAGCAAGGGCGCGCCGACGCGCAAACCGTCTATGGCGAGGATGCCCCGGCCGTCGCCCGCGATTTCGGCGGGCAAGGCGCAGAGTGGCTGCATGTGGTCAACCTTGATGGTGCTTTCGGCGAGGCCTCGCAGAATCTCGCCGTGCTGCGGGCTGTCTGCAACAGCGTGGACATCCCGGTCGAATTCGGCGGCGGGCTGCGTACCCGTGCCGACGTCGAGCAGGCGTTCAAACGCGGCGTTTCGCGCGTCGTTCTCGGCACCGTGGCGCTGCGAAACCCGGATCTGGTTGCTGATCTTGCGAAGGACTTCGGTGACAAGATTGCCGTCGGCATCGACGCGCGCGGCGGCATGGTCGCCGTTGAGGGCTGGGTCGAAACCAGCGAAGTCAGCGCCGCGGAGCTGGCCAGACGCATGCTCGACGCGGGGGTTTCACGCTTCATTTACACAGATATCGCCCGCGACGGTATGCTGAACGGCCCGGACCTGCAGGGCGCCACGGAGCTGGCCCAAACCGGCGCGAAGGTGATCGCGTCAGGCGGCGTCGGCGAACTCGAACATGTCACCCGGACGGCGCAGTCCGATGCCGGAATTGACGGCCTTATCATCGGCAAGGCGTTGTATGAGGGGAGATTTACGGTAAGAGAAGCACTGCAGGCCGCGAGAGGATAACGATATGAGCGACTTTCAGGTGATTCCGGCAATTGAGCTGCGCGGCGGCATGGCCCTGCGCTATGAATCTGTCGGCATGGGCACTCGCGCGAACCGCGTCGAGCCGCTGGGTTTCGCCCGCAAGTTCATCGATGCCGGCGCGAAGACCATTCATATCTACAACCTCGACGGTCCGTTCATCGTCAGCCAGGCGGAGCACTCCGGCAGCGTGCTTGCAGGCGCCGAACGCAACCTGACCGTTGTCGGCGAGATGGCCAAGACGTTTGAGGAGACTGTCCAGCTCAGCGGCGGCATCCGGGACATCGAGAGCTTCAAGGTCGTCACGCAGCTCGGCGTCAACCGCGCGGCCTTTGGCAGCGCCGCCATGCACGACCCCTCGCTTATCCACAAGGCCCTGGAAATCAACGCGGAAGCCGTTGTTGTGTTCCTTGACGTGAAGGACGGAAGGGTCGTCAGCCAGGAGTGGGTCAAGGACTCGAAGGCAACCGTCGCCGACATTGCCGGCGCGATCCAGGACGCAGGCGTGCGTCACTTCATCTACCAGGATGTCACCGCGGACGCGACCGGCCACGGCCCGCGCGCCGGGGAGGCCTCGTCGTTCGCGTCGGATTCGACCGACGTCATCGTCACAGGCGGCGTAACCAGGCTCGAGCACATCAAGGAAGTCGCCTCAACGCGCGGTGTGCACGGAGTGCTTGTAGGCAAACCGCTGATGATGGAAGAGTTCACCTACGAGGAAGCCGTGGCGGCCGCCAAAGAAGGCCTCGCGGCGCGCGGCTGATGCTTGCCAAACGCATCATCGTCTGCCTCGACGTGAAGGACGGTCGCGTCGTCAAGGGCGTCAATTTCGTCGGGCTGCGCGACGCCGGCGACCCCGTTGAATGCGCGCTTCGGTACGACGCTGAGGAAGCCGACGAGCTGGTGTTCCTCGACATCACGGCCAGCAGCGACAACCGCGACACCACAGTCGAGCTGGCCCGGCGCTGCGCACTCGAGCTCAGCATCCCTTTCACCATCGGCGGCGGCGTTCGCAGCGTCGACGACTTCGAGAGGCTGTTGCGGGCCGGCGCGGACAAGGTCGCCATTAACAGCGCGGCCGTCAGCCATCCCGAACTGATCCGCGAATGCGCCAAGCGCTTCGGCAAGCAGGCGGTGGTACTCGCGGTCGATGCCCGCAAACAGGAAGACGGCAGCTATCACGTCTACGTGAAAGGCGGGCGCGAAGACACGGGCAGGGACGCGCTGGAGTGGATCAAACAAGGCGTTCAGCTCGGCGCGGGCGAGATCCTGCTGACCAGTATGGATCGCGACGGCACCGGCAAGGGCTTCGAGCTCGACCTCACAAAACAGGCGGCGCAGGCCGCTGCCGTCCCGGTGATAGCTTCCGGCGGCGTTGGTAAACTGGAGCATCTGGCCGAGGGGCTTGAGTGCGGGGCGGCCGCGGTACTGGCAGCCGGCATTTTCCACTTCGGTCAACACACGGTGGGCGAGGCGAAGCAGTACTTGCGCGAGCGCGGCATCAACATACGCCCGCCGGAGGTAGCGGCAACATGAGCGAATTTACCGAAGTCCAGCCGATCGACGGATTGCGTTTCGACAGCAATGGGCTGATGCCCTGCGTCATGCAGGACGCCCGCGACGGCACGGTGCTGACGCTCGCCTGGATGAACGCGGAGGCCTTCAGGAAGACCCTCGAAACCGGCCTGGTGACATTCTGGTCGCGCAGCCGCAAACAGCTCTGGGTGAAGGGCGAGACCAGCGGCAACATCATGCGCGTCGCCGAGTTGAAGCTGGACTGTGACGGCGACGCCCTGGTCGCCCGCGTGCTGCCGGAAGGTCCGGCCTGCCACACCGGAGAGGCTGACTGCTTCTTCAAGACCGTGTTCAAGAACAAGGCCGTGCTCAGTGAAATCGAGGACGCTCCACAAGCCGCGCAGGGGTGGGGGGCGCAGCTCGGCGCATTGATGGACGACGTGCGCACCCTGCTGCAGGAACGCAAGGACACCCTGCCGGAGGGCAGCTACAGCAGTTACCTGTTCAAGAAAGGCATCAACAAGATCCTCAAGAAGCTCGGCGAGGAAGCGACCGAAACCATCGTCGCGGCCAAGAGCGAGAGCCGCAGCGACCTCGTCGGCGAGATGTGCGACCTGGTTTTTCACCTGATGGTGCTGATGGTCGAGAAGGAAATCAGCTTCGAGGACCTGCGCCGCGTAATGGATGACCGTCACCGCGGCGACAACGAAGACGAAACCGAGACCGCAACGCCCGAAGTGAAAATCACGCGCCCCGCTGAATGCGAGCCGCTGGAAGCCCGCCTGTTTCAACAGCTCGAGCCGGGGCTGCACCACGACGTCACGCGGGCGCTCGAGGTGATGTATCGCGCCCACGCCGGCCAGGTTCGCGACGAAGGCACGCCTTACGCCACACACCCACTCGAAGTCGCGCTGATTGCGGTGGAAGACGTCAAGCTGCGCGAGCACGACGAGGTGATCGCGGCGCTGTTGCACGACGTGCTCGAAGACGACATGCAAACCACGCCGCAGGAACTGACGGACAAGTTCGGTGAGGGCGTGTCCGGGGCGGTAGTGCTGCTCACCAAGATGTACAAGCGCGACGGCTCGCCCAAGGACATGGGCCTGCAGCGCTACTACCAGGGGCTGCGCAACGCGCCCGGCTGGGTGCGCGCCGTCAAACTGTGCGACCGCATTCACAACCTGCGAACGCTCGATAACTCGGGGCGCAGCAAGGATCGCATCGACCAGTACCGCAAGGACACCCGCGCCAACCTGCTACCTCTGGCCGCCAGCAGCATGGACCAGAAACTGCTCCGCGCCGGCGAGTTGTTGCTGCAAGAGATCTACAAGTAGCCGGGCTACGTAATCCGCGAATCCTGCAGATCGCTGTCCGCTTCGGGCAACAGTTCCGGAGCGGCGGGCACCACACGCGCCGGCGATCCCCGGAACAGTCCGAGGAAGCGATCCATCAGCACGTAGAAGGCCGGCACCACGAGCAGGCTGAGCAGCGTCGCCACGAACATCCCGCCCAGCACGCCGATCGCCATGGGACGCCGAATCTCGCCACCGGGCCCCAGCGCAAGCGCGGCCGGCAGCGCCGCCATCATCGTCGCGACGCTCGTCATCAGGATCGGGCGTAGTCGAACCGGCGCGGCTTTCTGCATCGCTTCGCGCGCGGTCATGCCTTTCGCCATCAGTTGGTTCGCGTAGTCCACCAGGATGATCGAGTTCTTCTTCGCGATACCCAGCAGCAGCAGCAGGCCGATCATGCTGAAGATGTTCAGCGTCTGCCCGAACGCGAACAGCGCCACCGCGGCCCCGGCAATTGAGAGTGGCACGATGGTCAGGATCGTGATCGGGTGGAAGAAGCTGTTGAACTGCCCGGCCAACACCATGTAGGCAACCAGCACGCCGAGAATGAGCGCGAAGAGCAGGCTGGTGAATGAGTCCTCGTATTCGACCGAGCTGCCGCTCATGACGATGCGGTACCCCTCAGGCATCTTTGCCTGCAACTCTTTCACCTTCGCAATCGCTTCGTTCTGGGTGTGGCCCGGCGCGACGTTGGCGAACACTGTGATGCTGCGTTCGCGGTCTTCGCGGATGATGCTTTGCAGCACCGGGCGTTCGTCCTGCTTGACCAGGCTGCTCAGCGGGATGCGCTCGCCGCTGCTGGTGCGCACACGCAAGCGGTTGATGTCCTGCGGCGTGCTGCGCTGCCTGGCCAGCAGGCGCAGGCGGACGTCCAGGCGGCGCCCGGAATCGCTGAACTTGCCGACACGCACGCCGCCGACGAGCGAGTTGAGCGTCGCCGCCACATCCTCCATCGGTACGCCCAGGTCCGCAGCCTTGGCGCGATCCGGTACGATGCGCAGCTCGGGCATGCCGACCTGGTAGTCGGTGTCGACGTCCACGACAGTGCCGCTGTCGCGCATTTCGTCGGCCATCTGCTGCGACAGTTCGCCCAGCTTCTCGAAATCCGGCCCGCGAACGCTGAACTCGACGGGGAAGCCGCGCCTCGCGCTGAAACCGCTCTGGCTTAGATCCTGCACCACGGCCTTCAGGCCTGCCGTCTTGTTGAGTTCCTTGCGAATCTCGGCCGCAATTTCGTTCTGGGTTTGCGTGCGTTCTTCGGGCGGCTTCAGGGTCACGAAAATGATGGCCGTGTTGACGTCGCCACCGCCGAAGCCGCCGACGATGCAGAACTCGCGCTCAACGTCATCGCGCGAATACACGTACTTCTCGGCTTCCTTGAACAGGCTGTCACTTTCCTCAAGGCTGCTGCCGACGGCCGTGGACAGACGAACCATCAGCCGGCTCTGGTCCTGGCTGGGCACGAACTCCTTGGGCAAGCTCGTCATCATCCACAATGCCAGCCCGAAGATCGCTGCACCCACGACCAGCACGAACCAGGGGTGCCGCAAGGCCGGCTGCAAGGCACGCGAGTAGCTTTCTTTCAGGCCCGTGAAGCCGCGGTCGACAAACCGTCCCACAACTCCACGGTTTTCCTTCACGCCGCGTTTGAGCAACTGGGCGCAGCGCGCGGGCGCCAGCGTGATCGCCTCGACGTAGCTCAGCAACACGGCCAAACTCAGCGCCACGCCGAACTGCAGGAAGAACTTGCCGATCACGCCGCTCATGAACGCCACAGGCGCGAAGATGGCGCAAATCGCAACCGTGGACGCCAGGGCGGCGCCCGCAATTTCCCTCGTACCGCCAAGGGAGGCGGCAAATCGATCCGCGCCCTCCTCACTGTGCCGGTAGATGTTCTCCATGATCATGATGGCGTCGTCGACGACGATGCCGACCGCCAGCGCCAGCGCCAGCAGCGTGAACGTGTTCAGCGTGAAGCCCGCAAAATAGATGATCGCGATCGTGCCCAGCAGCGACATCGGGATCGCCAGGATCACGTTCATGGTGCTGCTGATCGAGCCCAGGAAAAGCCAGCACACCAGCGCCGTCAGGATCACGGCCAACACCAGCTCGAACTCGATCTCGTGAACCGATTCCTCGATATACACCGTGGAATCGAAGTTGACGCCCAGGTCCATATCGTCTTCGAGCGTCGGGCGGATTTCGTCCAGCGTCGCATGCACCGACTTTGCAACCTCGACGGCATTCGCGCCGCGTTGCTTCCGGATACCCAGTCCCTGTGCGGGCACGCCGTTCACGCGGCTGAGCCGGCGTTCATCCTCGAAGCCGTCCTCCACCAGCGCCACGTCACGCACGTACACGGGGTGACCGTCCACTTCGCGGATCACGATGTCGCGCAGCTCGTCCAGATGCAGCGCTTCACCCAGCACGCGCACGTTGACTTCGCGCCCGGCGGTCTCGATGCGCCCGGCCGGCAACTCGACGTGCTCACGGCGCAGAGCGGCGATCAAGTCGCTTACGGTGAGCCCCTTCGAGTCAAGCTTGTCCGCGTCGACCCAGATGCGCACGTTGCGCTCGAGGTACCCACCCAGCGTGACTTCCCCGACACCCTCGATCGTCTGCAGCTTTTCCTTTACCCGATAGCGAACAATGTCGGCCAGTTTCTGCCGGCTGTATGGGCCGGACAGGCTGACGTACATGATCGGGCGGTCTTCCGGATTGCTCTTGCGCACGATGGGGGGCTCGACGTCGTTCGGCAGGCGGCGCTGGGCTTCGGCCACGACGTTCTGCACGTCCTGCACGGCGCTGTCGATGTCGCGGTCGATGTCGAACTCCACGGTGACGTTGCCGCGCCCCTGCCGCGAGGTTGAACTGATGTTCTTGACACCCTCAACCTGGACCAGGGCCTCCTCAAGAATCTCGACGACGTCCTGCTCGACCGCTTCCGGTGATGCGCCTTCCCACGTCACGCTGACGCTGACGGTGGGGAAGTCGACGTCCGGGAACTGGCTGATGCCGATCCGGCTGCCTGAAACCAGCCCGAACACGATCGTCGCGCCCATGATCATCCAGGCGAGGACCGGTTTGCGCACGCACAGCTCGGTCAGCTTCATGGGCTGGCCTCCGCGGGCGCGGCGCCTTCGCCACCGACCACCCGCACGTCCACGCCTTCACGCAGGGCCTCAGCGCCGCGGACGACGACGTCTTCATCCACGGCCAGCCCGCTCTTCACCTCGATGCGGCCGTCAGCGGTGCGCAGGCCGATCTCGATCACGCGCTGGTGCGCCTTGCCGTCCTCGACAACGTAGACGAGAAAGCCCTGCTCGCTGGCGCGAACGGCGGTCTCCGGCACTGTCGGCGCGTTCTTGCGCGAACCGACAGGTACGGTGACACGAATGAACGTCCCGGGGGTCAGCTCACCTGCATCTTCGGGCGCGACTTCGGCGATGACCTCGACCATGCGCGTTGTCTGGTCGGCGGATGCAGCGACGTGGGTGAGTGTCGCGTGATACTCTCGCTTTTCGCCGCTGAGTGAGAACGTGGCCGCCAGCCCCGGCTTGAGCTGCGAGGCCTGGTCTTCCGAAACGGCAAAGCGCAGCAACATCGGATCGCGCCTGAGCAGACGGGCGATCACCGTCCCGGGCGTAACCCATTGGCCGGTCTGCACCAGCCGCGACTGCACGACGCCTTCCATCGGCGGGGTCGGGCGGGCGTTCTTGAGGTCCAGGTCGGCACGGTTGAGGTCGGCCGCCTTTTCGCGCTCATTGGCCGCGGCAACGGCGACCTTGGTGCGCCACAGTTCGACTTCTTCCTTTGAGAAGATGCTGCCCTTGGGGTCTTCACGCCGTTTCAGACCGTCGTTGGCGTCCTTGAGTTCGGCGACAGACCGGTCATGGGCCGCCTTGGCGGCGTCGTAGGCATACTGGAAGCGCTTGGGTTCGATCTCGCACATCACGGTTTCCGACGTGACGAGCTCGCCTTCCCGGAAGTTGATCTTCTCGACCACGCCCTGAACGCGGGCAGTGATCAACACTTCTTCGAAGGCACGCACCGAACCGACCGCACTGACCACGTACTGGACTTCCAGGCCTTGCACGGGTTCGACCTGCACGGGGAACGACTTGGAGCGCGGTTTGCCGCCTGCGTCCTCACCGCCGCCACAACCCGCGAGGGCCAACACCACCAAGGACAGGCAAACGATGAAGACTCGAAGCCGCATTGCAGGTTCCTGAGAATAGGTCGCAACGTTATACGATTCGCCCATTGAAACAGAGCAAGGATCGCCAAAATTCCGCCCGTTGTGCGGATGATCCGCGAGGGTATCTTGGCGGCACGGACGTGTAGCTCAATTGGTTAGAGCATCTGCTTTACACGCAGAGGGTCGGGGGTTCGAGTCCCTCCACGTCCACCATCGTCCTGCGGCGGTCGTGTCTCAGCTGTATGAGACGCGACCGCTTCGCTTCCTTCTGGCGCCGCGCGCTTTGCCGTTGAGCCGGGATGTCTAGTCTCCGGTCAGCTCCTTCAACAGTGCCTGGGCTGATTCGATGTCGTCGCGGTGCACTTCTTCCGGCAGGCTGTGATCTTCAATCAGATGCAGATACTGCCGGATGCTCCCAAGCGCTTCCTCGTTTCGTTCCAGGCCGTGCTCCGCAAAGGCACGGTGGAAATAGGCAAGTCGGGCGAGGTCGAATCCATCTGCGTACTCAGATGACTGTGCCAGCACACGGTTGCATACCGTAACGGCGTCCTCGTAACACCTCATCGCCTGCAGTGCAGCCGCCTGGCGGGTGAGGTGCCAGGTCGCCTCGTGAGCATCGCCCGAGCCTCGTGCCAGCATCTCCGCATGAATGAAATCGTGAAGACCGTCAAAAGGCCGGTCCATGTTGCTCAGGTACACGTTTCCCCGATTCACAAGGCAATTAATCTGTCCCCGCAGATCCCCCGCTTTCACCAGCAGCTCGAAGGACTCGTCCATCATGCGCAGGGCCAGTTCAAAACGCCCGAACTTGCGCTCGATTAACGCAGCGTTCAGATTCGACGTCGCTTCGCGCCGCGGATCACCGAGTTCTATCGCCAGCAATCGGGCGCGCTCGTGGGCGTCCTGCGCCTCCTCAAGACGGTTCAACAGGTTCAGCACCACGCCGCTGTTGTCGTAGCAATTGATCAGGTTGTCGCGCAGACCGATGCGCTCGCTGATGTTGCGCGACTCGTCATATAGCCTAAGCGCTTCATCGTATTGATTGCGCCTGCGCGCCAGCACGCCCTGGTTGGACAGCACGGCCGCTACATTGCGCAGGTCATTCAGATCCCGCCCGAGCTGTTCTGCTTCTTCCAGGTACTTCTCACCCTCGTCCAGTTCGCCCGCCATCACTGCGGTGGCCCCGCAGCGGTTCAGCACCGACACCAGTTCTTTTCGCAGACCGAGTTCTCGGGCAAGCTCGACCCCTTTCGCGAACAGGGCACGCGCCGCCGCGGTTTCGCCGCGCCGGAAGTAGATCACACCCAGTTCACTGAAAATGCTCACGCGCAGTGCACGGTCGGCCGACCTGCCGGCGAAATGCTCCGCCTGCTGCGCATACACCATCGCGTCGGCCGCGCGTCTCTGCAGTCCCGCCAGGCGGGTCAGCAGCAGATAAGCCCTCGCCGAATCTTCCGGGATGCCCGAGCGCTGTGCCTGCTCAATGAGAACAGGAACGATCTCTGCTGCTTCGCCCACCCGGGCTATGTCCATCAGGAGCCCGGCTGCACCTTCCATGGCATCAAAGCGCTCGCGGGGAGGCGCCCAGGGCAGCCCGGCCAGACGCCGCAACAGCGACACAGCCCTCTCGTTGTCAAACCGCCGTCGCGCAACCTCGGCCGCCAGCGCCAGGTACTTCACTTCCTGATTCTGGTGCGTTCGCGTGGCATCCCCGCGGCTCTCGTCCTGGTGGGCATGAAACGCGTGATCAGCGAGCGCCAATGCGTGCTCTTCAAGCGAGTTCGGGAACAGCACCTCGATGATACCGACGATGCGGCCGTGCAGGCGCGAACGCTCTGAGGGCGGCTGCAACTGGTACGCTACTTCCTGCATCACCGCATGGCGAAAGAGGTAGGCCTGCTCGTTGCTGATCGACATGGGCACATCTTGCCCCGCGCCGGACACACTGACCAGACGCCCTCGTTCCCGGATGTGTCCGGATTGTTATCGTTTGTGCATGGCTGAAGCGCGAACGAAAGTACGCACCTTGAAAGACAAGCTGATCCTGCTGGGACTGGCCGTGCTGATTGTCGCGCCTTTCGCTGTCTTCTTCGGCATATCGCGTCAGCCGCCCAAGGTCTCGAAATCAGCAAGCGACCTGGACAAGTACCCGGACGACGAGAAGGTGCTTGTTACGCAGGGTTTGAAAGACGAGGACGTAGACGCGCTTGAACGCTTCGACCAGTTGGAAGACCTTCAGCTTCACTACAGCAACCTGACCGACGCCGGCCTCCCGAAAATTGCGGAACACACCACGTTGAAGCGGCTGGTTCTAGGCGCGATCCACGTCTCAGATGCCGGCGTTTCCAAGCTGGCCGCGCTGGTCAACCTGGAGGAACTGATCCTGATCGGCGCTGAGGGAATCACCAGCGACGGGCTGTCGTTTCTCCCGAAGCTGC
>JAGQRI010000023.1:0-4315 GCA_020425515.1 Planctomycetota bacterium | reverse complement strand
CTCAAGTCGCTTGTGCTGGACTTCTGCGTGCACATCACCGACGAGGGCGTTGCCAAACTGGCAACTCTGACAAACCTCGAAAACCTGTCGCTGCACGGACTGGACGAACTGACTGACGCAAGCCTGCCCGCACTGGCCCAGCTACAAAACCTGAAACAACTGAACCTGCCTCTCAAGGCCGAGTTGTCAGAGCAGGCGTTGCGGAAACTGCACGACGCGTTGCCGAACTGCACCATCAACCGCTGACGGAGAGAACATGTCTGAAGACGATTCCGTACTCACACGCCGACACCTCGCGTACATCGCCGAGCGCACCCGCGGCGACGACGATTTCCTGGCCGACCTGAAGGCCGCCGCCGAGAAACTGGATATCCCGCGCATCTGGATCTCGCCGGCACAGGCCAGCTTCATGCAGATCATCCTGAAGCTGCACGGGGCGAAATCGGTGATCGAAGTCGGCACGCTGGCGGGCTACAGCGCCATCCAGATGGCACGCGCACTGCCGGCTGACGGGCGCGTTCGGACGATCGAACTGGAAGACAAACACGCCGACTTCGCCGAGGAATGGATTGCCAAGTCCGACGTTGCGGGAAAGGTCGAGGTTCTCCGTGGCGCAGGCGTGGACGTGCTACCGAAACTAGAGCCGGGCAGCGCGGACGCGTGCTTTCTCGATGCCGACAAGGCCAACTACCCGAAGTACCTCGACGAATGCCTGCGCATCCTTCCGGTGGGAGGCCTGATCATGGCCGACAACGCGCTCGGTTTCGGGCGGCTGCTGACAGCGCCCGAGGACGACGCGGGAGTGGGGGCCGTACGCCGCTTCAACGACTACATGGCGGGGAACCCGCGCGTTCATGGCGTCATCACGCCCATCGGCGACGGTTGTTGGGTAGGGGTCAAGGAAGCGTGAATCGCCTGCCGCAGGACTGGTATTTCCGCGACGTCGTCGAAGTCGCCCGTGACCTCGTAGGACGGCACCTCCGCCGCGGCGAAGTCGTGTTGCGGATCACCGAGGTCGAAGCCTACCGCGGGCCCAAGGACAGCGCCGCACATACAAGCAAGGGTCGCACGCCGCGCACGGAGCCGATGTGGGGACCGGGCGGACACGCCTACGTCTACCTGTGCTACGGACTTCACAACATGCTGAACATCGTGACCGGGCTGGGCGAGGGCACGGCCGTCCTGATCCGCAGCGCTGAAATCGTGCAAGGCGAAGCAGTCGTAGCCGAGCGCCGTGGCGGCAAAACCGGTTCGACACTGCTGACCGGCCCGGGCAAACTGGGGCAGGCCCTTGACCTGTCAACGGGCTGGTCCGGCCACCCGTTGTTCGAGGCCGGCGGGCTCGAAGTTCTGCACGGCATTCCCGCCCGCAAGCTGATCGCTGGGCCGCGCGTGGGCATCGACTACGCGCGGGCAAAAGACATCCGCGCCCGCTTGAGGTTCGCGGATGCGGACAGCACGTGGGTCAGCCACCGAAGCAAGCTGCGCTAACTACTTCTCTGGCTCTTCCTTGCTGCCGTCCTTCTTCGGCTCCTCTTTGCCTTCTTCTTTCTTTGGCTCGTCCTTCTTGTCTTCTTTCGTTTCGGGCTTCTTGAACTCGACTTTAAGCGCCTCGTCGATCGCCTTGCGCATGTCCTTGTCGTCGGGCGTGACCTTGCTGGCGTAGAACTTGATCACCTTGCCGTCCTTGCCGACGAGGTACTTGCAGAAGTTCCAACTCGGCAATTCGTCGCTCTGCTTCTGCAGGTTGACGTAGATGGGCGACTGGCCTTCGCCTTCCTTGGTCTGGACCTTCTCGAACAGCGGAAAAGTCACGTCGTACTTGTCGGTGCAGAACTTGCGGATCTCTTCGGGCGTGCCCGGCTCCTGTCCGCGGAAGTCGTTGCTGGGAAAACCAAGGATCACGAAATCCTTGCCCTTCAGTTCATCATACAGCTTCTGCAGGCCTTCGTACTGGGGCGTGTAGCCGCATTTGCTGGCGACATTGACCACCAGCGCGACCTTGCCGGCGTAGTCGCCGAGGTCGGCGTCGTCGCCTTCGAGCGTCTTGGTTTTGAGGCGGTAGAACGAGTCTTCCGGAAGCTCAGTCGCCTTCTCGGCTTTGTCTTCCGTTTTGTCGTCGGCCTTCTTTTCGGCGGCCTTGTCGTCCTTGGCGTCCTGCGCGTGCTGGACCACCGCAGGCGCGAGCAGCAGCGCGAGCATGCAGCAGGCCAGTACCGCCAATGTCGTCTTCATAGTCGGCTCCTTATGCGCTTAGCGCGCCGTCGATATCGGAAAGCAAAGCTGGGTCGTCCGGCTTGGTGGTGGGGGCGTAACGCTTGATCACTTCGCCGTTCTTGCCGACCAGATACTTCGTGAAGTTCCAGTCCGGCACCTCATTGTCGGCCGTCAGGAACTTGTAGATCTCGTGCTGCCCATCGCCTTTGACGTCGAGCTTCTCGAACATCGGGAAATCGACGCTGAACTTCGTGGTGCAGAACTCGCGGATTTCAGCTGACGTACCCGGCTCCTGCGCGCCAAACTGGTTGCACGGAAAGCCCAGCACATTGAAGCCGCGCCCGTGCAGTTGTTTCTGCAACGACTGAAGGCCTTCGTATTGAGGCGTCAGGCCGCACGCGCTGGCCACGTTGACCACCAGGCTGACCTTCCCGTTGTACTGCGACAGGTCGGCCGGCTCACCCTCGAGCGTTTTGGTCTTCATTTCATAGAGCGACATCTTCACCTCCAGATCAATTAGGTCGTGATGAGCGTAGCCGGAACACCAGACAGGGTCACTCTTCTTCCCACTCGTTTGCGCGGCAGTGTCCCTTCATGCTAGGCTGCCCCGCTCGCTCGGAGAAACTCATGCCACACAGGCTTGCCGTCTATCCCGGTACCTTTGACCCGGTCAGCAACGGCCACCTGGACGTAATCCAGCGTGGTTCGCAGCTTTTCGAGCAACTGGTGGTGGCCTGCGCCGTCAACATTTCGAAGCAGCCGCTTTTCGGCCTGAGCGAGCGCCTGGAAATGCTGCGTGAGGTCACCAGCGACCTGCCCAACGTCCGCGTGGAAAGCTTCACCGGCATGGTGGTTGATTACGTCCGGGGGCTCAGCGGCAAGGTTATCCTGCGCGGGCTGCGAACTTTCAGCGACTACGAAAATGAAGTTCAAATGGCGTACGCCAACCGCACGTTCGCGCCGGAAATCGAAACCATTTTCGTGTGCGCGAGCCTTGAGGAAAGCTTCATTTCGTCACGCCTGATCCGGGAAGCCGCCGCCCTGGACGGCGATATTTCACGCTTCGTGCCGGAACCTGTCGCCGAGCGGCTTCGCGCCAAGGCCCAGCAGCTCAAATCGGACGTCGAAGACCACGGCAAGGGGCGTTGATCGGCTTTCACACGTTTCCCGGATTGCGCCCGGGTTCGGCCTTGCGGGGGGATGCCCCTGTCCGCACAATGCCGCCGCTTTATCGTCAAGGACAGTTCCATGAAGATCCATGAATACCAGGCCAAGGAAGTACTGCGACGCTACCGTACCCCGCTGTTGAAGGGGCACGTCGCCTACAGCGTGGACGAGGCCGTGAATGTCGCCCGCGAGATCGGCGGCGACGTCTGGGTGGTCAAGGCGCAGATTCACGCCGGCGGGCGCGGTAAAGGCGGCGGCGTCAAGCTGGCCAGGAGCACCGAAGAGGTCCGCAGCCACGCCGAGGCGATCCTCGGCATGCAGCTGGTGACGCACCAGACCGGTCCCCAGGGCAAGAAGGTCAACCAGTTGCTGATCGAGGCAGGCTGCGACATCGACCACGAGTACTACCTCGCGGCCGTGCTCGACCGCGAAACTGCACAAATCTGCGTCATGGGCAGCTACGAAGGCGGCATGGACATTGAGGAAGTCGCCGCCAGGACCCCCGGCAAGATCAAGAAAGAGTTCTTCGACCCGGGTGAGGGTATGCACGGCTTCCAGGCGCGCCGGCTGGCGCTCGCCATGGGCATCCCGGCGAAGCTGGTCAACAAGGCGGCCGCGCTGATTCTGGGCGTCGCGAAGTGCTTCACGGAAGAAGATGCGAGCCTGGTTGAAATCAACCCGATGGTCACGACGAAAGACGGCGGGGTGCTCGCACTCGACGCCAAGATGACTTTCGACGACAACGCCCTGTTCCGCCACACCGACATCGAAGCCTACAGGGACATCACCGAGGAAGTACCCGAGGAAACCGAGGCCAAGAAGTACGACCTCAGCTACATCAAGCTTGACGGCAGCATCGGCTGCATGGTCAACGGCGCCGGGCTGGCGATGTCCACGATGGACATCATCAAGCTGCACGGCGGCGAGCCGG
>JAGQRI010000255.1 GCA_020425515.1 Planctomycetota bacterium | reverse complement strand
TGAACGACAGCCGCTGGTTGGCGCGCTGCGCTTCTTTGTACTGGCCGACCCAGCGGTAGCTGTAGCCCTTGGGCCAGTCTACTTCCTTGTTGTCGATGGCCTGCTGGACGCGTTCCTGAACCCTTTCAATCAAAGTGGTTTCGTCGATATCAACCGGGTTGAACATCACGTAGCCGACAAGCTGACCGTTCACACCACGGATCGCAGCCGGGCCGACTACACTGCGGATATCGGCGACTTCGGTGATGGGGATCTGCGCGCCGTTGGGAGTGGTGATCAATACGTCGCCAAGTTCTTCCAGGTTGTCGCGCAATTCGCGCTCGTAGCGCACGCGCACGGGGTAACGTTCGCGCCCCTCAACCGTTGTCGTGAGACGCTTGCCGCCCAGGGCGATCTCGATGACGTTGTTGACCTGTGCCACGCTTACGCCGTAGTGGGCCATGCGGTCACGTTTCAGCTCGAACTCGACGTACGGTTTGCCGCCGGTTCGGAGCGCTGTCACGTCGGCCGTGCCGTCTACTTCCTTGACGATCGGCTCGAGTTGCAGCGCAAGCTCAGCCAGTTCGTTGGCGTCGTCCCCCACCAGTTCCAGCCCGATGCGTGCACGAATGCCGCTGCTGAGCATCACGACGCGCGTCTGGATCGGCTGCAGCCAGCTCGGCGCGACACCCGGCTGAAAAGTCTTCAAACGCAGGTCGGAGATCAGGTCTTTCTTGGACAGGTCACGGCGCAGGTTCAGCACGATCTTCTCGGCGAGCGTCATGTCGGCACCCGGATCGAGATCCAGAAGCTCATTGGCCTCTCGCGCATCGCGTAGCCCCGCCAACAACTGGCCAATCGTCAGGCCTTCGCCGACAGCCTTGTTGAACGCGATTTTCGCGTCGCCCTCGCGCATCTCGCGCCTCAGATCCTTCAGCGTCATGCCGCTTTCCAGCCGCTCGATCAGCTCATTGCGACTGATCGCTTTGCGCCATTGCGACTTCGGCTTCAACTCGACCATGGTTTCGATCATGCCGATCGGCGCCGGGTCCAGGCTGGTGTCAGCCCGGCCGAGCTTGCCGACAACGCCGTTCACTTCCGGCACTGATGCGATCTGCCGGTTCTGCCACTCCATCGCGTCGAGCGTCTTGCCCAAACCCGCCTGACTCAGCAGCGACGGCATATACAGCAGGCTGCCTTCATCCAGCGGCGGCATGAATTCATGGCCGAAACCGGGGTAGTGCTCGTCCAGCGCGGCCAGCGGTCTTACCGAGTCGGGATTGTCCGTCGCGCCGTACACTGGCGACAGCATGGTTTTCGCGCCGAACGCCGCCATCGCGCCCCAGAACACGATCAGCACGTACACTGCACCGAGCACCCACTTGTTGCGCAGGAAAAACAACAGCGTTGGCACGTAGCCTTTCACGATGCCGCGGGCCACGGGGCTTTCGTCGATCGGCGTCAGCTTTTCGCTCCACATGCGCAGAACGGCCAGTCCGGCCAGCACGAACACCAGTACCGCGAGAAAACCGGCGCGCATGCCGAGGTGCGCTTCCATCCAGGAGTCGAAGTGCAGCGTCAGCCAGGCGAGCAGCGCCGCAATGCCGAGTGCGCTGGCCCAGCGCATGGCTTGACGCGTCAACTGCGCCTTGCGTGACTGAGATTGTTTGCGCCCGCCGAGGAACAGGTAGCACAACACCGGCACCAGCGTGATAGCGGTTATGGCCGAGGCGAGCAGGCAGAAGGTTTTGGTCCAGGCCAGCGGCGCGAACAGCTTGTAGCTCTGGCCGGGCAGAAAGAAGATCGGCACGAAGCTGATCACGATGGTCAGCACGGAAGTCAGGATCGCGCCGCCGACTTCGCGCGCCGCGCCGTACACGACGTCGAAGCGTTTCGATCTGCCGCCGTCTTCCTGCAGCGCGCGGTAGATCGTTTCGGTCATGATGATGCCCATGTCGACCACCACGCCGATGGCGATGATGATGCCGCCAAGGCTCATGATGTTGCTGCCGATGCCGAAAGCCTCCATGCCTATGAAGGTCATCAACACGGAGATCGGGATGGTCGCGCTGATCAACAACCCGCTGCGCAGGTGGAGCAGGAACAGAATCACCACCAGCATCGTAACCAGGATCTCGGCGACGATGGTGTCGGTCAGCGTCCACAGGGTTTCATCGACGAGCTGGGTACGGTCGTAAAAGGGCTTGATTTCGACGCCTTTGGGCAGCGCCGGCTTGATCTTCTCAATCTCTTCCTTGACGTTGCCGATCACTTCCTGCGGGTTCGCGCCGTAGCGCATCGTGACGATGCCGCCGACGCGCTCGCCCTTGTCATCGGCCAGTGCGCCGCGGCGGAACTCTGGGCCAAGCTGCACGCGGGCAACGTCGCGCAGCAGCACCGGCACGTGGCCGTCGTTCTTGAGCACAATCTGCTCAAGGTCTTCGATGCGTTTCACGAAACCGACGCCGCGGATCAGGTACTCGATCCCGCCTTGCTCGACGGTTTTTGCGCCGACGTCGAGATTGCTCTGCTTCACGGCCATCACCACATGTTCGAGCGTGATGCCGTGTGCGCGCAGGGCGTCGGGGTCGATCTCGACCTGGTACTCGCGCACATAGCCCCCAACGGTCGAGACTTCCGCCACGCCTTCGGCATTTTGTAACGCGTAGCGAACGGTGTAGTCCTGGATAGTGCGAAGCGTCGCCAGATCGTACGGACCTTCGACGGTGTACTCGTATACCTGGCCGAGCGAAGTGGCATCCGGGCCGAGCTCGGGTTTGACGCCTTCGGGCAGGTTGCCGGCCGCAACGGCCAGGCGCTCCAACACGCGCGAGCGCGCCCAGTACACGTCTACGCCGTCCTGGAAGACGACGTAAATGCGCGAGAATCCGAAGCCTGAGATTGTGCGCACGTCCACTACCTGCGGGATGCCCTGCATCTCCTGGGACAGCGGGTAGGTGATCTGGTCTTCGACGTCCTGCGGGCTTCGCCCCATCCATTCGGTGGAGACGATCACCTGGTTTTCGCTGATGTCGGGGATCGCGTCCTTAGGGTTGTTCTGCAGCGCCTGGAAGCCGAACACCACCACCACGCCGGTCGCGATCAGCACCAGCAACGGGGTCTGCAGACAAAGCTTGATCAGGCGGTCAATCATGGCGGTCCCTTCGCTGCATTATTTGCGCAGCTCCTCCAACCGGTGCTCGTACTCGGCCTCACTGATTTCACCGCGGGCGTAGCGGCGCTTGAGTTCCTCTTCAGGTGTTTCCTGCCGCTGATCGCCGCCTTGCCGCATTGAGCGCAGCACGACCAGGATGATCAGCACGGCGGCCAGCGCGCCGCCAAACCAGCCGAACCACATCCAGCCGCCCATGTGTCCGCCCCAGTTCATTTGCGACAACCACATCACTCACCTCCCGTGCTCTCGAGCCGCACACGACGCAGCCGCAGCGCGTTGCTGATTACGGAAACCGAACTGAAACTCATGGCCGCCGCCGCGATCATCGGCGACAGAAGCAGACCGAAAAGCGGATACAGAACACCGGCTGCAACCGGCACGCCCAGTCCGTTGTAGACGAATGCGAAAAACAGGTTCTGCTTGATGTTGCGCAGCGTGGCGTCGCTGAGCTGACGCGCACGCACGATGCCGCGCAGATCGCCCTTCACCAGCGTGACGTGCGCGCTCTCCATGGCCACGTCGGTGCCGGTGCCCATGGCGATTCCGACGTCGGCCTGTGCCAGCGCGGGCGCGTCGTTGACGCCGTCGCCGGCCAT
>JAGQRI010000254.1 GCA_020425515.1 Planctomycetota bacterium | reverse complement strand
CCGCCGCCCTTGCCGTGGTTCATGATGTTCCAGGCCCGCAGGTAGTCGTCCTGTGCGCTCTGGAAATAACCCAGCGCCATCTTCGAGTGAGCGCGGTAATTCAATACGAGGGTCTGGTCGCGCTCGGGAAACGAGTTCAGGTCGCGCGTATCGTTCATGACCTTCTGCCAGCCGCCCTGTCGCAGCGCGGCCTTCGCGTCGTACACGCTTGCGCAGCCGCACACGATCAGCGCGGCGGTCAGCAGCAGCAGTCCGCTTTTCATGCTTTTCATGGACAACCTCACCGGCCCCGGAAAACGGCAGGGCCGCAGCGCCATCGTGCCGCGGCCCTGGGTTCGGTTTAGCGGTAGACCGCGGACTTCTCGGAGACGCGGCGAATCAGGTGGCGCCCCTTGAAGATCAGTTCGTCGGTTTCCGTGTCGATCAGCTCGAAGCTGTACAGGATCGTGTCGTCCTCATACTCGCCGTCGGTCATCGACAGGGTGCTGAACTTGGCCTTCAGGAAGTAGTCCGCGCCCAGTTTGGTGCGGCGTCCGGTACGGTCGGTACGCTCGCCGGATTCCTTGGCTTCCTTTTCGCTGGCCACGGCTTCCTGGACGTCGCTGTCGCGCTGGCTGAAACGCAGCTCATCGCGGGTGTAGCGATCCATCAACTCGGCCACGAGGTTTTCCCGGAAGATCTGGGTGACTTCCGGGAAGCGCGTGTCGTTCTGAGGGCGGATGACCGCGATGATCGGCGGGTCGTTCCACTTGGCAATGAAGCGCTCGGAAATCTTCTGTTTCTTCACCTGGTCGGCGATTTCGTCCGTCACCTCCAGCAGGTCAGACGAATAAGGTCCGGAGCTTTCCGGCCCGACTTCATCGTCATCGAGATCAACGCGGGTCGACTGGCGGCAGCCCGTGCCGTAGCCGCTGGCCGTCGCAACGAAACCCAGCATCAGCAAGATGATCCAGAAATTACGCATGCAGTGTCTCCTGGTTATTCAGCCCCTTAGTGAGCGTCGCATAGGGTACCCGACAGGGCGAATCTGGCAAGCGGCCCATGGCGAACAGCTGACTTGCGCGTTACGTTCGCGCCCATGGAAGGCGATCTGCAGCCCAACTTCAAAAAGCTGGAAACCACAACCCTGGACGTTCCCGAGTCGGCCGTCGGCAAGCGCCTGGACCGTTTCCTGGCGACGCATTGGCCCGACTACTCGCGCACCCTGCTGGCGAACATGATTCGCGACGGGCTCGTCAGCGTGGAGGGCCTGTCCCCCGCCAAGGTCAAGCCGGCCTTGAAACTCGAAGCCGGCATGAAACTGACCGTCGAGAAACCGGTGCTGGAAGAACCCACGCTCGAGCCCGAAAACATCCCGCTGGAAGTGCTTTTCGAGGACGAAGCCATCATCGTCATCAACAAGCCGGCCGACCTGCCCGTGCACCCGCCGAAAGCCGGGCGCGGGGGCACGCTGGCCAATGCGCTGCTGTTTCACTTTCAGCAGCTCAGCCGCACGGACCCGATCAGGCCGGGGATCGTGCACCGGCTGGACGCCGACACCAGCGGCGTAATCGTCTGCGCCAAGGACGAAAGCGCGCATTTCAAGCTGGCAAAGCAGTTCGAGCAGCGCACCGTACGGAAGGAATACATCGCCTTGGTTCGCGGGCGCATGAAGGAAGCCACGGGCACGATCGACAAGCCGATCGCCCGCCACCCCGACCACTATGAAATGCAGCGCGTACACGGCAGCGGCAAGAACGCCCTGACCGAGTTCGAAGTGCTGGAGACTTTCAAGCGCTTCAGCCTGTTGCGCCTGAAACCGCGTACCGGGCGTACCCACCAGTTGCGTGTGCACCTTTCCGCGATCAACCACCCGATCGTCGGCGACCGCCTGTACTCAAAGCGCCCGCCGCTGACACAAAGTGAAGTCGAAGGGCGCCAGCCGGAACCGGGCGAGCCACCGCTGATTGCACGCCAGGCCCTGCACGCGGCACGCCTCGAATTCGACCACCCGCGCACGGGCGAACGCGTGAGCTTCGAGGCGCCACTACCCGAAGACATGCAGCGCGCCCTGGACGCGCTGCGCGAATTCACCGGGAAGAAACAACCGCCCCCTCCTGTTGAGCAACCGGAGGACACGCCGTGAGAAGTTTATTGCCGGCCCTGATGTTTCTCGCGCTGCTGCTCGCCGCATGTGGCAGCGGAAACAACGCCGCTCCCAACCAGTCCGCCGTGAAGTCGGCCGCACCGGGTGGCGACGCTAGCGGTATGGCCATCGGGGCTACTTTCGAGGGATCGCCGCTGACGGTCGGTAAAGGCGTACTCGAGGGCAAAGCGGTCGTCATTGCCTACTTCGCAACCTGGTGAGGCGCTTGCGCAAAAGAAGCGCCCGTGCTGGCGGAACTCAAGAAAGAGTACGAGAAGGAAGGCCTCTATTTCGTCTCGCTGACCATCGAGCCGAACGACAGCGCGAGCAAGGTCAGCGGCTGGCTGAAGCGAAACGGTGGTGAAAGCCTGACCGCCGCCCGGTCCAGTTCGCAAGCCAAGGGCAAATTGATCCAGATGGCGGGGCTGGAAGGGGTTTCGATCCCTGCAATCGTACTGATCAGTGCCGATGGGCAGGTGAAAAGCGGGCTGGAAGCACCCTTCAGTCACGCCGACCTGGAAGCAGCCGTGAAGCAACTGGCTGCCAAGTAACGTTCCATTACATTTGTGCACAAAACTTTGCGAACGCTAACCCGTATCCGCTGTCAGCAAACCTAGGATAATTGCCTAACCATTTGCACACGCTTGGGTTACAAATTGCACCGATTGCAAGCATGTGATTGGCACGTTGCACGCTTACATGCCCTCCAGCGTTTGCTCGGAACATTCTAAAGAACTAAAAACACAGGAGTTAGGACATGAAGAAGCTCGCTCTCGCGGTCGTCGTGATCGCCTTCGGCGCCCTCATGGTCGCCGGCTGCCCGGCCGCCAACAACGCCAAGCCGGCTGGTGGCAACACCGCCACTGGCAACACCGCGGCTGGCAACGCCGCCGCTGGCAACGAAGCCGCCAAGTAAGCAGTTTTGACAGCCGGCATCGCCGGCTCGATATCGCGAGTCCCGGGGCATCAGCCCCGGGACTTGTCATTTAACTAGGCCGAAATTTTCCCGTGAGAATCATCGCGGGCCGGTTACTACTCCAACACCCCACGGGGCAGAAACTGGAGAAAAGCATGCGCATGTTGACGATATTGGCGGCGGTTGCGGCGATCGGACTGATCACGCCGTTCGCGCTCGCCCAGGACACCAAGAAATCAGAGAAGGACGAACGCAAGACCGAGTCGAAGAAGGACGAAAAGAACGCCAAGGAAGGCAAGGAAGACTCCAAGGTCGACCGCGGCGACAAGAAGGCCGAGGACCTGTTCAAGCGCGCGTACATCCGCGTCTACTCGGCGGAATCCAAGGGCCTGACGAAACTGCATGCGGGCTCCGACATCAGCGTCGACGCCACCGCCATGGGCTTCGGCGAAATGCCCTTCGAGGGCGAGGTCTTCTGGAAGAGCGGCGGGCACGCCATCTGGAAGTCGACCCAGGAAGAAGACGGCGGCAGCACCAACCCGCTCGGCAACCTTTCCAACATCGCCAAGGGGCTGTTCGAGCCGTACCTCGGCTACGTCACCGGCTTTGAGTCGTGGGACGTTCGCTTCAAGAAGGCCAGCTTCGCCTTCGGCGACCCGGTGATGGACGAAAAAGACAAGAAGAAGGAAGTCGCCAAGACGATCGTCGTCACCTACATCGACAGCGACCGCAAGAAGGAAACCTTCACCGTCACCGAAAACCAGGTGAAGACCATGGCCCACGAAACTGAACTGCAGGGCCAGAAGGCCGAAGTCACCTTCAGCTACACCTACGAGGACAAGGGCAAGTTCCTGCGCCTCGCCTCAGTGAGCGCCGAGACCGAAGTGGACATGAGCGGGCTGCCCGGCAACGAGCCGGACCCGAAGAACCCGGTCCCGAAGGGCGACACCAAGCAGAAGCTGACCGGCGAGATCAAGGTGACCAAGTACGGCAAGGTCGGCGAGTTCGAACTCGCGCTGGAAATGGAAGCCACCCTCAAGTTCAACATGATGGGCCAGGAGATGTCGTTCCCGGCCACGCTCGCGCTGAGCGACAGCAAGATCAACGACGACGTCAAGGACGAGGACTTCCCCGAGGAAGCCAAGCCCGAGAAGAGCGACGACGACGAGTTTTAGAGCCGGGACCCCACGCCTGGTAAAAGAACGAAGATCGGCAATTGGGGGCCGGTCTTCGTTTCTTTTAACGCCGTGGGGCTGACCACAAGTCTTCCGGGTCAACGGGCAGGCTGGAAGCCTGCCCAACCTACTTCAGCGCGTCGTACAGCAGACGCAGAGGATGCACCACCTGGGTTCCGTCCTTGCCGTCCTCGCTGGTCTTCACGCCCTGCCTGATCTGGCTCTGGCAGATGCCGCAACTCGATGTCACGACGTCGGGGCGCGCCAGGTTGATCTTCGTGAACAGCGGCTGGCCGATCTTCATGCTCATGTCGAAGTTGTCGGTCTTCAGCCCGAACGTGCCGGACAGCCCGCAGCAGCCGGCGTCCAGGTTAACGGTCGTCTCGTTGTCGAGCAGGTCGATCAGCCGCTTCGCCGCCTCGCCGATGTTCAGCACTTTGCTGTGGCAGGGCAGGTGCCACGCGACGCGTTTGCCTGACGGCTTCAACTGCTTTCGCATCTCCGGGTGGCTGAACACTTCCAGCAATAATTCGTGCGCGTCGATGCAGGCTCCGGCGACCTCGTGCGTGGCCTGCGTGTCGTGAATCCGCCCCCACTCGCGCTTTGCCGACAGCATGCAGCTCGGTGCGCTGAACACCACCTTGGCGCCCTTGCGCACCGGCTTGAGCAACTTGTCCACGTTCTCGGCCGTGTCGCCCTTCGCGCCGCGCGAGTCGCCCTGGGTGATCTTGCTGATCCCGCAGCAGTTCAGCGCCGGCGTGTGCACCGTGATACCGAGCGCGCCAAGGATCTCTACGAGCGTGTTTTTCTCGCCGTCCGGGTCGTAGTACTCGGC
>JAGQRI010000253.1:19121-19501 GCA_020425515.1 Planctomycetota bacterium | reverse complement strand
TGTGGGACGAGCGCGGTGAAAACCTGCCGCGCGTGTTCGTGAACGGCTACAAGCTGCGCGCGGGAATACGCTGAATGAACGTCATTGCTTGCCGTTCGTTCTTACGGGACACCGCTTGACCCTGGCCTCTGACCACTGAACTCTGACCTCTGAATGAAGCGACTGCCACAAACGCCGTCCTGGTTGCCGATTACGCTGCACCTCGCCCACGGGCTGATCGCGGGCGGCGTCGGCTACATGGCGGCGTACGCGGCCGTGATCTACACGCATACCGAGCCCGGCAGCATGCGCTCGAGCATCGCGATCCTGAGCTCGGCCGGTCTGATCGTGTTCGAGATCGCATTCTTCGCGTACCTGATTTTGCGCCGCCGCCGCATGCG
>JAGQRI010000253.1:0-19074 GCA_020425515.1 Planctomycetota bacterium | reverse complement strand
GCGCGCTACACGCTGAAAGAGCTGCTGAAGTACAGCGAGTACAAGCTGGCCCCGGCACCCGTGCTGTTCGCGCTGGGTTCGGTGGAAGAGGGCCAGGGCAACGAGCGCGAAGCCATGGTGCTGTACCGCCGCTGCGGAGAATTTCCGGCGGCCTTGCGGGCGATGGGATTACTTCAGTTGGAACGCGGGTTAAACGACAGCGCGGCCGACGCATTACGGAAGCTGGTAGCGCGCCGCCCGCAGGATACGTTTTCGGTCGTGCTGCTGGCGCTGGCGCTGTATCGCGCGGGCAATCGGTCGGCCGCGAAGAAGGTGCTTGAGCGCGCGCTGGAGCGGCGCCCGAAGTCGGAAATGCTGCGGGTGAATCTCTCGCGCGTTGAAAACGGTGAGGAGCCGGTGTTTGAGCTCGGGGCAAAGGACTGACCCGGTCTTGCGCGAAAACGGCTTCTTTGTAAGTAATACGGCTCGCCGGAATGAGCCCGGCGGGGCAAGGCCCCTTCATCTAATGGTTAGGATACGGCCCTTTCAAGGCCGCGATACGGGTTCGAATCCCGTAGGGGTCACCAAACAGAGGCGGCGGCGCAAAAGCGCCGCCGCCGTTTGCCCGACACACAAGGTGGCGTAGCCAAGTGGTTAGGCAACGGATTGCAAATCCGTCACACGGGGGTTCGAATCCCCCCGCCACCTCCAGCTTTCAATCGCGGTCGTTCGGTCTTTCTGGATCGAGCGACCGCTGCGTTTACGCCGACCGTCGCCCGCCTTCGGGCGGGCTTTGGGCCGGCTACTGCGCGTCCGCGCCAGTCCACTGGACTGTCGCGGGGTTCGAATCCCCCCGCCACCTCCAGCTTTCAATCGCGGTCGCCCGGTCTTTGTGGATCGGGCGACCGCTGCGTTTGCGCCGGCCTGCCTACGGGTTGGTGTTGAAGGCGCGGCGGTAGCAGTAGACGATGCCGGATTGGGCCTGCTCGCCGATGGTGCAGCCCTTCTTCTTGAAGAAGTCGGTGACGTTCTCGGCGCGCTCGTCGGTGAGGGCGTTGACGGTGAAGTGCACGTGCTTGTCCGGGTTGACGCCGTGTTTCGCGAAGGCCGCTTCGATGTCCGCGGTGACGCCGACTACGAACGCGTCGTGGTCGCGCCCGTTGCGCTGGATGAACCCCTCGATCTGGGTAATCAGGGTCTGGGATATCAGCGAACGTTTCTGATCGTCGGACATGCCGCCAGTTTGCATTGGGCGTTGCCGCGAAGGAAGCCTGCTCGCTGTGCCGCTAGTTACATGGGTCGCATCGTCGCAACAAAATTTGGCGCGCGGTCATTCTATGTGATACGGTCTGCTTGTACGGCGGGCAGAAAGATCGTACGGGCACACAGTGGCAGTCTTCAAACCATCCGTCTGCATCAAATCACGGTACAGCCAATACCTTGAATGCGCGCGCGCAGCCCTGCTGCCGACCGTGCTGGCGTCCTGCATGCTGTTTACGCCCGGCTGCGCCGCCACCCAGTTCTATGAACGAGAAAAGCTCAACGATCGGTCGATGCAGTTCGACCAGGACCCTGGGCTGAATTACGTACGCCAGAAAATCGAAGCCGCGCGTGAAGGTTCGCTTGGGGGGTTCGGCTCCGCGGAAGCTGGAGGATGCGGATGCCAGTAGTTGCCTCGGGCGCCAGTGTGCGCCTCGCGGCCGTCGCGGTGCTTTGTGCCGTGGCGTGCGCCGCGTGCCTGCATGCGCAGGAATCAGACAATAGCGCCGACCTGGACCTGTTCGTTTACAGCCAGCAGGACGACGGCGGCAATCCGATCCAGAACGAGCGCATGTTGTATTACGGCGCGCGCGCGGCGGTGAAGCTGAAGGTCAACAAGGTCCTGACGATTCGCCCCAGCGTCACCGTTTCGATTCTCGACACCGGCGGCAAGGCGCACGTGCCGGACACCATTACCAACGCGACCATCACCTCGGCCTCGCAGGGCACTTCCAGCCGCGCGGGCGGCGGCACGACGTACGTGCCGGTCACAACATCGATGGGTTTCGACATCAAGCCGCCCGGCTCGGACTGGACGCTGAGCCCGAGCGCATTTTTCTCGTATCAGGATAACTATATCTCAAGGGGGCTTGATTTCTCGGCCAGTGTCGAGTTGTTCAACGGCAACTTCATCCCATCGATCAGCTACGGTTTCCGCTGGGACTCGCTGTCTTCGAAGTCGCTCGGGTTCGCGGGAGTGTTCGGCGCCGAGGGGGAAGGCGGCGAGGGCGGCGAGGAGGACGATGGCGGCGGAGGCACGCCCAGCGACGAGCCTCTGCCCGGCAGCAGGCTCGAAACCCGTTTCACCCAGAACCTGCAGCTCGGCTTCACGCAGATCCTGTCTCCGATGTGGCGGTTGAACGCGAGCTTCCAGTACACGCGCCAGGACGGGTTCCTCGGTGCGCCCGGCGCCGTGGTCGCGCTGTACGACGACCGTACGCCGGTCCTGTTCGCCAACGAAAAGCTGCCGAGTTACCGCGACCGCTTTCAGTTCAATACCCGCGTGCGATTCGCGCCGGCCTTGGGCTGGGGGCTTGGCATGGACCACAGCTTCTACGCCGACGACTGGGGTATCTACAACTTCGCCGTCGAGCCGAGCGTCGAGGGGCCGTTCTATCCCGACATCGCTCGCTGGCGCGTCTGGTACCGCTATTCGTACCAGCACGGCACGCGTTTCAAGCGCGGGCACCCGCAGCACGAGTACCGCTACCAGACCGACGACCCCGACCTTGGGACATTCTCAACCCAGGGCGGCGGCGCCCTGTTCTTGTTCGATCTCGCCACCTGGGGCAAGGTGCACTGGAAGCTGCGCGTTACAGGCTACGGCGTGACGCGCAGTGACGGGATCTGGGGCTTCGGCGGTTTGATCGGCACCGAGTTCGACTGGTAAGGAGGACAGCATGAAATGGACCCCGATTCTGCTGCTGGCAATGCTGTTGGCGGCCTGCGGCTCGACGCAACGGGTAAACGACCCGCCGCCCGAGAATGACAATCACCCCGAGCAGCCGGCCGAAGCCGACACGCCGCCGCTGCTGAGGCTCGACGGTGCCAGCGTACCGTGGTCGGAAGTGTTCGTTTCCGGCAAGCGCAACATCGTCGTGTTCATGACCCCCTGGTGAGGCGTCTGCCGCGAAGAACAACCGGTGGTTGAAAAATTTGCGAAGGACCATGCAGCCGACACGAGGGTAATCTACGTCGTGTCGGGCAGTGATGCTTCGCGCGTGAAGGAAGTCGCCGACGAGCGCAAAATCGCCATTCCCATCTACGCCGACCCGGACGGGCAGTTCAGCGAGCACTTCAACGTCGAGATGACGCCGACACTGCTCGACTTCGACCGCGACGGCAAGCTGACCGGCACCTATGACAGCGTGGAGATGCTGCCCGGCAGCAGCGAGTCGGCGTTGCCGCGCAAACTCGATGCGGTGGTCGACTCGGGCACGGAGATCGGCACCAGCTACGACGTCGTCGTGATGGCGGCCGACGAGTCGAAGGCCCGCGAAGACCTCGCGGCCGCGCGCGAAGTGGTGCACGAGGCCGAGAAGCACCTGAGTGAATGGAAGGCGGACAGCGACATCTCGAAGCTGAACGAGCGCGCGGGCATTGAGCCGGTTGAGGTGCACGGTGACCTGTTGAAACTAATCAAGGCGTCGGCGGAAGTCTCAAAGGCAACCGGCGGCGCCTTTGACATCACCTGGCTGCCGCTGGGGAAACTCTGGAAGGACGCCGCCGGCGCGGACAAGCTGCCCAGCCAGGAAGAAATCGACGCAGTGCTGAAGGCCGTCGACTACAAGCACGTGGTGGTGGACGGCGACAAGGTCAGTTTCGACAACCCTGACACACGTATCGGGCTCGGCGCTGTGGCGAAGGGCTGGATCGTGGACGCTGTCTTTCTCGCGCTGAAAAAGCGTGGCTATGAAAACCTGATCGTCAACATCGGCGGCGACTTGCGCACCGCAGGCGAAGGCCCCGACGGCCCCTGGACGTTCGAGATCACCGACCCCTACGCGCCCAGCATGCAGATCGGCAAGTTCGACCTGCAGGACGGCTCGGTCGCGACCTCAGGCAACTACCTGCGCTACCTTGAGATTGAAGGCAAGCGCTACGGCCACATCGTCGACCCGCGCACAGGGCGCCCTGCGACGTTCGACGGTTCGGTCTCGGTCTTCACGCGCGACTGCGCCATGGCCGACGCGCTGGCGACGGCACTGTTCGTAATGGGCCCCGAAGAAGGTCTGAAGTGGGTCCGGCAGCATGACGGCGTTGACGCGATTTACGCCACACGCGACGGGCTGCAAAGCTCGCTGCCGCTGGACGGCTGATCCGCCGGTCCGATTTGCGCCGCCGCCAATTCTGTTATGCTGGCAGCATGACCGACAACTCGCAAATCACCTTGACTGAATGCCCGCGCGACGCGTTCCAGGGCTTTCCGAAATTTATCCCGACCGACCGCAAGACCGCCTACATCAACCGGCTGATGAAGGCCGGCGTGCGCCGAATCGACTTCGGCAGCTTCGTCAGCCACAAGGCCGTGCCGCAGATGGCCGACACCGCCAGCGTGTTCGAGAACCTGAAGGCGCCGGTGGGGCTGTACCTGATCGCGATTGTCGCGAACTACCGCGGCGTGGAGGGGCTGGTCGCCGCCAACCGGAAATTCGGGTTGACCGGCAACCGCAAGATTCACGCGGCCGGCTTTCCGATGAGCATCAACGAGACTTTCCAGCAACGCAACACCAACAAGTCGCTCGACGAGGCCTGGGCTGAACTGGGGCGCATGCAGGAGCTACTTAAAAAGGAAGGCGTCGATCTAGTCGTCTACCTCAGCATGGCGTTCGGCAACCCGTACGGCGAACCGCACCAGCCGGCGCGGGTGGTCGAGTTCGCCAAACGCGCGCAGGACCTGGGGGCGGAGACGGTGCAACTGGCGGACACGGTCGGCGTGGCGACGGCGGGCGAGGTGGGCGAGACGTTCAGCGCCGTGCATAACGCGCTGCCGGACCTCGAACTGGGTGTGCACTTGCACGCGACGCCGAGCAGCATCCGCGACAAGGTCAAAAGCGCGCTCGACGCCGGCTGCCGCCTGTTCGACAGCGCGATCGGGGGCATCGGCGGCTGCCCGTTCGCCGAGGACGAACTGGTCGGCAACATGGACACACTGCAACTGTTGCCCCTGCTGGAAGAGTTCGGCTACAGGGCCGACTACACCATCGACGGGCTGCTCGACTGCGCGGCCGAAGCGCAGGAGCTGCAACGCAAATACGGCGCAGGCGACTGATCTCAATGAAGTTGTTTCCCCGCAGCAGGCTCGGAGGTCGTCTTGGCAACCGGACTATCCCAGCTTCACCAGTCTCTCGGTTCGCTTTATCCGGCGGGCAGGACATTGGCGAAACATCAGCGGATCATTGAGGAACTGCAGCGAGCGATTGATTCCAGAACAGAGTTTACGGACGAGTCGACAGGACCTGGCGTCCTCTACAAGTCATACGAGTCGCTCCTGCGGGGAGTGCTCGCGATGGTTGGCGAGGAGTCGGTCTTCGAGTTTCTTCAAGACTGCCTTGTGCACGCCCGGCCGGTTTGGGAGCAAGGCAGTCCAGATCAGCGGTTGCTCGACGAAGTTCTGGATGCACTGGGAAACCCTGAGCGGCGAGAACAGGATGCCGAATGGCTGGAAGGCTTGCGGGATGAGGCCGCAGAGACCGCGCTTCTTTCGCGCGTACCTGCGGGGGCTGTTGCCGATGCTGTCGCAATGGCGGCTACCTCTCTGCTTGAGTCCGGTGAGGCTGTACTGGAAGCCGCCGTCAACGCAGCCTGCACGCTGACCCGCGCGGCCGGGTGTCCTAGTGACGAGATTGACTTCCAGACTGCACTGCTTGCTACTAAGTTGCGCGAGAACATGGCGGGAGAGAACTCATGACCGGCTTTGACGCGATCAGACTGGAAACGGACGAAGCACTCGGCACGGCGACGATCATTCTGAATCGCCCGGACAAGCGCAACGCGCTCAGCGCCGAGATGGTGACCGCCCTGCGCGGCGAGCTGGAATCGCTGCGCCACAAGGACGAAATCCGCAGTGTCTTCATCAGCGGCGACGGCCCGGCTTTCTGCGCCGGGGCCGACCTGGACGAAATCCGCGCCCTGCAGACCGCCAGCGTGCAGGAGAACCAGAAGAACTCGCATGCCCTGCGCGAATTCTTCGTCCAGCTTTACACCTACCCGAAGCCCACCTGCGCCGTCGTGCACGGCCCCGCGCTCGCGGGCGGCTGCGGGCTGGCAAGCTGTTGCGACTTCGTGATCGCCACGCGCGACGCGACGTTCGGCTATCCGGAAGTGAAGATCGGCTTCATCCCCGCCATCGTGATGGTGCTGCTGACCCACCAGGTCGGCGAGCGCGCCGCGCGCGACTTGTGCCTGAGCGGGCGCACCATCGACGCCGACGAAGCGCACCGGCTGGGGCTGGTCAGCCAGGTGGTGGTGCAGGCCGACCTCGAGGGTGCGGTGCAGACGCTGGCGAAGAACCTGCGCAAGAACGCGCCGCAGGCGATGGCCACCGTCAAGCGCATGTTCTGGCGCCTGCACGGCATGAGCATGGAAGACGGGCTGGTGTGGGGCAGCGACATGAACGCCGTGTCGCGCAGCACCGACGAGTGCAAGGAAGGCATCGCGGCTTTTCTCGAGAAGCGCAAACCCAACTGGATCGAATAGCGCGCCCGCCCGGTGATCCATGAGCAAAGTCGAAGGAACCTGCGAGCCTCAGCACGGCTGGTGGCAGAAGCCGATGCTGCACTTCGAGGAGGAGCAGGGCGCGCACCGCAAGGTTACGTGGCTCGAACTCTTCTACGACCTGGTGTTCGTGGTGGCGATCGCGCAGATCGCGCACCAGTTTGCCGGGCGGCTCGACTGGCACGGCGCTGGCGAGTTCGTGATGCTACTGGTGCCGGTCTGGTGGATCTGGATCGGCGGCACGATCTACAACGAGCGCTTTGAAAGCCGCGGCGTCGAGAATCGTGTCTTCTTCTTTTTGCAGATGCTCGGCGTCGGCGGCATCGCACTGTTCGCGCACCACGGCACGGGTGAGAACGCCGTCGGGTTCGCGCTCAGCTACATATTCGCGCGCGGGCTGATCACCTTTTTGTTCCTGCGCGGCGGTTTTCACAACCCGGTGTTTCGCCCGGTTTCGACCCGCTATGCGACAGGCTTCATCCTGTCGTTGATCCTGTGGACGATTTCGATCTGGGTGCCGGCGCCCGGCAAGTTCTTCCTGTGGTACGGCGGCATGGCGCTGGAGCTGGCGGCGCCCTGGACCACGCTCAAGCAGCAGGCGAACCTGCCGCGTTTCAGCACCAGCAAGATGCCCGAGCGGTACGGGTTGTTCACGATCATCGTGCTGGGCGAAGGCATCGTCGGTGCGATCTCCGGCGTCGCGTCGCACCATCACCCCAGCTTCGACACCATCCTGCAAGGCGCGCTGGCGTTGTTGCTTTCGTTCCTGCTGTGGTGGACCTACTTCGATTTCGTCGCGCGCCGCGTGCCGCGCCCGAAGACGCTGAACATCATCCTCTGGAGTTACGCCCATTTGCCGCTGGTGCTGTGCATCGTCGCGGTGGGGGCGGCCTCGCTGAACCTCGTCGCCGGTGAGCCGCACGCGACCATGGAACCCAGCACTCGCATGCTGTTTGCGGCGTCCGTGGCGGGGATGCTGTGCGCCACGGCGTTCCTCGAAACGCGGCTCGCCCCGGCGCCCAACGAGCCGACGCATCCGCTGGTCAGCCCGCTGCTGAAGGTTGCCGCGGGCGGCATCGTGCTCGCGTTCGGCTTGGTCGGCTGGCCGGGCAGTGCGGTGGGTTTCCTGGTGTGCGTGCTGGCGGCGGCTTTGGTCAACCCGGCCTACGCCGCGTGGGTCTGGTTCCGTAAACCGGAGGCGCACGACGCCGGGCACTACGTGGGCTAGAGAATCTGCTCAGGTATCCAGCCGCCGCTGACGTCGAGTTGCGTGCCGTTCACATGGTCGCTGTCCGCGCTGAGGAAGAACGCCAGCGCGTTGCACAGGTCCTTGTATTCGGCGAACCGCCCGGCCGGCGGGTCAATCGGTTTCACCACGCTGTTCTCCATGATGCCGACGCCGATCGTGTTGATCGTGATGCCCTGCTTCGCCACGGCCGCCGCGGCGCTGCGCGTCAGGGTCGCGATGCCGGTCTTGGCGATGTGATACGGCACCGTCAGGCGATTGAAGGTGGGGCGCTCGCCGGCCGCGTAGCCGATGTTCACCACGCGCCCGAAGCCGGCCTTGCGCATAAGCGGCACGGCCTCTCGCATGCAGAAGTAGGTGGCGTACAGGTTGCTTTCGAGCTGGTCGCGCCACTCCTCGGCGGACATTTCGAACAGGTCCTTCCTTATATAGTTGCCGACGTTGTTCACGAGCAGGTCGAGCCCGCCCAGGCCATCCGCGGCTTCCTTCACCACGCGCGCGGCCTGGTCGGGATCTCGCAGGTCGCCCTGGACCAGTACGCCGCCGGGCGTTTGGGACTGATCCAGCGTGTCCTGCGCGGCGTCTTTCGAGCCCATGTAGTGGATCGCGACCTTCACACCCTGTTCGGACAGCCACAGGGCAAGCGCGCGCCCGTTGCGTTTCGCGCTGCCGGTGACGAGAGCGGTTTTCACACGCGGATCGATCTTATTCATAGGCTGTCCACAGAACTTCGACAAGCTGATCGCAGGGCGTATTCACACGGCCCCGGGCTGATACAATTCGCGCCCGATGAAGATCTATACCAAGACAGGCGATGATGGCTCAACGGGGCTTTTCGGCGGAGGCAGGGTGCCGAAGCACGACGCCCGCGTCGAGGCCTACGGCACCGTGGACGAGCTTAACTCGATTCTCGGTATCGCCATCGCCGATTGCGACCAGGACGACGTCGGCAAGCTGCTGCGCGCCCAGCAACCGGAGCTGCTGGCGCTCGGGGCCGTGCTCGCCGACGGCAAGGCGACCGGCATTCCAAAGGCGAACGACGCGCTGCTCGCGTCCATGGAAAAGCAGATGGACGCCGTCGACGCCAAGCTGCCCGAGCTGAAAAATTTCATCCTTCCCGGCGGCACGAAGCTGGCCGCGCACCTGCACCACGCGCGCACGGTCTGCCGCCGCGCCGAACGCTGCGTCAGCCGCATCCGGGCCGAGCAGCCCAAACTGGCGCAGCGCATCATGCCGGGGCTGGTGTACCTGAATCGGCTGTCGGACTGGCTGTTCGTGCTGGCTCGCTACGCCAACCTCAAGGCCGGCGTGGCCGACGTGTTATGGAATCCCGAGAACGCTGAGTGAGAGACCGTATGAAGAAGTGCATCGTGCTGGTTGCCATGCTGTTACTGACCTTCGCCGCCGGTTGCCGCGACGCGGGCGAGTTCATGGGCTTTACCGGCCATCCCGAGGGCTCGGACGGCTGGTCCGAAGACTACGATTCCAGCCCGACCGACGTCTGGGAGGCTTTCCGCCGTGTGGCGCGCGACAACGGCAGCATCACGGATGAAAATCCCGAGGAGATGTCCCTGCGCGGTGAGTACAAGCCGCACGATTCCAGCGAGTGGGACGGGCTCTCGATCAAGGGGCGCGTCTACGACAAAGCGGAGGGCGACCAGTTGCGCACGCGCCTGATCGTGCACGCCTGGTATTCACGCAGCGCCAACGACCGCGAACGCCCGGCCACGGCGCGCGAGTACTGCAACGCCGTCTTTCGCGTTCTGAAGGCGTGGAAGGGTGAAGGCGTCGATGAAAATCCGACGGTCACCACCACGTCGGAAGACCCGGTCAAGGAAGACGAGGCGGTTGCGTTTTTCAAGGTGACGCCGGCGCAGACCTTTGCGGCGGCGAAGGACGTGATCGCCAAGTACGGCGAGATCGAGCAGGCGGACGACAAGTCGTTCTACATCCGCGGCGTTAAGAAGAACGCGCTGGAAAGCACGAGCGACGAGGTGCGGGTAAACATCTACGACCGCACCGAGGGCGAAAGCACGCGCAGCAAGTTGAGCGTCAGGGTGCGGGCGGGCGAAGACAACAAGGCGCTGCAGGAAGTCGCCAGGAGTTACGCCAACGAAATCCGCAAGGAGCTCGAGAAGAAATACGGTTCGCAGGAGTAGCGTGAGCGACGACGCGCCAATTGAGCCGCCGGGCGCCGAGCAGGGGGAAGATGAGCTGACCCCCGAAGGTATCGCCGCCGACTCCGTGCGGATCGAGGAAGAGCGCCGCGAATTGCAGATTCAATCGCCGGGCCGGTCCGTGATCGGCTCGGCGATTGTCGTTTCCGGCGCGACCTTTGCCTCACGGCTGCTGGGGCTGGTGCGCGACGTGCTGATGGCCTCGCTGTTCGGCTTCAGCCGCGAGATGGATGCGTTCTTCATCGCATTCACGGTGCCGAACCTGTTCCGCAAACTGTTCGGTGAGGGCGCGCTTTCCAGCGCCACCATCCCGGTGCTCACCCGCTACCGTCTGCGCGGCGACAACGCGGCGACGAGGCGGCTGCTTGGCACGTTGTCGACGTTGCTCGCCGTGGGGCTGGGTGGGGTCACGGTACTCGTAATCGCGGCGACCTGGCTGATCCCGCGCGACTGGTTTCACGACCCGGCGAAGTACGACCTGTTCCGCAAGTACCTGTCCGTGCTGCTGCCGTACGTTGTGTTTATCTGTCTTGCCGCGTTGCAGGCCGGCACGCTGAACTGCTGGAACCGCTTCGGGCTGCCGGCGCTGATGCCCGCGCTGGCGAACCTGGTCTGGATCATCGGGCTGGTTTACATCTGGCAGTCCGGGCTGCGCGCGCAGCCGCACACCGCGGTGATGGTGATGGCGGCGGCGGTGCTGCTGAGCGGCATCGTGCAGTGGGGCTTCCAGTTGATCCCGATGGCGAAGCTGAAGCTGATCAGCGGGCCGAAGCTGGCGCTGAAAGAGCCCGGCATCCGAGAGACTTTCAAGGCCATGGCGCCGATGTTGTTCGCGCTGGCGGTGTTCCAGGTGAACACATTCATGGACCAGGTGCTGGCCGAGGTGCTGGTGCCGGGCAACGGCGCGGTTTCGAGCTACAGCTACGCGTCGCGGCTGTTCCAGTTCCCGCTGGGGCTGGTGGGGGTGGCGCTGGGGACGGCGATGTTCCCGCTAATGTCGCGTTTCGCCGCGCGCAACGAACTCGAAAAGCTGACGGCGGGGCTGTTGAACAGCGCCCGGCTGATTGCGTTCATCGCGTTCCCGGCCGCGCTGGGGCTGGCGGCGCTGGCGTTGCCGATCACCGAACTGCTGTACGGGGGCCCGCGCAGCGAAGCCGAAATGCTGCAGCGTTCGGCGTTGGTGGTGGCGCTGCTTTGCATCAGCCTGCCGATCGTCAGTGTCATCAGCCTGCTGACCAAGACGTTCTATGCTCTGCGCGACTACAAAACGCCGACGCGCATCGCCCTGCTTGCCGTGCTGGTGAACCTGACGGCCAACGTGATCCTGCTGCAGACGTCGTTGATGGAGGCCGGGCTGGCGCTGGGCACGGCGATCTCCGGCGCGCTGAACCTGGCGCTGCTGGTGTGGGTGCTGCGCAAACGGCTGAAGGGCACGATCATGGAAAGCATGCGTGCCGCGGCGATCCCGCCCGCGAGCGAGCGCCTTGCCCAGCCGCTGACCCCGAGCACATTGCGCAGCATCCCGATCTCGGTGCTGCGTGCGCTTGCCGTCGCGTGCGTGATGGCGGCCGGATCCTGGCTGGTCGAGCACCGGCTGTACCTGGCGTTCGGTTTGACCGGGCGCGGCAGCCGGGCGCTGTCGGTACTGGCGGCCGTGCTGGCGGGCGTGGTGATCTACACCGGGCTTTCACTATTGCTGCGCGCGCCCGAGGTGCAGCAGATATTGACGCTGCGAAAGCGGCGGTCGTAGGGGCGATGCTTTCATCGCCTGCGAGTCACCCCGGACGGGCGGGCGACGCAAGCGTCTCCCCTACAGATCCACGGGCAGCACGCGCACCAGTTCCAGGTGTTTCGGCGTGAACTTGACCTGTAAAGGGATCATTTCCACGCCCGCGTCCATCGCCTCTCGGAACAGTTCACCGTAGCGCTTGTCGATTTCGTCGGCCGGGCGAAAGGCTTCCGTGTCGGTGCGCCCGCAGAAGTAGACCATGGCCGCGCGCAGGCCTTCCTCTTTAACCAGGTGGGTGAGTTCCATCAGGTGTTTCTGGCCGCGCTCGGTGACCGAATCGGGAAACACCGAATGTTTGTCGGCGCGCATCGAGGTGTTCTTGACCTCGACGTAGCAGTCCGGCCTGCCGTTCGGTGTGCAGCGCGGCTCGGGCTCAGGGTCTTTCTTGCGTTTCTTCGGCGGCGCTTCGTTGGTCAGCAGCAGGTCGATGCGGCTGCGCCCGTCGCGCCCGTACTTCACTTCGCGGCGGATGAACGGGTAGCCGGTAAGCTCACTGACCGCGTCCGCATCCACGAACCGCTCGACCGTTTTGTTCGGCAGCCCGGTGTTCACGTTCACCCAGGTTTTGCCCATCTGGATCATTTCCCAGGTGTAGCGGTACTTGCGTTCGGGCTTCTCGCTGTCGCTGATGACGACCGGGCGCCCCGGCTCGTTGCAGGTCTTCATGCTGCCGGTGTTGGCGCAGGCGACCGTGAGCTTGCTGCCGTCGTCGAGTTGCACGTCGGCGAGGAAACGGTTGCGCCGCTTGATCAGCGTCCCTTTGAGTGTTGGTTGCGCGTGTTTGATGATCGACATTGTTGCTCCGCCATGATCGACTCGCGCCGACCATAGCACGGAACACGAGATGGATGCAGATGCATTGAACGCCGAACTGGCCGGCATGGATATCTACCTGCTGGACCAGGTTCTCAAGGGCCGCTTCAAGCCGGGCGGGCGCATGCTCGATGCCGGCTGCGGCGGCGGACGCAACATGGTCTGGTTCGCGCGCAACGGGTTTGAGGTGTTCGGCGCGGACAGCAACGCGAAGTCCGTGGCGAAGGTGCAGGCGCTGGGCATCGTGCCGGACGATCACGTGGTCGAGTGTTCGGCGACGAAACTGCCGTGGCCGGACGCGCACTTCGACGGCGTGATCTGCAACGCGCTGCTGCACGTGCTGGACAGCCGCGCCGACTGGGAAGCCGCCCTGCATGAAAGCTGGCGCGTGCTGAAGCCCGGCGGCGTCTGGTTCGCGCGGCTCGCCACCACGCTCAGCATGGAGCAGCACGCCGAGCCGCTGGGCGACGGGCGCTACCGCATGCCGGGCACGCAGTGGGACATCCTGCCGACGAGCCTCGAGGACCTGTTGCACTGGACCGAAAAACTCGGCGCGGACCTGCTCGAGCCGATCAAGACCGTCAACGTCCAGAATCAGCGCGCCATGGCAACATGGGTGCTGCGCAAATCCGGGTGATCCGATGGACGCGGATCCAGCGGGGCAGCGTTAACAATATCTGAACGCATCGATCGTGGTCAGGCCGCCGGCGCGAGATAGAAAGTGCGCTGGCTTGCATTCGGGGGCGCCCATGACAGTAACCCGTTTCATATCGCGGCGTCCGTTGCCGCCGGAGTTCGAGGAACTCTCCGACGTCGCGCTCGACTTGCGCTGGACCGGCAGCCAGTTCCTGAGCAAGTTGTGGTCGCGCTTCGACGCAGACGCATGGGAGCGATCCCGCAACCCGTACACCATTCTCGCCAACGCCCGGCAGTCGAAGATAGCCGAGCTTCAACAGGACCAGGAACTGGTCGGGCAACTCAAAAACTGGCTTGAGCGCCGCGACGGGTACTTCAGGACGCCCGGCTGGTTTCCCGAAACGCATCCAGACAGCGCGCTGAAATGTGTCGCCTACTTCAGCATGGAGTTCGGGCTCAGCGAAGCGCTGCCGATCTACTCCGGCGGGCTTGGCATGCTGGCCGGCGACCACCTCAAGGCCGCCAGCGACCTTGACGTCCCGCTGATCGGCATCGGGCTGCTTTACCAGCAGGGTTACTTCCACCAGTTGATCGGCGCCGACGGCGAGCAGCTCGAGGCCTTTCCCTACAACGATCCCAGCAGCCTGCCGATCACGCCGGTGCACGGGCCGGACGGGCGCTGGCCTCGCGTGCGCCTGGAGCTGCCGGGGCGGACGCTGTTCTGCCGCATCTGGCAGGCGAAAGTCGGCAAGGTGACGCTGTACCTGCTGGATTCAAACGACCCGCTGAACCACCCGTGGGACCGCGGCATCACCGCCAACCTGTACGCCGCCGGCGAGGACAAGCGGCTGCTGCAGGAAATCGTGCTCGGCGTCGGTGGCTGGCGCCTGCTGCAACTGATGGGCATCAAGGCCCAGGTCTGCCATCTGAACGAGGGTCACGCGGCCTTCGCCATCATGGCCCGCGCGGCGGAGTTCGCCCGCGACCACGGCGTCGACTTCGAAACAGCGCTCGAAGCCACCCGCGCCGGCAACGTGTTCACCACCCACACGCCCGTCGAGGCCGCCTTCGACAAGTTCCCGGGCGCGCTGCTGATGAAGTATGCCTGCCCGATCGCGCGGGCCGAGGGCATCCCGCTGGAGCGCGTTGTGCGCCTCGGGCGCAGTAATCCGGCTGACGACAACGAGCCCTTCAACATGGCCTACTTCGCGTTGCGCGGCTCGGGACGCGTGAACGGGGTCAGCCGCCTGCACGGCGAAGTCAGCCGCGGGCTGTTCAGCAATCTGTTCCCCGGGCGCCCGGTGGCGGAAGTCCCGGTCGATCACGTAACCAACGGCGTGCACGTGCCGTCGTGGGATTCCGACGTCGCCAACAAGATGTGGCGCACGGCGATGGACAAGAAAGGCTGGCAGTACAACCTGGCCGAGGCCGCCGAAGGATTCGACAAGATCGGCGACGTGGAGCTCTGGAACCATCGGGGCGAGGCCCGGCACACGCTGGTCGAGTACGTACGCCGCCGTCTGGGGCGCCAGTTGCGCGAACGCAACGCGGATGAGGACGTGGTCGAGCGCGCCCGCCACATGCTGGATCCGAACACGCTGACGTTCGGTTTCGCCCGCCGCTTTACCGCCTACAAACGACCCAACATGCTGCTGCACGACCCGGAGCGCCTGGCGCGCATCCTTTGCAACCCGGACCACCCGGCGCAATTGATCGTTGCCGGCAAGGCCCACCCGCGCGACACCCAGGGCAAGGGCATGGTGCAGGCCATGGCGCGCTTCGCGTTCCGTGACGACGTGCGCGACCGCGTGGTGTTCCTCGAGGACTACGACATGGCGCTGGCGCAGCAGTTGGCGGGAGGCGTCGATGTCTGGCTCAACACGCCGCGCCGTCCGGCCGAGGCCTGCGGCACCAGCGGCATGAAGATGCTGGTCAACGGCGGGCTGAACCTGTCCGAGCGCGACGGCTGGTGGGACGAGGCCTACAGCGAGGACGTCGGCTGGGCGGTCGGCGACGGAACAACGCACGCCGAGCCCGAATGGGACGACCGCGAGGCCGAGCACCTGTACTGGCTGATCGAGCAGCAGATCGTGCCCGAGTTCTACGACGTGGACGAAGAAGGCGTGCCGAAGGCCTGGGTGCGCCGCGTGCGCAACAGCATCTCGCGCCTCACCCCGCGCTTCAGCGCCGACCGCATGGTGCGCGAATACGTTGAGGATGACTACATCCCCGCGGCGCAGGCCTTTGGGCGCCGGTCAGATGGCGGCGCGAAGCTGGCCGCGGAACTGATCGAGTGGCGCGCCGAGCTGGAGCGCGACTGGCAGAGCATGCGCTTCACCAAGGTGACCACGCAGAGTGACGACGAGAAACACCACTTCGACGTGCAGATCTATTTCGGCGAACTCGACCCGAAGACCGCGAGGGTGGAACTGTACGCGGAAGGAGAGGCAGGCGGGCCTCCGGAAGTGATTGTGATGGAACAGGACGGCGCCATCCCGGGCACGTTCAACGGCTTCCACTTCAGGGCAAGCGTGTCGAACCAGCGCCCGGCCGCGCACTACACCCCCAGGGTAGTCCCCTGGCACCCCGAAGCCGCCGTGCCGATGGAGGCCAAACAAATCCTCTGGTACCACCCTGCCTGACCGCGACGTGAAAGCGAAAGCCCGGCAGCCGAAGCCTTGGTGAACTAAGGTCTTTTGTAGGGCCCCAAGAAGCGCTCGCCGTTGTAGTGGATGAGGTGCGTCGCATCTTCAGCAATCCACACCTCAGTCTCCCAAGAGATTTCCTTTGCGTATTTTAGCCAAGTGTTGCGGTCTAGGAAGGTCGTTACGAAGACGAGGCCAGCTTTTGAGCCGGCAAACAACTGCTCCAGTTCACCATGCCTCTTGGGGTTGATTGGGCCGTGGCTGGTAACTGCCTCGATGAGCAGCAGCCAGTTTCGTTTGACGTCGTGAACCACAACGTCAGGGATTTTCCCGTGCTGCTCGATATTCACGCCCAAGCCGGCCAAGTAGTCAACGTCGAAGTGGGCGTACTTTTCGTCAGTGTCACCAACGTACACGATCTTCGCGCCAGGAACGAAGCGCGGGCAGAACTCGTTGATGATCTCGGCAACCAGTGGGTTCTGTCCGCCGGCGGAAAGACTGATTTCGGTGCCATCCGATAGCTTCACCGGGATGCGGTGCATCTCGCGTTCTTGGGCGTAGCGGTGGCGAAGGGTGCCCACGTCGGAGAGGTACGTCTTTAGTTTGGCGTCCCATGAACTGCTTCCGAAGGTGCGAACTAGCGCCAATGCTCGCGCTTCGATCTCGTAGACGTTTTTTCCGCTGTTGGTCGGGCGCGTTGGGTCGTCAGGGTTCTGCGTAACGAGAGCGGCCTCCAAGAACTGGTGGATCGTCTGCCGGCGGACGGTCTCCCGAGAGTTCGGGGCGTAGTTCTTGCCGTAGTGCGCCTTCATGTAGTCCATGATCGGCGTGATGCCCAGCAAGTGCGAGCCGGCGTCCTTCCACGGTTGAGTTGGCTTGAGGTCAAGCAGCGCCAGAAGCGTGAGGGCCGACCTCTCATTTGCTTGTGCCTTGGGAAATCCTAGCTGCTTGAGAACGCTTTGGGCTTCCTCAACGCGCCTCTTGATTTTCACCGGGTCCGGCCCGATCCGTTCTGTGCTTCCTCGCTTCTTTGCCATCTTGAGCAGTGCCCTTTCCACGCTTTCGTCCAAGGCGTCTTGCGCCGGGAAGCTGTCACCAATGCTCTTCCCCAATGCCAGCAGTTGCACTTCATTGGGGTACTTGAGACCTCGCAGGTCGGTCGCGTTCACCTGTGTGTGTCCGCTGAACTGGCGGAAAAACAAGTCAAGCAGCGTTGAGTTGAGGAACGCAGCGAGCCCCTTCGCCAGGTCTTCCGGCAGCCCGCTGCCCTTCCGGTGGTAGACGTTGACGTGATTCTCTACGGCAAAAGGCACGTTGCCTACGCTCGCTGGAGACACGACCGCAGCAACGACCCGGCGCGGTTCTTCCTTGGCGGAAAATCGCTTCACCAACACGTACCAGCCAGACGGGAAAAGAAGCTCCTGCGTTTCCGGCGTCGAGGCTAGTGCATTGGGCTTCTTGCTGCCGGTTACTGGCCAGCGGATGAAGCCGTTCGAGAAGTGGCCGGGATACAGCAAAGGCGCACATCCCGGCTCGGGGTCTGATTTCAGATGCTCTCGTGAACGGAAATCGACTACTCGCCCCGTGGACACCTCTAGGTTCAGCGTCCAGAGCGTTCCGTCCAGTTCATTCATGCGCGAAACTACATGGTCGCTCACTTCATCGTGCAGCACGTGGATGAACGAGTCCTCGCCCGGAGGCACGATCTCTTGATAGGGAACGTCTCGCGTAGTGAGGGCGTCTGCTTCCGTTCCGGTGGACGCGGACACGGTGACGTGCGCCGGCGGTGCTTCCCCTCGCACACCGTACAGGATCACATTTTCCTGCAACACGCTGTCTTCGCCAAACGCAACGTCTCTAGCTTCGAATACGTGAATACGCCGCAACGACACTGCCGAAAGAAGCTCACGACGAAATGGCTTGAAGTAAGGACCGTTGCAAAAACTGCGGGGAGTGATGGCGACCAGCTGGCCTTCCTTTTCAAGCAGGCGGATGGTCAACGCTACAAACGCCGAATAGAGATTGCTTGTCTCGATGCCGAGGCCGCGAAGCAGCCGACGATGATCGGACTTGCTGTTGATCTTCTTGTAGGGAGGGTTCTGGATCGCGCAGTTGTAGCGTGTCCGAGCGCCGGTGAATGCACCCTCTTGGGCATCCAACATGCAAGCCTCGATGAAGTCCTCTTGGATGATCTCCGAAGAAAAACGGATGCCGGCCTGCTCACACGCCTCACGGCAGGCGTCCATAGTCTCGGCGAGAGCACCCGCCAATACCGGCTCGATTTCGTAGGCAGAGACGTGGATGCTTGTTGGTGCGTTGCTTCGTTGAAGTGCCTCTGCAACAAATGCGGCAGTCAGCGAGCCAACACCCGCGCCGGCATCCAGCAGACGAATCTCCGTGGGAAGCTCACCAAACATCGAAGCCATTAGTACTGCAACCGGGATTGGTGTGCCGAACTGACCGAATTTAGAGCGGTGCTTCGCCTCGAGTTCGCCGAAGGCGGAAATTCTCGACGCCTCTGCGACCGCCAGAAGGTCCGGCTGCGTAGTTGTGAACTGTGCCGTCCCTTCACTGGCATGAATTTGTGCGTCGTCTTGCGTCAACTTGAAGCCCCTCATTGGATCGGTAGGCCAGTTTACAACCACACGCGACATTTCCCGCGAGTCTTGGGCAGATCGAGGAAAATAGCCAGCATGGAGGAACCACGCACTGCTTAGTGTGCCGGAATTTCGGCGAGTTGTGCGGTGTGGACTACGGGCGTCGAACTATTGGGGAAGACCCTGGCAGACATATCTGGTTCTCTTGTGGGTTCGCTGGCGATCGTTGGGGGTGCGTGACCTGGCTCAGAGATAGCGAGCCGTGCGAAAATTCCCAATGCCGATTTTCACGCAATGAACAAGCAGGTGGCCTACCGCGCCGACGCGTCGCTCCGCGCGGCGGTAGAAATCGAAGCCGGTACATCCGCCGGTACATGATTCTGGGGATGCGGCCAGAAACCGCTTGAAATATGGTGGGCCCGCCGGGATTCGAACC
>JAGQRI010000252.1 GCA_020425515.1 Planctomycetota bacterium | reverse complement strand
CGTCGTAGCCGATGGTCGCGAGCCCGCCCGGCACGGTGCAGTCGGCCACCAGGTTCACGTGCTCGCTGCCGTACTTGAAGCCGCCGCCCTGGTTGTGCAGCTCGGGCAGCATGAAGCTGCGCCCGGCGTAGTTGGCCTCGAAGCCGAGTACGCGGTCCAGTTCGTTGGCGTGGCCGACGCTTTCGTGGATCTGCAGCGCAAGCTGCGGGCCGTCGAGGATCAAGTCCTTCTTGCCGCTGGGGCATTCGGGCGCGGTCAGCAGCTCGATGGCTTCATCGCGGATGCGCTCGGCGTTCCCCAGCAGGTCGTACGAGTGCACGATTTCGTAGCCCATGCACTTGTGGTTGCCGCCCCAGCTTTGCGGGTAGCTGCGGATCTGCACGTCGCCGTTGCCGACGGCCGTGGCGCTGTAGCCGGCGCCGCTGCGCAGCAGGTCCTGCACGATGAAGCAGCCCTCGTTGTCCATGTACCACTGCTTCTCGCGCGCGAACTGCATGCTGGCGCTGGCGACCTTGATCTCGGGCTTTTTGCGCAGGATGGTGTCGATCTGCAGCAGCAGCCCGAGCTTGTCTTCCAGGCTGACCTTGAACGGGTCGATGGTGAACGGCGTGCACCAGATGTCCTCGACCGCCGGCTTGGGCGAGAGGCGCACGTCCTGCTTCTTCACCTGCGCGCTGGCCCTGGCGATCTCGACGGCGCGCTGCGCGGCTGCTTTCAGGTTCGCGGCGTCCACCTGGTTGGTGCTCGCGAAGCCCCAGGCGCCGTTGACGATCACGCGCACGCCGGCGCCGAATGTGTCGCTGCTGCTGATGTTGCTCGGCGTGCCGTTGCGCAGGGCGACGGCCTCGCGGCGGTAGTTGATGATGCGCACGTCGGCGTAGCTCGCGCCGAGGGATGTCGCGGCGTCGATGGCCTCATTGCATTCGGCTTTCATGGCGTCCTTTCGGGTACGGCTTCGCCGCGCAATTTAGCAAAGTCCGTTGGATTCGGCTGCGATTTCAGGTGTTGGCAGAGACGATGCCATACGCCGCGCCGGTCAGTGCGCCGATCAGAAGCGCGATCAGCACCCAGCCCCAGTTCTCCGTGTTGGACTTCGCGTAGCGTAGCAGGCGGTAGTACGACCAGGTGCTCCAGCCGACGGCTACGGTGACCGCAACAATGCCGAACCACGAGCCTTCCTGCGCCAGCCCGACCAGCATCGCGATCAGCAACGCCGCCGGTCCGGCGCCGAACAGCAGCACCAGCAGCATGGCCTTGGGGATGTCGCTGCCGCTCTTGGCCGGGATGCGGATCGAGCCGGTGAACTGGATCGGGATCAGCGCAAGCACGGCCGCCAGCGCCTCGATCAGCCCGTCGTACGCGAGGATGTCCAACTCCGGCGAGCCCCCCGCCAGCGCGCCGAGGAACACCAGCGCGGGCGTGTCCAGGATCAGGAACAGCGTGTGCAGGTTGCTTGAGGGCGGGCGTACCAACTCGGTTGCCAGCGCGATATAGGTAAGCGTGCCGATGAACAAAGCGATACCGACCAGCCAGGCAAGCGCCGTGTGCGAGAAGAGCATGCCCACGTTTTCAGCCGGATGCCCCGTGAGCTGCGTCAGCCCAAGGATGGCCAGGCTCGGCACAGCCATCATGTACACGTAGTAGAAACGGTGCACCCAGCGCGTCAGGCCTTGCGGGCTTTCCTTGACTGGCGGCTGGGGTTCTTTACTCATTTTCAGGTTCTAGCCGTTGGCGGAGATGACGGCGAAGGCGACACCGCCGGCGAGCCCGCCAATCACGCCGATGATCATCCAGGCCCAGTTCGGCTCGTGTGTCTTTCTGGCGGCCCGCAGGCGGGCGTAGCTGCGGATGCTCCAGCCGGTGGCGATCACGCCCGTGACCAACCCGAGCCATGCGCCGTCTTCCGCCAGCCCGATGAGCAGCGCGCCCAGGATTACAACCGGCGCGGCGGCAAATGCGCCAAGCAGCGCCAGGTCCTTTCCCAGATTCTTGCCGCTTTGGCCCGTGAGGGACTGACCGATGAACTGTCCGGGGACCATACCAAGGCACGCGCCGACGGTCTCAATCAACCCGTCGTACGCAAGCACGTCGAAGTCCGGCGGTCCCTGCCCTGCCAATGAGCCGAGGAACACAAGAACCGGAACGTCGAACACAACGAACAGCGTCACCAGCGGGCTTCGCGGCGGCGTGCAGAAAATGATCGCGAGTGCGATGTACATCAACATGCCGAACATCAGCCCGGCGCGCAGCACCCAGCCGAGCACCGGCACAGCAAACAGCGCACTGACGTTCGCGGCCGGGCTGCCCTCAAGATTCAGCAGCCCGATCACGGCCAGCGTCGGCACCAGCGCGGCGTAGAGGTAGTACAGGTGGTGCGCACCGCGCGTCAGGGCGGGAAACTTCTCCGACGACGGTTCGGCGGGCGCGTCTGTCATTGCGTGATGCCCTTGAAGATGCCGTAGAACACCAGCACGAAAAACCCGCCGAAGATCGGCACTGTGATCGCCGCGCCCGCCCACATGCCTTTGGCCGGGTTTACCTCGACGGTGCGGGCCAGCCGGTAGTAGCAGCCTGCGCTCCACACGACGGCCACCAGCATGACGACCAGGCTGGACCAGTCGTCGGCCCATGCGAGCGTCAGGGAAGCACCGACGAAATAGTAGAACGCGCCGAACAGCACCATCGCCACGGAGGCCATGCGTGCGGCGGTAGCGCCCTTTTTCGGGGCTTCCTCCTTGGTGCCTGTGAACGGCAGCGGGATCATGGCCAGCGTGACGGCGGCCATTTCGGCCAGACCCTCGTACAGCAGGATGTCGGTGGTGACGTGCCCGGTGGCGTAGCTGGCGGCGATCAGCATAAGGGGCGTATCGATGATCAGCAGGATCGCGATCAGGCTGCTGCGAGGCGGCGTGCAACGTGCTAGCGCCATCGAGACAGTGATGATGCAGGCCAGGAACGCGGAGAACTTGGCCACCGGCGTCAGCAACCCACCGGCTTCATTGAACCGGACGAACGCCGCCCGCAGGTCGTCGGAAACGAAGATAATCCCCAGCAGCAGCAGGGTCGGCATGGCCGCGAGGTGCAGGTAGTAGACAAACTCCACGCCCCTGCGCAGTGCGGGTTTGGGCGGTGCCGGCCGAGTGGCTTCGTCGATGTCTGGTATTTCCATCAGGGCGCGCCAGTATATAGCCATGGGTGAATTCACGGAAACCATCGAGCACTGGGTCAGCGAATACCTGACCAGCACCACCGGCGAGATCCGCGCGCGCGGCTTCGGTGATCGTTGTGCCGCCGTGCTGGTGGCGTTCCTCGACAACGCCTGCGGCAGCGAAGTCGCGCCGGCCGACCTGGAAGAGTTCAACATTCGTGACGGCGTGGCCATCGGGTTGGGCCCGCTGCAACTCGAGCAGGCCGAGAAGGAACAGGTGCCGGACCTGCTGGAAGACTTCCTGGCGTTCTGCGAATCCAGCGGGCGGCTCAGCGGCGGCGGTGCACTTGGCAGCTACGCACGCGTGACCGCTACGGCGCACTTGCTCAAGCAGCAGGTCCGCAAGCCCACCATCAAGGTCGGCCCCAACGAACCCTGCCCCTGCGGCAGCGGGCTGAAATACAAGAAGTGCTGCATGAACGAGTAGGCCGGGCTATTCGGCGGGGACGCCCGCGGCGGGTCGAAAACCGCGGTCGACGGCGCCGGTATCCGGCAGGCGGCGCGCGCGGGCGTATGCCTGCAGGTTGCCCGGATCAGTGTCCATGATGTTCGCCTTGGGCGTTTTCGCAATCGGTGACAGGAAACTGCCGCCGCGTACGACCCGCTTGTCAAAGCCGCTGGGCAGCTCTCGCACGGCCGGGTCCGTGCCTTTCTGGTCGGGAAGCCGGTAGCTGCCCTCTGTGTACCAGTCCAGGCACCACTCCTCGACATTCCCGGCCAGGTTGTAGACGCCGAAGGGTGAGGCGCCGTCGGCGTACTTCTGTACGTCGACGATAGCTTCGCGGTTCGGGAAGAAGTTGGCCAGCGCGTTTGTCGGGTTGGCGTTGCCCCAGGGATAGTCGCGCCCGTCGGTTCCGCGCGCCGCGTACTCCCACTGCGCTTCTGTTGGCAGTTCGCCCGAGTTCGGGTCAGCCCAGTCGCAGTAGGCATGCGCCCCGCGCCACGTGACGTTGACGACTGGCAGCCTTGCGATGCCGGGCGCCGGCATCCAGGTAGTTCCGTCGGGAACCAGTCCCGCGTAGCGCCCCTCTTCGTCCTTGGTCAGCCAACCCCTGGCGGCAACGTCAGCGGCGGACACTTTCTTGGCGGTCAGGAAAGTCGCGTACTGCTTGTTGCTCACTTCATACTTGGCGATCAGGAAAGCACTCAGTTTGATCTTCTGCGGGTCGGCGTCCTGCAGGTCGCCGTGGGGGTCGCCGCGCGTGAACTCGCCGCCGGGGACCTCGACCATCACCATGTCGTCGACCAGGCGATTGAATTCGCGATAGCCCTGTTTGTTTTTGCCGATCAGTTCGTACTCGAGCTTCAGGACATGGATCGTGACTTCGCGCCGGTCGCCGCGACCCGCGGGGTCTTTCACCTGTGCCGCGACCTTCACGTCGCCGAACCCATTCAGCGGTATCTCGACGCTCATGTCATCGCCGACTTTGACGTCATCACCGTTGACGGTCAGGGTCGCGCCGTTGGGGTCGTCGATGCCGATCTTGACCTTGACGCTGCCCGGCAATTTCTTCAGTCGAATGGTCTCCGGCGCTTCGAGAGTCAGCGTCGGTCCCTCCAGGTCGACGAAAACCTTGCGTGACGTCGACTGCCTGCCACCGAGCCAGTCCTCGGCCTCGACCTTGATTTCGTGCGCGCCGGGCTCGCGGGTGACGGTCGCGCGGAAGCTGCCGTCATCGGCGACCGGCGTGTTCGTGCCGTCCACCTTGAGCACTACCCCACGCGATTTGGTCAGCTTGCCCGCGACATCGAATTCGCGGGTCGTCACCCAAAGCCCTTCCGGCTCCCAGTCCTCTGTGAAACCCAGCGTGACACGGTCGGGAATGATCCAGAAGTTGACCGGCTCCGAGCGGTTGCCGGCGCGATCCTCCGCGGTCAGCGTGATCTCGAGGTCGCTGTTTTCGACTTTGAACGGCTGCTCGAAATTGCCGTCCTTGTCCGGTTGCAGCGTGAAGTTGTCCTTGTTGACGCTCAATTCCAGCTTCAGCTTTTCCAGTCCGCAGCCTTTGTCGCTTACGTTGCCCCTAAGCGTGTAGCGGTTCTCCCTGGTCGGCAGCATGTTGTTTTGCAACTCGCCCAGCACCGGCAGATCCAGCACCGGCGCCTCGGTGTCGAGCAGCACAAACAGTTTCCGGCCTGCCCCGCCCGCCGCCGGCGCTACCTCCAGTTCGTTCATCCCCGGGCTCAGCTCGCAGGCACTACCGAATTCGTACGGCTTGCCGTCCAGTGTCGCGTTGCCTTTGCCCGGAACACTGAATGTGGACGACGACACAGCCAGGGGATTGGCCTCGGTTGCTTCATCAGCCGCGATTTCGATTTCGAACACCGGCGGCGCGACGACGGGTGTGTTGCCGGGCGCGGTGTTGCCGCCGCCTCCCTTGTTGCCGAACAGAAACCAGCCGCCGGCAACCAGAGCCAGGATCGCTGCCAAGCCGACGATCGCGAATACCGGTCCCTTGCCGCCGCCGCTGGCTGTCGGCGCGGAGTCGTTCATCGAGCTGTGATGGGTGAGTACGGCGCGCGTAGAGACGGGGCCGGAGGTTTCGAGCCCGGCCCTGCTTCGGGTTTCGTCCATCACCGGCGCCTTGAACAGGCTGGTGCCCTGGTAGGGGTGCTGGTCCCACCACGATTCGAGCGCCACGGCAAATTCACCGGCGCTCTGGTAGCGGTCGTCCTTTTCCGGCTGGATGGCCTTGTGCACGATCGCGGCCAGTTCGTCGTCGATCTCCGAGTTGTGGGTGCGCACGTCAATGGCCTCGGACGTCAGCACCCTGCGGAAGATATCGCGCGGCGACTTACCGGGGAACGGCACCTTGCCCGTCAGCGCGACGTACAGCGTCACGCCCAGCGCGTAGATGTCGCTGCGGTGATCGACGTTTTCGCCGTTCCATTGCTCGACCGGCATGTACTGCGGCGTGCCCATGATGAAGCCGGCCATGGTCAGCTGCTCGGCCTCGGTGCCGGGCTCGGCGGGTTCGATGTCGCGCACCAGCCCGAAGTCCATCAGCTTGGCCACGTCTTCCTCGTTGACCATGATGTTCTGCGGCTTGATGTCGCGGTGGATGATGCCGCGCGAGTGGGCGTACTGCAGCGCGTTCGCGACCATGTGCACGTAGCGCACGGCGTCGTGCACCGTGAGCCCGGGGTTGCGCATCATCTGCTCGAGGGTCTTGCCCTCGACGAACTCCATCGCCAGGTAGTAGACGCCGTCAACCAGATCGGCGCCGACCACCTGCACGATGTTCATGTGCTTCATCTTCGCGGTGTTGCGTGCCTCGCGCAGGAAGCGCTCGACGGCGGTCTTGTCGGCCAGCAGCCGCGAGTGGATCATCTTGATGGCGTGGTGGACCTCCAGCACTTTGTGTTTGCCGAGGTACACGCCGCCCATGGCCCCCTGCCCGAGCTTGCGCTCAATCAGGTAAGGGCCGAGCTCGCCGCGGTTGAAGATCGGTTCGTCGCTCATGGATGCCGGTCAACTGCCTTCCGGGTTCGACACACATTCCTGCTTCAGGTATTCGAGCAGCGGTTCGCGGTACTCCTTGGGGCGATAGCTGCCGAAGGTGATGATCTTCCCTTCACGCCCGATCACGACCGCGGTCGGAATGCCGAGCACGCCGTACTTCTTCTCGAGGCCGTCGTCGTCGTGGGTACTGATCGACTTGACGCCGTTGGTCTTCAGGAAGGCTTCCTGGCTGACCTCGGTGTCGTCCACGTCGGTGCCCACGTTTATGATGATCAGTCCGCTGTCGGGTTTGACCGCGTCGTTGGTGAGCGCGTTCATCGGCCCGTCGGCGCTGAATGCCTTCTTGCAATACGGGCACCATGACGCCCAGAAGAACAGCAGCACGGTTTTGCCCTTCAGGCTGCTCAGCATCACCTCTTTGCCGGTGTTGGGGTCTTTCAGCTTGAAGTCAGGAGGGGTGTCGCCGACCGCGATCTTGCCAGCCAGGCCTTCGGGACGGGCATCCGGCGGCAGCAGGCAGAACTCTTCGTCTTCGGGTGATTTGGACTCGTTGTTCGCGTCCGCGTTGTCTGCCGGTTCATTGTTGCCGGCGCAGGCGTCTTCCTTGTTGGTGTCCTCTTTCGTGTGCGTTGAATGGCACGCGCACAGCAGCACACCCATGGCGGCGAGTGCAATCAGCATCATGCGAATCCGCATGGCAATCCCTTCAATGGTTGAAAACAAAGGCCAGTAAGCGAGCCTGAATCTATCAAACCGGCGTGATTATGGAATCATTCCGCGCTTTCCATCAGCATCGCCGCGATGCGGTTGGTTGCGTCAAGCAGGCTGTGAACTTCATGGTCGGCAACGTCACCCGCGTAGTCGCTGGGCACCTGGAAGGTGATGATGGCCGGGTCGGCGTCCTTGGCGGCCTCGTGGTCGATGTCGGCATCGCCTACCAGGAAGCTGCGCGGCAGGTCGATGTCGAAGTCGATTGCGGCTTGGCGCAGCATACCGCCGCCGGGTTTGCGCCAGTCGGAATCCCGGGTGTAGCGCGGGTCGTCGCCCTCGTGTGGGTGAAACGGCGCATAGTAGAACGCGTCGAAGCGCCCGCCGCTTTCGCGCGCCACCTGCAGCGCGACTTCGGCGTTGACCCGCCGGACCTGCTCCTCGGTGATCAGCCCGCGGGCGACGGCGCTCTGGTTGGTGACCACGATCGTCAGCAGCCCGAGGTCATTCAACTTGCGCACGGCATGGGCCGCGCCCTCGATCAGCTTGATCTTGCCCGGGTCGCCGCAATAGCCGACCTGCACGTTGATCGTGCCGTCCCGGTCCAGGAATACCGCTCGTCTTGCCATGGCTGAATCATCCCGCAGGGGTGCGGCGCGTCAAGTGGTGCAAATGAGACCGGCGCGGGCAGTTGGCCCGCGCCGGTCTGTCACTGTCGTTGTCTACGCCCTGCGCCTTCGAAGTCCTGCGG
>JAGQRI010000251.1 GCA_020425515.1 Planctomycetota bacterium | reverse complement strand
CCGGTCTCGGTGAGGATGCCCCCATCCGCACGGTTTCACGCCTGGCACGCGTCGGTCTGGAACCCCCGGAGGCGCCGTGAACCGGATGCTTCGCAGCGTTGCGCGCTGGGCCGGGGTCTGGACGGGGCAGGCCTCGTTCAATGAGACAGCCACAGCCCTGATGCGGAACGAGATCTGCCCGATCTTCGAGGGTCGGGCGGTTTCGATGGACTTCGAAGTCTACGAGCCCGCGGGCATGCAGCTCGTGTACGGGGTACGCACCGTCCTCGCGCCGGACCTGGACGGCAGCTTGAAAACCCTGAGCTTCTCCACGCGCTTCGGCCTCGTGCAACTCGAGCAGACGCCCGACGACGAAGACGTGCTGGCACTGACCGGCGTTACGGACGAAGGCGTCAAGCTGACTGTCACTATGCTGCCGCAGGACCGCGATCACATGCAGCTTAGCGCGATCTGGCGTCCCGTGGGTGCGGGCGCCGCGTCTGAAGAAGTCCAGGGTGTCAATGGATTGCTGCGGCGAGTTACGATCTGGAAGCCCGGCGCACCCATGCCCGACGTTGCAAGACGCTGATCTTTGTTGGCGCAACAACCCGTGGTAGTCTGCCCGCATGACCACGCCGCTGCTGAGTCGATTTGCCCACTGGCTAGGCACCTGGCGTGGCCGGGTCGATTTCGCCGAGGGTCACCAGGCACTGATGCAGTTCACCCTCACGCCGGTGTTCGGTGGTCAGGCCATCCAGGTTGAGACGGTGGCATTCGATATCGAGAGCAGCCGGTCTATCACGCGCGGTTGGGGCTACTTCTCGCTCGATCGCAGCGGGCGAGTGGTGAACAACATCTACGGAAACTACTTCGGATTTGCCATCCTGCACGAAACGCCGGACGACCCTGAGGTGCTGTCTTTGCAGGGGCCTTTGCCCGGCAACGAAGTCATGGACGTAACCATGAACGTCCTGGGCGATGAGTTCACGCTCAGCAGCCGCCGTTGGGAGGGTTACACCAGCCATGACGACCGCCCGCGCACCTACACCCGTATGAAGCGTGTCGCTCACTATGTGGAGGGAGACTCGTGACCCCACGAGTTGCCGATTATCAGCGCTGGGTTGGAACCTGGACCGGCGAGGGCGGTACCCAGGCCGGACAGAAGACGCTGATCCGGCAGACATTCAGCCTCGCGCTGGACGGCACCGGGCTGGAGATGCACTTCGAAGCGTTCGATACCTCGTTGTCGGTGATGTTCCACGGCGTGCGCTCGATGCTGGCGCCGGCGCCGTCGGGTGTGCTTCGTGCGCTGGCCTATTCAACGATCCACGGGCCTTTGCTGCTTGAACTCATGCCGGATGACGAAGGCGTCATGGCCCTGAGCGGGGACTCCCAGTCGGGAAACCGGATCTCGGTTACATTCGTCGAGGAAGCCCCGGATACCCTGCTCTTTACCGCTTTCTGGCGTGGCCCGGGCGAACCGGTGGCGGGTGACGACACGCCACGTATGACCTGCCGGCTGCAGCGCTGCCGCCCGTGGGCGCCGCAGGGCCCCTGAAGGTCAGTCGATCAGGACCACTCGGTCGCTGTCGGCCGGTTTCTCGCCGATCTGGACCCGGATTTTCTGCTCGTCGGTCGTTTTTATCTTCCACCCGGTGTAGTCCGCGCAGATCGGCAGCTCGCGCAGCCCACGATCCACGAGCGCGCAAAGCTCAACGCGGCGGGGGCGCCCGTAGTCGGCCAGTACAGTCAGGGCTGCGCGCACGGTGCGCCCGGTGAACAGCACATCGTCAACCAGCACGACGCGCCTTCCTTCAAGGTCGAACGGGATGTCGCTGCCGTGAACCTGGGGCAGACTGCGTCCGGCCAGGTCATCGCGGTACAGTGTAATGTCGATGGCGCCGACTTTCGGCGCCTGCCGGCCTGCCGCGGCAATTTCCGCAGCCAGCCTCTGCGCCAGCGGTACACCATGGGTGCGTATGCCCACCAGCAATGGCGGCACCTCGCTGCGGGCGACAATATCGCCTGCGAGGCGCTGTAACTCGGCCTGGATGGCCTGAGCGGGCTGGAGGACGGTTTCAGTCACGGGGTTTTCCACAATGAAAGGGGCAGAGTGTGATTTTCGGACCCTGAGGGTGCAAGTCTAATCGAACCAAGTTCCCGCCAAGCTCTCCTTTGTGACAGCCCCTCCGGCCAATTCTCGCAGATCGGCCCGTAGCGTCGGGTCCACGGCGAAGCGGCGTTCCGGCGGCAGCGAGCGGAGGCGTCCGAAGAAGTGATCGACCAGGCGTTGCTTCAAAGCGGACAGCGTCTCCGGGCGCCGGATACTGACCCCTTCCTCCTCCGGTTTGTCGGCCTTGCCGTTCACAGCGAGAGACCCCTGCAGTTGCTGTCGGCCGCCGGGCGCCAGCAGTTCTAGCACCAGGTCGGCCTCATCGCGCCAGCGTCGGGCCAACTGTTGCGCGTCTGCGTCCAGCCCTCTTGCGTCGGCCCAGTTCCCCGGGGCGTCGAACAACCGCAACTCGAAACCCGCGTGCTCGACTCGCCCTTCAATTACATCCCGGGTCAGCCCCGGCTCATCGCCCGTCGCAGCGAGGGGGCGTCCGCACAAGGCATTCAGCAGACTCGACTTGCCAGCATTGACACTTCCCCACAACTGGATACGCGGCGGCTCAAAAAGGAAGCGCGCGGATGCGGTTTCCTCCAGTATCTGCGGGATGCCGGCCGGGTTGTCGAGTGTGGCACGCAGTACGTCAGCCTGACCGGCGGCCTCAAGCACCATGCTGACTGCCGCCGCGCCACGTGCCTGCGGGAGCAGCGCCAGCGCCCGACGGGCGAATCCTCGATGTTTGATCGTCATCGGCGCCAGCCCGGCCCGCTGCAATTCGCGCTCGACGGCGCGGCGCACGGCCGGTCCACCGTGCAGGGTCAGCAGCAGGCCTTCCGCGCAGGTGCAGGCCATCGCTTCGTCGATAACCTCGGTGCCGGAATTTTTCAGCCAGACCCGTTGGGGTATGTTGGCGATACCGGCGAGCGCGCCGCCGAAAATCTCACGGTGTGTAGAGGTGTGAAGGAGGAGTAAAGAGATCGCCGCCGCGCCGGGAGCGGAAAGCCAGCGGTATCCCTCGCGTGGATCGCCGGGCTGCAGGGACCCTGTATGTAAGTGCTGACTGTGCGGCATGTTAGTAGTTGCTAGGCGGAATCGAGCTACGTCACAATTCTGTCAGTTTCGTACAGTTTGGCTATTGCCTTTGCTGTTTGGCCTGCCTAGACTTCCCTTCCTCAATTGGGGGGAGCATAGTCGCTCAAGAACCATTCCAATATCTTCAGGAGTGTTGATTATGAAGAAGGTTTTCGCGTTTCTCATGTTTGTAGGCGTGATCGCTCTGGCCGCTTGTGGCAGCACCGGTGGCAGCGATGACGGCAGTGGCTGCGGCGGCGAGTGCAGCGGCGGCTGCAGCGGCAGCAGCAAGATGGACAACAGCCAGTCCACCATCGACATGTACGTCAACGGCACCCAGAAGGCCATGTACTGGGTCACGGTTCACGAGAACCCGGAAGCCGGTCAGTACTGGGAAACCAGCAGTGACATGAGCGGCATGAAGATGACCACGCACTGGCAGGTCAGCAAGGTTGACGGCAACACTGCCATCATCGAGCAGGAACAGATGATGGACAGCGAATACATGGTCTCCGACTATGTTATCGCCTACAAGGTCGACCTGAGTGTTGAAGCGGGCGGCGTGAACGTCACCGCGGCCTGGGTTGGCAAGCCCGGCGAAGATGGCACCGCCATCGAAGTCATGGAGATGCCGGAAGCCACTTGTGGCGGCTGCGCTCCGGAAGTTGAAAGCACCACTGAAGACTTCAGCGACCTGGCCCTGGCCGACGGCACTTGGGCCGGCAAGGTGACCACCACCAACATGAACGGCACCGAGAGCAAGGTGTGGATGGCCGACAACGGCTGGTTCGGTGGTATGGTCAAGATGCAGTCCGGCGACTACGTCACCGAACTGACCAAGTACGGCACCGACGCTGAGCCCCTGCTGAAGGGCGCTGAGTAGTCATCAGCCTGGCAGTTTCGATTACCGGCGCGGGCAACCGCGCCGGTTTTCATTTGCCCCATGTCACGTACGGGACGTTAGAATGGCCGACCCTGACCCCCTCCGGAGACCCGCATGAAATTCACGGCACCGCTTCTCTTGCTGCTGGTCGTCCTGCTTTGCGGCTTCACTGGCAGCGTGCAGCAACCGAGCTTCGGCCCCGGTGAGCCGGCGCCCAAGCTGGACAGGATGGACGTTACCCAGTCCACCATCGACATGTATCTGAATGGCACACAGAAGGCGATGTATTGGGTCACCGTTCACGAAAACCCCGAGGCCGGCCAGTATTGGGAAGCCGTCAGCGACCTGAACGGCATGAAAATGACAAATCGCTGGAACGTGGCCAAAGTCGATGGTGACACAGCGATCATTGAGTGCGAGTTCAAGATGGACTCTGAATACATGGTTTCGGACTACGTCCTTGGCTACAAGGTCGACCTGACCGTTGAAATGGGCAAAGCGAACGTGACCAAGGCCTGGATCGCCAAGCCCGGCGATGAGGGGCAGGAAGTCAAGGTCATGGAGATGCCGGAAAGCAACGACGCGGACGATGGAGAGCCGGAGTTCGAATCCAAGACCGAGGATTTCGCCGACATGGAACTTGCGGGCGGCAAGTGGAGCGGCAAGGTCACCACGACAACCTATGACGGCACGGAAAGCAAGGTGTGGATGGCCGACAATGGCTGGTTCGGCGGCATGATTAAGATGCAATCCGGTGACTACGTCGTTGCGTTGTCCGCCTTCGGTACTGACGGCAAAGCCCTGCTGAAGTGGAAGGAAGAAAAGGAAGACAAGGCTGATGAGCCGAAGGACCC
>JAGQRI010000250.1 GCA_020425515.1 Planctomycetota bacterium | reverse complement strand
TCGACAGCACCGACAGCGACGACGTCGCCGGCGACCCGGAATCAGGTTACGGTGCTGACGAAGGCGGCGGCGAACACAGCGAACTGCACTTCTACGGGCCGTACGTGGACGAGCGCCACATGCTGGACGACTTCACGCGCATGAACCTGTTCCGGAAATGCGAGATCCACTGCATCGGCATCGGCGAGGCCGACAGCCGCGCGCTCAAGGCCATCGCCCAGATCGGCCACGGCAACCTGAGAATCGTCGGCGAACGCTAGAGCAGTTTGCAGAAGCAACAGACGCGTGGCGCAGACAATCCTGTCTGTGGTCGCGGCGCTGCTGCCGCGACGGATTGGGCCTCGCTTCGCTCAGCCCCACAGGCAAGATTGCCTGTGCCACGCGAATCAGCCGAACGCGAACCATGAAAATGCGCTAGTGATGCGGGCCGCCTGCCATCATGCCGATTCTTGCGATGGCAAGGAACGCGCCGATGATACTGACGATGATCGCCGCCCAGGCCAACCCTTCGCTGAAGCCCTCATTCCTGGCCCTCTTCAGCGCTGTTATCCCGCCGACCAGCCCGATCGGCCAGCAGACAAACGAAACAATGAGCGGAAGGAGCCCAGGGTTCATGCCCCTGGGTTTGGGCGGCGCGTACTGCTGCTGGTAGCCGTACGGGTTGTAGCCCCCGCCGTACTGCTGGTTGTATTGCGGGTTGCCCGGCGGCGCGCCGTACCCACCGCCGTTCCACTGCGCCGACTGCTGGGCGGCGTTCTGCGTGTACATCGAGGGCTGCCCGCGGCGCTGCGGCATGCGGGGCTGCTGCTGGCGCCCGTAATTGACGCCGCCCTGCTGCTGGGGCGCTTGCGGTTGCTGGGGTTGCCCGCCGCCCATCAGGTCGTCGGCGAGCACCAGGTCGCCGGTGTCGGCGTCGACCAGCTCGACGTCCATCTTCAGCTTGCCGGCCTTGAGACCCGCACGCACCTTGGCTTCATTGAACGGCCCGCGCCGTTGCCCGTTAATGACTACGTAGAGGTTTCGCATCGTTTTGCCCGCCGAGTGGGTGTGCATTATCGCCATTAATCACGATTTGTTGAGACGAAATGCGGGTTTTTTACGGGTCGGCAACTGTGGAAAACACGTCAGCAGGCGTCCACTTCGGCGTACTTAATGGCAGAATGCTTTGCCGACGGGGTCTGGCTCCTTTTCGCCAGAAACCGTCAGCCAACTGGTAGGGGCGACGCCCGCGTCGCCCGCGAACACGAGAGGTAAGCCATGCGTATCTGGGAACCGCACATCCACATGATCAGCCGCGTCACCGACGACTACGAGAAGATGGCCGCGGCCGGCATCACACACATCACCGAACCGCAGTTCTGGCTCGGCCAGCCGCGCACGAGCGTCGGCAGCTTCATCGATTACTTCCACCACTTGACCGAGTACGAGGTCGCCCGCGCGGCCGATTACGGCATCAAGCACTACTGCAACATCGGCCTGAACCCGAAGGAAGCCAACGACGACCGCGTGAACAAGGACGTCATGGCAATCCTGCCGGAGTGGGTGAAGCACCCGCTGTGCCTGGCGATCGGCGAGATCGGGCTCGACTCGCACACGCCGACGGAAGAGGAATACCTGCGCAAGCAGCTCGAGCTCGCGAAGCAGACGAACATGCCGATCATGGTGCACACCCCGCACCGCGAGAAGTTCAAGGGCACCAAGCGCATCATCGACATCTGCAAGGAAGTCGGCATGGACAACGAGAAGGTCCTGATCGACCACAACAACGAAGAGACCATCCCGATTACCAAGGAAGCCGGCTACTGGGCGGGCCACACGGTGTACCCGGTGACGAAGCTCAGCCCGGAGCGCGCCAGCAACATTTTGAAACAGTTCGGCACGGAGAAGATGATGCTGAACTCAAGCGCCGACTGGGGCCCCAGCGACTGCACCAACGTGCCGAAGACCGTCGCCGAGTTGCGCCGCCGCGGGTTCAAGGAAGAGGACATCCAGCGCGTCGTGTGGGACAACCCGTTCAACTTCTACGCGCAGAGCGGCAAGCTCGAAGAGGAACGCGAGAACCTCAAGCACACCTTCCTGCCGGAAAGCGTGGCGGTGTAGGGGCGAGCGCGCTGCGTAAGCAAGCGGCAAGGGCGGCCCCAAGGGGCTGCACACGATGGGAACGAATCGACAGATGAACGACCAACGAATATCCGCAACCTGACGCCGGGCAAGCCCGGCCTACCGGAGCCGTAGCTCAACGGTAGAGCAGCGGGCTTATACCCCGTAGCGCCAGATAAGCGGCAGGTTGTGGGTTCGAATCCCACCGGCTCCACCAACAACAGCCCCCGACGCAAGTCGGGGGCTTTGCATTTTCTGGCCCGTTGTCTCGAAGCAGGATAAACTCGCACCAAAGGAAGCAGCCATGATCACGCGCCAGTATGAAGGCTCGATCACCTTCCCGGTCGCGGACGTCGAACCGGCCGACAAGCCGCGCCGCATCTGCAACGGCATGGACTCCGCCGCCGCAAGGCTCGGCGCCAGGGTGCAGGCGTGCAGCCACCCGGCCGGCAAGTTCCTGCGCGGCGTGGCCTATCACCCGCTGGTTTCCGCCACGCGGCTCGCCTACCTCGAACACAGGCCGCTGGTGCTTTCGCCGGACATGCTGTGGCTGACGATTGCGCAGGGGCTGGCACACCACCTGCGCGACCATCCCCGTGACGCCGCCGAACTGGAAAGCGCCGACAGCGCACCACAGCTCTTGATGCAGCGCGACGACTTCATCGCCGGCTCGCCCGAGAACCCGTGGGGCGACCTGATCGACGACGTCTCGCTGCAGCTCGCCTCGCTGTTTCCGAACCTGCGTGACCTGATGCAGGCCGGCTTCTCGACCACCAGCCACCACGACCGCTTCGCCATGGACGTGGCGCTGCTCGAGGCCGTGAAGCCGGAAATCGAAATCTCGCTCCGCGTCGCCTGCGGCATCCCGGAAGTCACCCTCGAGGGTGAACCGGGCGACTGGGCCCACCTGGAGGAACGGATCGGCAGGTTGTCCGACTACGGGCTCGGCTGGTGGGTCGAGCGTTTGCGACCGCTGGCCCGTCAGTGGCGCCGCGCATCGGTGGGCAAGGTCGACCGCAAGTTCTGGCAGCGCATGTTCACCACCAAACAGGCCTGCATCTTCGAGCAGGAACCGGACGAAGAAGGCATGGACGGCTGGGTCACGCAATTGTTCCCGTACACGTGGTCGCCCGACACCTGGAATTTCGCCTACCGCAACCCGATGCTGAACCCTGGCAAGCACGACTCGCTGCGGGGCGAAGACATCCCCGGCGGACTGGCGCGCGTCGAGATGCGGGTGGCGACGAAGACCGACGTGCAGTACCTCGACCTGTCGGCCGGCTTCATCGGTATCGAGCAGGACCCCGACTCGTTCGCCCTGCGTCCGCGTATCGGCTGGGCGGTGGCGGAACGCGCAGGGATTCGCGCGCTGGTCGAGCGCCTGGAAACGCACCCGCTGACGCCCATGCCGGACTTCAACCGCTTCGATGATTCGCTGCGCCGCGTGCCGTCTTTCCAGAACCTGCCCAGCGAGTTCGGCAAGTTCTATCGCCGCTTCGACGGCGGCGGGCTGTACGCGACGGACGAATTGCCCGTCTATTTCTTCCGCCCCCTGCGCCGCGTCGCCGGCGACCACGTGAAGGCCCGCGCAGCCGGCAGCGAGGACGCGAAGCTCGGGTTCGTGCTGGTGCGCTTTTGCGAATTCGGCGACAAGGGCTTCGCCGCGTTCCTGGTCAGCTCCGGGCGCACTGAGCGCGAACTGGGCGGCAAAGTGGTTCACATGCTGAGCGGCCCGACGCGCCGCAAGGCCCCGATCATAGCCAACGACTTTCACGAATTCGTCGAGCGCGCACTCAACGGCGGCCCGAAACTCTACTTCAAGCAACGGGGTTTCAAGCCGCACGGGTACGTGGAAGTCAGCCGCTGACCGAAAGAATCCAACCATGAGCGCGAAGACCGTCAAAGACTACGCAAGCAAACAGGGCGAGTTCAAAGACGTCGTGCTGGCGCTGGCGGCTCTTGTGCGCAAGGCCGCGCCGAAGGCTGAAGAATCCATAAAATGGGCGCAGCCGGTCTGGAGCCAGTCCGGTCCGTTCTGTTACATGAAGGCATTCAAGAAATACGTGAACCTCGGCTTCTGGCGTGGCGCGGAGCTGGACGACCCCAAGGGGCTTCTCGAAGGCACCGGCAAGAAGATGCGCCACGTGCGAGTCGAGAGCGTGAAGGATATTCCAGCCGCCGCCCTGAAGAACTTCATCAAGCAAGCCGTCAAACTCAACGAAACCAAAGGCGACCCTTCGCGCTAGGTTGGTGGCGCATCCGGGCGGAACTCCTCCCATCGGCCGTAACGGCGCACGAGTACCGTCTGCGAGATCAGGTAGCTGCCGCCCTGTTCGACCTCTGCCGCAACCTCCTGAATCATCTCCAGTGCGCGCGGGTCATCGGAATTCCCGAACAACAGCATGTCGCGTGCAGGCACACACGCCAGCACCGGGCCGCTGTACTGTTCTTCAATCTGCGCCCAGACTTTGTCGAGCAGAAGGATGCTGGCCTCGTAGGTGCCGCCGCAGACAAGCATGCCGCCAAAATCGTTCTGCTCTGCCCGGATCGGCGGCAGAATGCGGCGCAAGTTCTCGATTGCAGTCGCGCGCAAATCGCCACCGCTGATGCCGATCACCGGCAGTTCGTCCTCGCGCAACGGCATGATTGCGCGTTCCGAGTCGCACGCATAAAGCACATATAGGTCCGCCACCAGCGACTCAAACAGCAGCGGCGGGTGTTTTCCCTCACTGAGGCGCGAAACCTCTGCGATGAAGCGGCTGTCCTTGATCTGCGGTACGATGGATTCGATGGACGGGGGCGGAACGTCGTCTCCGGCCGGAGTGCTCGCAAGCGTTTTGACGAAGTGTTCGATCTCTCCAATCCGCGCTTCGAATTCGTCCGGAAGGTTTCCGAACAGGTTGCCGAGCCAGACCTGCAACTCCAACTCGTTCGGCAAGATCACGGCCAACTCGAATTCACCGCCGGGGGTAACTGTGGCCCCGGGGACGAGTTCCAGAATCGCCCCTTGCATCAGGCGCGTGAACACGTTGGGTTTGATTGCGGGTCTGCGCAAAGGCAAACGCCAGTCTGGTCTTAGAGCCATACGGATCTCCCGGCACTCGACGAAGTCTATCGCGCGGAAACCGGAAGCAAAACGCAAAGGCGCTAATCAGAACGTGTGAATGAACAAACCTGACCGCAGCTTGGGTTCGAACCAGGTGCTTTTGGGGGCCATGATCTGGTTGGCGTCGGAGATGGCCATCAACTGTTCGACCGTGACCGGGAACATGCTGAACGCCACCACGCCTTTGCCCTCATCCACCTGCTGCTTTAAATAGTCCGTGCCGCGGATGCCGCCGGCGAAACTGATGCGGTCGCTGGTGCGTGGGTCGTCAACGCCGAGCATGGGCGCCAGCACCCGCTCCTGAAGCATCTGCACGTCGAGGCGTGAGACCGGGTCGGCGTCCGGCGCGGGCTCGAATTTCAGTCCGTACCACTTGCCGTTCAAGTACATGCTGACGTGCCCGGGCTCGCCGGGCGCGGGCTCGGCGTTTTCGGAAACCGGTGTGACGGCTTTCAATTCATCCAGTAACCGCTCGGGCGTCTTGCCGTTCAGGTCGTGCACGATGCGGTTGTACGGCAGGATCTTGAGCTCGCTGCCCGGGAACATCACGCACAGGAACCAGTTGTAGTCTTCCTCGCCGGTATGGTTCGGGTTGGCCTTGGCGCGCTCGGCCCCGACACGCGCCGCGCTGGCCGAACGGTGGTGCCCGTCCGCGACATAAAAGCACGGGACGTCGCCAAAGGCCGCAACCAGTGCGTCCGGGTTGTCCACCTTCCAGACCGTGTGGCGGATGCCGTCGTCGGCCGTGAAGTCGAAAAACGCCGGGCCTTTACAGACTTCCGTCGCCAGTTCGCTCACCTTCGCGTTGTCGCGGTAGGTTAGGAAGACAGGACCGGGGTTCGCGCTGAGCTCGTGCGTCATGCGCGTGCGGTCGTCTTCCTTGTCCGGGCGGGTCTTCTCGTGCTTCTTGATCAGGTCGTCGAGGTAGTCCTGGTAGTGGCAGACGCCGACCACACCGTGCTGGATGTGGCCGTTCATTTCCTGCCGGTAGACGTACAGCACCGGCTTGTCTTCGCGGACCAGCGCGCCTTCAGCTTGCAGGCGCTTGAGGTTTTCGAGCGCCTTGGCGTAGACGAGGTCGGAGTGCGGGTCGGTGCCGTCGGGCAGGTCGATGTCCGGGCGCACCACGTGGAACATGCTGATCGGGTTGCCCTCGGCCAGCTTGCGTGCCTCCAGCGTGTTCACGACGTCGTACGGCAGCGAGGCAACCTTCGCGGCCTTGTCCTGCGGCGGACGCAGACCCTGGAAAGCGCGTATCCTCATCGCATGCTCCGTGTTGTGGCCGTCCCGGCTGCATGGGCGCGAGCGTCCCGCCCGCGCCTCCGTCCCAGGCAAGATGCCCGGAACTGTGCAGGCAGGATGCCCACATCACTTCAATTCACCCGGCCGATGTAGTCCTTGCCGGTCAGGAAGTTGCCGACGTTGCTGCAGATGATCTCGGCCACTTTGACCTGTGCGTCGAAGGTGCTGGCGCCGAGGTGCGGCGTGCAGACGACCTTCGGGTGATTCACTAGCGGGCTGCCCTTTTCCGGCGGCTCTTTCTCGTATACGTCAAGCGCCGCGCCGCCGCACTTGCCGTTCTCCAGCGCCTCCAGCAGCGCCGCTTCGTCAACCAGACCGCCGCGCGCGCAGTTGATCAGGCGCATGCCGGGCTTGCAGTTTTCGAACGCCTGCTTGCCGATGATGTGTTTGGTTTCCGGCAGCATCGGCGTGTGTACGGTGATGATGTCGGCCTGCTTGATCACGTCGTCGAGCGGCAGCAGGTCCACGCCGATTTCCTTGGCGCGCTCCTCGTCGATCACGGGGTCGTAGCCGATCACCTTCATGTGCAGGCCGTGGGCGCGCTCGGCCACGACGGCGCCGATGTTCCCCAGCCCGACCACACCGAGCGTCTTGCCGGTCAGCTCGATGCCCTTGAAGCCGCGGTCCCACTCGCCGCCGACCAGCTTGCGGTTCGCCTGCGGGATGTGCCGCGCCAGGGCGAACATCAGCGCCAGGGTGTGCTCGGCCGTGGTGACGGTGTTGCCGCCCGGCGCGATCAGCACGGCGATGTCCTTGGCCGCGGCGGCCTTGGCGTCGATGTTGTCGTAGCCGGTGCCAGCGCGCCCGATGACCTTGAGGTCGGGGCACTTTTCGATCACCTCGGCCGTGACCTTGCTTTCGCTGCGCACGATCAGCCCGGCAGAGCCCTGCAGCTTGTCGATCAGCTCGGCCCCGTTCAGCGGCGCGATTTCTTCGACTTCGATGCCCTCGTAGGCACGCAGCGCTTCCGGCCCGCTCGCATCCAGCTTTGCTGAGATCAGTACTTTCGCCATGTCCCTTGCCCCTTATCACTGCCTTGACCCCAGCCCTTGCGGGCTGGGCTTTGATTGTCTTATCCCTTGCGCTTCAGGTACTCGGCCTGGGCCGCCTTGAGCCCGGCGCCGGAGTCGAACTTCAGCCCGGCTTCGGCGAGCACCACCTCCAGCGCCGCGATCAAACCCATAGTGTCGATGTAGTCGTAGTTGCCCAGGTGGGCGAGACGGAAGATCTTGCCCTTCAGCGCATCCTGGCCGTTGGCGATGATCGCGCCGAACTCCTTCTTCAGCCCCTTGATCACCGCACCGCTGTCCATGTCGCCCGGCGTGCGCACGGCGGTCACGCTGTCACTGGGCGCGTCGCTGAGCAGCTCGAGCCCGAGCGCGCCCACGGCCGCCTGCGACATCGCGGACAGGTCACCCGCGTTGCGCACCAGCGTGTCCACACCGGCGTCGAGGATCCACTTCAGGCTCGCCGCTGCGGATGCCACCAGGCTGATCGCCGGGGTGAAGGCGGTCTGGTCCTTGGCCTGCGATTTCAGCTCGCGGGCGATGTCGAAGTAGAAGCGCCGGTTGCCCTTGCGCTCGGTGATCATCTTCTCGGCCTTGGCTGAAACGCTCAGGAACGCGAGCCCCGGCGGCATGGCCATCGCCTTCTGGCTGCCGCAGACCACGAGGTCGAGGTTCCAGGCGTCGGTCTGGACCTCGTGCGCGCCGATCCAGGTGATGGCGTCCACACACATGAGCGTGTTGTCGCGCTTGGCCACCAGGTCGGCAATTTCGCGGGCCGGGTGCACGGTGCCGGTGCTGCTTTCGCTGCCCTGTACGAAGACGGCGCGGCAGTCGGCGTTTTCTTCCAGCGCCTTTTGCACGTCTTCCACTTTAACGGCGCGCCCGTGTTCGACTTCGAGTTCGACCACGTTCGCCCCGAAGGCGCGGTTCATCTTGGTCCAGCGTTCGCCGAACTTGCCGCCGTTGACGCAGATGACCTTGTCGCCTTCCTCGATGGCGTTCGCGACACAGGCCTCCAGCGCGCCGGAACCGGACGAAGCGTAGGTCAGCACCGGGCGCTCGGTCTTGAACAGCTGCTGCAAGCCCGTGCGCACGACGCGGAACAGCTCCACAAACGCATCGGTGCGGTGGTGCATCGACGCCTCGGCCTGGGCGATCTGCGCCTCGGGAAGCAGCGCGGTGGGGCCCGGCGTAAGTACGCGGTTTTTTGGAAGCATGATTGGTCTCCTTGTCGGCGATAGTAGCCCTGCGCGCGTCCGCGTCCACGACAACCTCAGGGAAGTGTTTGGCAGGCCCCGTGCGTTTCAAACTTGAAGTATTAAAAGGGCTGCCATGCAGTTTCAGGACTACTACGAAATCCTCGGTGTGAAGCGCAACGCCTCGATCGACGAGATCAAAAAGGCGTACCGCAAGCTCGCCATGAAGTGGCACCCGGACCGCCATTCCGGCGACGACCGGGGCGCCGCCGAGGAAAAGTTCAAGCGCATCA
>JAGQRI010000249.1 GCA_020425515.1 Planctomycetota bacterium | reverse complement strand
ACGCACGGGCCGGATTCCGACGACCTGATGAAGCTGATCGAGGAAATCCGCGCCGCGGGCAAGGAAGCGGCAATCATGGCGCACTACAGCCTGGCGCGCGAACTCAGCACTGACGTCGCCGAACTTGCGGTCAAGCGTCTGATCAACGCCGGCGCCACGGTGCGCACGCAGGCCCCGCTGATCCGCCACGTCAACGACAACGCCGACAACTGGGCGCGCATGTGGCGCAAGCAGGTGGGGCTGGGCGCGATCCCGTACTACATGTTCATCGAGCGCGACACCGGCGCCCGAGGCTACTTCGAGGTGCCGCTCTGGCGCGCGTACATGATTTTCACCGAGGCCTACCGCCAGGTGACGGGGCTCGCGCGCACCGTGCGCGGCCCGAGCATGAGCTGCACGCCGGGCAAGGTGCTCGTCGACGGCGTCACCGAGGTGAACGGCGAGAAGCTGTTCGTGCTCAAGATGCTGCAGGCGCGTGACCCGGCCTGGGTGAACCAGGTGTTCTTCGCGCGCTACGACCAGCGGGCGACGTGGATGGACCAACTCAAGCCGGCCTTCGGTGAAGATGAATTCTTCTTCGAGGAAGGCATGCGCGAGATGCGTATGCACGGTGAAGGTCGCGTCTGGATGGACTTCGAGGTCGATGCGCTGGAAGAGACCTGGAACATGGACCCGATCGAGCCGGACCACCGCAAGAACAAGAAGGAAGGCTAGACGTGATGCGGGCGCCCCGCCCGCAATCGATGCAAGGCACACGAAGCCACGAAGGCACAAAGCCCCGTGGCTTCGTTGTTTTGTTTTCGGGTACGTTTCCTCGCGGAGTAGAATCTCGGCATGGACCTCTACTACGAGTTCTTGCTGGGGATTGCCGTGCCGCTCCTCTGTCTTGCGGTAATGTTGCTCGGCATTCTGATCAGTTCGCGACGCGCTGCCGTGCTCGTCAAGGATCCCGGGCATGAGCCGCTCGGCACCGGCGGGCCCGAGTTGATCAACTTCACCGAGCTCCGCAGCATCAAGACGGACTCCGACTACGACCCGCGCGGCGACGCCGACGAGCAGGACTCGGTCGAACTCGATGCGCACAAGGAAGACCGCATCCGCAGCGTGGTTCGCGACACGCAAACCCGCACGAGAGTTGACACGTCAAGGGTCAAGGGCGGCGCCCCGCGGACGCGCGCGATGCCCTGGCCAAGCAATGAACTCAAACAGAACGTCGAGCTTGACGAGAAGCGCAAGACCCGCCTGCGCGAACTGGTCCGCCACACCCAAAGCTAGAGCATTTTCAGCATTCGCATACAGTGATTGGCAGGTGGCATGGGCGCCCTCGCCCATGTAACGGGCCAGGGGCGTCACACACGGGCGAGGGCGCCCGCCGCGCCACTCGCTGCAGTCTGCTCCGGTGGCCGCGCCCGGTACCGACTGACGCGAACGGGAAACGGGGGCAGGCGCTTGCCTGTCCCCGCTCCGTACCCGGTTGCCCAGCGCCGTGGGGTGCGCTGAACCCGCTGCTACTCTGCGAAGGCCGCTTCCATCACTACCAGCCCGGCCTCCATCATCTTCCAGGTGGGACCGGCGTGGAACGGCTTGCCGACGTGGAACGCGTGCGGCATGGCGGCTCCGAGCATCTTCTTGCCCACGCGCCAGATCTTGCCGCTGCCGACCTTGTACATGTCGAGCGATTCCTGCCGCACCTCGACCGGGTACTCGGCATTGCCCGTCACGCGCAGCGGAACCTGCGCGAACGTCGCCTTGTTGAACTGCTCCATGATGCACATGCTGACCGGGTCGAACTTCGCCGTCGGTTCCTCGTGCAGGACGCGCTGGCTGATGTGCTCGCCGACCGCATCGGCCTGCAACAGCGCGAGGAACGCCTGCTTGACCGGGAAGTCGCCCGCGTCGCCGACCGCGTAGATGTCCTCCTGCCCCGCAAGCTGGCGGGTGTCGTGGTTGGTGGTCAGGAAGCCGCGGTCGTCGCGCTCCAGCCCTTCAAACACCTGTGCCGCGGCGTACGGCGGGAACGAGATCAGCAGGTCGAACTCGAGTGTTTCGCCGTTCTTGAACACGGCCTTGCCGGGCTCGACCTTGTCGATCGGCCATTCCAGGTGCCCGGTAATGCTGCGCTTGGCGAACTCGTCAATCACGTGGGCGTGCAGGCGTTTGCCGAAAGCCTGGATGTAGGTGTGTTCGAACGACGCCCAGGTGATGTCCACCTTTTCGCGCAGCTTCTCGCGGCGCAGGTGCGAATCGAGCATGAAGACCATTTCGTACAGCGGGCCCGAGCACTTGTTTCCCGGCGGCGCCAGGTACAGCACGCGCTGCTTCTTGCCGGCGCGGGCTTCCTTCTCGATGCGCTCGACACCCGCGCGCACTTTCATCATTTCGTCGGGGTTCCAGATTGTCGCGGCGTTGTCGGCCAGCCCGGGGATGTCGTTCGGGCGCATGGTCGCGCCGGTCGCGAGCACGAGGTAGTCGTAGGGGACCTCGCCGTCGTCGGTGATCAGCGCCTTGGACTTCGGGTCCACGTTGTTGGCGCGGGTCTGCTTGAAGTCGATGTGGCGCTTCTCGAACGCGTGCGCCACCGGGTGGTAAAAGCTTTCCGGCTTCTTGCCGAACGGGATGTAGATGGTGTTCGGCTTGAACAGGAAGTAGTCGTTCTCGGAAACCACCGTGATGTCGGCCCGCTTGCCCAGCCGATGGCGCAGATAGAACGCCGTCTCCAGCCCGCCGAAACCGCTGCCCACCACCACTACTCTCGGATTGTTCATTGCTCGTCCCCATCCTGTTTGCCCGGCCGCACGCGCGCCCGCACCGAGTCATTACGCCGTACATGCCTAAATCATTCCATGTGAAATTGCCGGCCGTCCTGCAGCCCACAAAAGCCCTTGGAATGGGGCATGCCGGGGTATGTCGCATCCGTCCGTATACTCTTTGCAGGGACATGCCAAGGAGTGAGTCATGCAAGAGGAAACGCAAAACAGTCTCGAAGCAGGCAAGGGCTTTCTGCGCGGCGCCGTCGAGGCTTCGCGCGCGGAACGCGCGGCCTAGGAGGCGCCAATGACCACGGATGTGCTGGAGTACCGCGACGAGTGCCTAGTCTCGGTCCGGTTTAGTGTGGAGATGCGCCGCTTCGTGCAGGCCGAGTTGCGGCAGTTACGTCTGGGCTGGCGCGCCAACTGGTTCAACGTGGGCTACGCCGTGAAATACACGCAGTGGGCCGCGCTGTCGCTGGCGGATTGTGCGGACTGGGAGGTGCAGGTCCTGAACGACGCGCTGCCGGAAGGTGTGAAGAAGCGCAAGCCGCCGCGCAAACCGCGCTGGGCCCGCGGGAAGGCGCCGCCCAGGCCGGAGCGGATTACATGGGACGATTGCGAACAGTTCCTGGCGGCTGTACTGGAGTGGAAGGACACGGTCCGCGCGGCGATCGAGAAACCACCCGGCGAGTGCTATCCGCACATGCCGCCGAGCATGCGGGACGTGCTGCGCCGCAACGGCTTCGACCCGCACAACCACCGTGCCCCGGGCAGGTTCATCCGGCACTTTTTCGGCTAGGGACAACATGCGCGTCCCACACGGGCGCCCTCGCCCGTGTCGGACGCGTCACTACTGCCAGGCCCGGCCCGGCAGACATGGACGAGGGCGTCCATGCCACTCTTACTAACCGGCGCCTTCGACGGCGGACATGAAGTCCTGCAGGTCTTTGAACTCGCGGTAGACACTGGCAAAGCGGACGTAGGCGACCTTGTCGACTTCCTTCAGCCGGTCCATGATCATTTCGCCAAGCACGCGGGTCGGAACTTCGCGCTCGTACTTCTTGCTGACCTCGTTCTCGATGGACTGTACGACCTCGTCGATCTGCGCCGCGCTGACCGGCCTTTTCTCGCAGGCGCGCTGGATGCCGTGGCGGATCTTCTCGCGGTCGAAGGGCGCGCGGCTGCCGTCCTTCTTGATCACGCGCAGCGGTGCTTCCTCGATCCGTTCGTAGGTCGTGAAGCGCTTGTTGCACGCCAGGCACTCGCGGCGCCGGCGCACGACCCCGCCGTCGGCCGACGAGCGGCTGTCGACGACCCGATCGTTGTCAACGTTGCAAAAGGGACAGCGCATGATTACCACCTGTTGTGCGTTGGCGGTCAATTTAGCAGCAAACGGCGGATTCCGCGAGTCCCGCTTCTGTCATGCCCACTAAACTTGGTGGTAATCGGCGCGAGCAAGCCGATTCATCCACCTTGTCGTACACGATATGGGCCACCCTACGGATTGAAGATGCATTTTCCGCGTGAGCCGAAACGCACTACCTTCACTAACAGTACAGACATACATGCGCTGACTGGGCACGGCGCCGACTCCATTCCGGGATTCGCTATGCGTACTGCCGCACTTGCCCTGATTTGCTCTGTTTCCGTATTCATGCTGATGGCCGCCTTCCACGTGCCGGCCGACGCTCAGCGTTTGCCACCGGGGGTACCGATCCCCAACGGCGGCAAGCTGCCGGGCGGCGGGAAGCTCCCCGGGGGCGGAAAGATCCCGGGGGGCGATCCGGCCGAAGGGTCCGAGGGCGACTGGTACAACCTCGGCCCGATCGGCGGCAAGGCCACAATGGATTCCAGCCCCGGCGGCAGCGCGAAGGTCGGGCTCGACGTGCAGAAGGTGTTCGAGGATGCGCCGGGCGCCGAGGGCGGGCTGCTGGTCGGCGACGTGATCATCGGCGCGCCCAAGAACTTCAAGCGCGACGCCTACCACGAACTCGGCGAGGCCATCGAAGCAGCCGAGGCTCAGCGCAAGAAGAAGAGCGCCGTGGTCGAGCTGACCGTGCTGCGCGACGGCAAGCAGAAGTCGCTCGACATCAACGTCCCCTTCTACGGCAAGGACGCCAAGGATTTCCCCGGCGGCAAGATGCGGGACCAGGTCGTGGACGCCGCCCTCAAGTACCTCGCCAAACAGCAGCAGGGCGACGGCGGCTGGGAGTGCAAGCTCAGCGGCGAAAACGGGCGCGTCGTGATGACCAGCCTGTGCGGCATGGCGATGCTCGCGGCCGGCAATACCGCAAGCAAGGGCGAATACAAAGCCAACCTCAAGCGCGCCGCCGAGTTCGTGATGGCCAACGTCGGGCAGGAGGGCGCGTTCGCCGGCATGGGCGGCGGCAGCGGCAACTGGAACCAGACCAACTGGGGCCTCGGCTACGGCGGGATGTTCCTGGCCGAGTTGCAGCACGCCTCGCCGGTGAAGGGCGTCGACGACAAGCTGAAGTGGATCGCCGATACCATCGTCGCGAACATGGAAGCCAGCGGCGGCTTTGCCCACGGCCCCGGCGGCCCGAACGCGCTGGGTTACCTCGAGCTCGAAATCGTCAGCAACTACTGCGTGTCGGCGCTCGGCGGCGCGATGGCCAACGGCATTGACGTCGACAGCCAAAAGCTGCAGTTGATGCTCGACTACATCCAGAAGTGCGGCGGCGGCAAGGGCGGCGTCGGCTACAGCACGCGGCAGGGGCAGGTCGGCTGGGGCGACCCCGGGCGTACCGGCGGCGCGATCATGGCCTACGGCGCCACCGGCCACGACGGCGACCCGTACTACAAGTCGATGGTCGGCTTCATGGAGGGCAACCTGCGCGACATCATCGACGGCCACGTCAGCCCGACCATGCACCACCTGGCCAGCGCCTCGGCCTGCTGGCGCGAGGGCAAGAAGGCGTGGGAGAAATACTGGGACGCCCAGCGCCACGAGTGCACCATGCTGCGCAACCCGGACGGGACGTTCACGGCAAGGCCCACGAAGGAAAGCCAGGAGATGGGTCGCAACAACGACCTCGACATGGGCACGGTCTGGAACACCGCGCACTGGACGATCATTCTCTGCCTCGAAAAGGACAACCTCCCGGTCTGGTTCGGAAGGGCCGACAAGAAGAAACCCAACCGCACCGACAAGGAAGACAAGAAGGAAGACGACCCGGTAACCGGCAAGAACGAAACCGGCAAGGACAAGGCGGACAAGAAGGAAGACGGCAAGAAGAAGGACAAAGACAAGCCGGACATAGACGATATCCTGGACGACTGACGGAACGCGGGCGTCTCGCCCGCCATCCCTGCGGACGGGACGTCCGCGTTCCAATCCCCGCCACCCGCCCCTCGGGTGTTGCCATGAAGTACGCCTTGCTTCTGGTTTCCTTTCTGCTCGCAGGTTGCGCGTCTTCGCGGCTTCCGCATGCAAGCCAGCCCGCTCGCCCGGAACCGTTTGACGTGGTCGTTCACGGCAAGCCAGCCGCGCGTGAGGAGGACAGTCTGTACTGGTCGATGGGCCAAGTGGGTTGGGTCTCCGGCAACACGTTCGGGCTGCCGCAAGCGCGCAACCCGATTCGCACAGGACAGCGCTTCGAGGTCTGGCGCGGCGACGATTTCGTAGGCATGGCCGAGGTGGCGAGCGCCAACGGTTCTCGGGCGAGTTGCCGCGGCGAATCCATAGAAGTCAAGAAAGGAGACGTCATCCTGTCACACCTGTGGCGCCCCGATCGCAGGCTGCGTGTTGCATTGCACGGGACTTTCGAGCCGGGAGACGCCGTCATGACGCGCGAACAACTGACCCGCGCACTGAAGGCCTATGGCTGCGAGGTCTGGGACCGGGTGATGCCCGGCATCGACCTGGTGATCCTCGGCGCAAACCTGTTAAGCGACAAGTGGTACCGCCGCGCCCGCAGCGACCTGCGGTTCGAGACCATGCGCGACGACGACGCGGTGCGCTACCTAGTGCCGCCGAAGTAGCACGCGACGCACTTGCCGCTACCATGCCCGGACGTGTGATTCTGGGTGACAATCCTGGGGTGCTGCGGACGTTGAAAGACGACTTCGTGGACCTCGTCTAGATCGACCGGCCCATCAACACAGGCAAGAAGAAGTAGCGGCCCGGTGGCTTACTTCTTTGGGAGGCGCACGACGCCCAGGTCGGTTGCTTCGCCCGCGCCGCGGATGACGATCCGGGCGTCCGGCATCAGGTCGTCGCGCGACGTGTGCCACAGGTACATCACGTAGGACTTGCCTTTTTCCAGCGTGAAGTGCGGCGCGATCAGGTAGCCGTCTTCGTCGCCGTCGATGCGCTGGTGGCTGTCGTACCATGCGCCGAAACGGGCGTAGCGATAGCGGTACTTGTCCTGCTCGAGGTCGCGCCAGGTGGCCGCATCCATCGCCTCTTCGAGCGCGTCGATGTCATTCTCGTCTTCGGCGGTGCGCAAAGCCTTCTGGTCATCATGGGACAGCATTTCGGGCTCCGACGGGCGCTCACCCCGGCTTTCCAGTTTGACCTCGAGTTTGCGCATGGCCTGGGCCAGATCGTCGTCATCAAGCGCGAAGATGCTGACTTCGGTGAACCGGGCCGGCTCGCCGTCGGCGGTCAGGACGCGCCCGAACACTCCTTTGACCTTCCCATCGCTGTCAGCGGTGAGGCATACACTGCGATCGTCGCAGCGGACTCGGCGAGCGATGATGGCAAAGTCGTCGCTGGGATACGCATTCCACTCTGACGGCCAGTAGACGGGCATGGAGGAAAGAAACAGCGGCTCAATGGAGTTCACTTTGACCGGGAACTCGATCCCGTCCGGGCGAACCAGCCCGCGTACGTAGTTGTCATTGAGCACCTGCGCGTACCTCGACCATGCCAGCACGGTTGGGCAAAGCTTGAGCTTTGCGAGGTATGGTTTCCGGTCAGTGTTCTCGGCCGGCTTTGCGGGCTTGTTGTATTCGACGAGCCCGGGGTCGTCCTTGTTCACGGAGCCCCGCTTCTCCAGATCAAGTTCGCGCCACGCCTTGGATAGCGTGACCTTGGCCGTGTATTCGGATTCCTCAAACGGCGCGTTGAGTTCGAAACTTTCGATCCCGAAATCATCTTCCCCAAGTTCAAACTTCAGCGCGCCTTTGCCGCCGTCAAACACCGTCGCGTAACACCAGCCGTTCTTCAGCAAGACGACGGGCCACGGACCCCCGCGAGCACGCCGATACGCGAAGCCGCCTCTACCTCCGCGGCCTTCGGACCGGCTTGGAGGAAGCCGCAGCACGGGCGGCGGCAGGACGTCGTCGTTGGCGGTGTTGTAAACCTCTTTCTCTTCAAACCGCGGCCTGTGCGGTATGGCAGCCAGCGGGTTGCCCGCTTCATCGACGAATCGAACTTTGACAACTTTGCGGCTGAGCGGCGCGCGGAGCTCCTTGTGGAGTCCGCTTTTTCCTACCGTGATCTTTTCCTTTACGGCGCCGTAGCGTCCGAGCGCCAGGTTGACCTGGTATTCACCGGGTTGCAGTCCTGGTGCACTGTTTGAGCCGCCGTGCAACACCCCGCCCAGTTTGTTGAATTCGCTCGGTACCTCCCACGAGTACTCGCCTTCAAGCCGGATGATCTGGTTGATGTGGGCATTGGTGATCGAGAGATTGTCGATCACGACCGGCTCACCGGCAGCGTCCTTGACAACAATCTCGACGGGCACGAGCGTTCGCTGCAACCCGTTCGCATAGTCGGGCTCGTGGGTTTTTTGCGACTCCTGCGCTGGAACCAGGCCGACCGTAAACAGCAGGACAACAGCAGTGAGAGCCGTGCGCCAGAATTTCATCCTCGTCTCCGGATTACCTCGCTCAGCATAGTCCGACGCACCCCGGCTATCCAGCCGATCCCCTGTCGCCTCGATGTTGTATGCTGCGGTGATGGCCGGGCGAATCTACCAGTCGGACAATCTCGAGGTGCTGCGGAGTCTTCCTGATGCCTCCGTGGACCTGGTCTATATCGACCCGCCTTTCAACACGGGCAAGCGGCAGAAGCGGCGCTCGATCAAGACCGTGCGCGACGACGAGGGCGACCGTACCGGCTTCAAGGGCGAGCGCTACAAGACCATCGCGCTGGCCGCGCGCGCCTACGACGACGCATTTCCGGACTTTATCGAGTTCATGCAGCCGCGCATCGAGCAGGCCCACCGGGTGCTGAAACCGACCGGCTCGATCTATTTCCACATCGACTACCGCGAGGCGCACTACTGCAAGGTCTTCCTGCTCGATGCGATCTTCGGGCGCGACTGCTTCGTCAACGAGATCATCTGGGCCTACGACTATGGTGGGCGCCCCAAGCGCCGCTGGCCCGCCAAGCACGACACCATCTTCCTCTATGTGAAGGACCCGAAGCAGTACACCTTCAACCAGGATGCCATCGGGCGCATCCCGTACATGGCGCCGGGGCTGGTCGGCCCCGAAAAGGCCGCGCGCGGCAAGCTGCCGACCGACGTCTGGTGGCACACCATCGT
>JAGQRI010000248.1:565-17424 GCA_020425515.1 Planctomycetota bacterium | reverse complement strand
CTGGCGCTCCGGGCTCCTGTTTTCACACATGTTTGCTTCACGCCGCGGTGGTGGCGGGCGGAGAGGCCTCCTGCTCGTCGGGCGGAAGTTTCGAGGGATCAAACATGGCAGTCACTCCAGTAAAGACACGGCCCACCCGCGCCATACAGGAAGTGTAAGAAGGCATGCGACACAAATTGGAGCGCGGGCGTCCCGCCCGCCGAAGACCAGCCCCGGCTGTGAAGCCGGGGCATTGGTTGGGTCGGGGTTGCCGGTTGTCTGGTTCGCTCGTCGGCAGGGTGGTTGCCCCCGGTTTACACCGGGGCTGAGGTTGGTGGCTACTTCTTCCACTCTTCGAGGTTGTCCAGGAACTGCTTTATGGGCATCTCGCCCAGCTCGCCTTTGTCGCGGCTTCTTACGTTGATGCTTCCGGCTTCCTGTTCCTTTTCGCCTACCACGATCGCGTACGGGACCTTCTGCAGGCTGGCCTCGCGGATCTTGTAGCCTACGCGGTCGTCCTTGAGGTTCACCTCCGAGCGCAGCCCGAACTCAAGCAGCTTGGCGTTCACCGACTTGGCATAGTCGACGAACTTCTCGCTGACCGGGATGATCTGCACCTGCACCGGCGCGAGCCACAGCGGGAACGCGCCCGCGAAGTGCTCGATCAGAATCCCCATGAAGCGCTCCACGCTGCCGTAGCACGCGCGGTGGATCATCACCGGGGTATGCCGCTGCCCGTCCGGCCCGATGTACGCGAGCTCGAACCGCGCCGGCATGCTGAAGTCCAATTGAATGGTCCCGCACTGCCATGAGCGGTTCAGGCAGTCCCGGATGTGGAAGTCGATCTTAGGGCCATAGAAAGCGCCGTCGCCTTCGTTCAACTGGTACTCGATCCCCTTCTCTACCAGGGTTTCCTTCAGCGCGCTTTCCGCCTTCTCCCACACCTCGGCCGCGCCGATGGCTTTTTCCGGCTTGGTCGAAAGCTCGATGTGCACGTCAGTCAGGTCGAAGGCCGCGTAGATCTCCTTGAAGAAATCGATCAGCATGCCGATCTCGCCCTTGATCTGCTCGGGGGTGCAGAAGTGGTGGGCGTCGTCCTGGGTGAAGGCCTGCACGCGGAACAGCCCGTGGCGCACGCCTGAAAGTTCACGCCGGTGCACAAGCCCCATCTCGGCGAAGCGCAACGGGAACTCGTTGTGGCTGTGCAGCCTGGTGCGATAGAGCATCAGGTGGCCGGGACAGTTCATCGGCTTGACCGCCATGGGACGGTCTTCCTCGACGTTTTCGTTCACCTTGTCGGGCTGCTTTTCGTCGCGCAGCTTCATCTTGGTGAAGAACATGTTCTCCATGTAGTTGTCGTAGTGCCCGCTGGTGTGCCACATGTGCTCGGACAGCACGAGCGGGGTCTTCACCTCGTTGTAGCCGCGCTTTCTGAGGTTGCTGCGCATGAAGTCCACGAGCAGGTTCCAGACCATCGCCCCCTTCGGATAGAAGAAGGGGAAGCCGGGCGCGTCTTCATCCATGAAGAACAATTCGAGTTGCTCGCCCAGCACGCGGTGGTCGCGCTTGCGGGCTTCCTCCAGGAACTTGAAGTAATCTTCCAGTTCGGACTTGCTGAAGAACGCGGTGCCGTAGACGCGCACGAGCTGCTCGCGCTCGGCGTCGGCGCGCCAGTAGCTGCCGGCGACTTTGGTGAGCTTGACGTGCTTCAGCCACGAGGTGTCGGGCACGTGCGGCCCGCGGCACAGGTCGACGAAATCGCCGTGCCGGTAGAAGGTCAGCTCCTCGCCACGGTCCTTGATGCCCTCGACCAGTTCCTGCTTGAACTTGTTGCTGCCGCCGTCGATCGCCTTGTAGCGCGCGTAGTGTTCGTTGGCTTCGTCGTAGTCGCTGACGCAACGCACGAACGGGTGGCCGGCCTTGGCGATCTTCTTCATCTCGGCCTCGATGGCCGGGAAGTCGTCGGGGGTGATTTTGCCCTCGGGCAGGTAGATGTCGTAATAGAAGCCGTCCTCGACCACCGGGCCGATGGTGAGTTGCGCCTTCGGGAAGATGCGCAGGATGGCATCGGCCATCATGTGCGCGGCTGAGTGGCGCAGGACTTCGAGCGCTTCGTCATCCTTCTTGGTGAGGATCGAAACCTCGGCGCCGTCGGGCAGCTCGCGCTGCAAATCGACGACCGCGCCGTTGACCTTGGCGGCCACGGCGACGCGGGCAAGTCCGTCAGAGATTGATTTGGCGAGGTCCGCGGCGGATGCGCCGTCAGACAATTCCTTCGCGCTGCCGTCCGGCAGCTTGACGCTGATCATGGTTTTTCTCCCGTACGTGTGACGGACACAAACCGTCCCACAAAACGCCCCGACGGATACGGCCCGTCGCGGCCATGTATGAACGCAAGGGTATTCGGAATTGTTTCAGCTTCAAGGCAGGGAAATGCAACTGCAGCCACGGATTTCACGGAGAAACACGGATCAGGTCACGCGGTTGCCGTCTTCATAGTGGTAGTGCGGCTGACCGCTCGCAGTGATCCGGCCAATATCCTCAGCGGTCAGTCGGGCCAACTTCTCAGCCTTCATCCCCAGACACTGGTTCCTGACTCCCCAGTCATACGCAAGTTCATCGACTGGGTACCACGTAAGTACGCCGCTGAGGGAGTGCCTACCAATGATTTTCTCCGCCTTGGTTCGGTCGCCGAAAACTCCGGACGCAAAACGGCCCCCGGCACCATGAAAGACCCAAACTCCGTGTTCATCTGTGTTCATCAGTGTCTCAATTCCTCAGTTTGCAGTGGCCGGCGTCCGCAAACTATCTGGCGGCGGTTTCCAGGGAGGGCTTCACGGGTCAGGGTCCGATACGACATGCCTCTGACTGAAGCCCGGCGTCCTGGAGAAACTTGACCACGGCTTCGCATTCGGCCTTGGTCCCGGAATGCATCACGCAGGTCTTCAAGGCCTTTGCGGCCTGGGCTTGCTCCCATCCGAGAACGGGCTTGAGTTTGAGAACAGCCTGTTTGATGTATCCCGTACTCGTCAGCCTAGTCTGCCACAATCCACATGCGCCGATGAGCAACTGCCTCAACTCTTCCTCCGCGATACCCCAGTCATCGGAAATCGTCCGGACATCGCACTTCGGACAGAGGTAGGAAGTACTGCGATGCACCAGGCGCTCGGTGCCGAGCGGAATCTCGCGCAATTGTGCTTCCGAGTCCGCGCCGCAATCCGGGCAGCGCCATGGGAACTGGAACTCGCAACCTTGTTTACCTGTGTTCATCCGTGGCTCATTTCCGCAGTTTGCAGTGGCCGTTGTCTGCAAACCAACGGGCGGCGGTTTCGAGGGATTCGCGGACTGGGCGGAACTCCATGCCGAGGTCTTCCTTCGCCTTCGTCGTGTCGTAATCGAAACTGTGCAGCGGGTAGCGGGCGACGGCCGCCAGCATGTTCGCCCATTGCGGCAGCAGGTAGGTGCTGTAGATCGCCAGCTTGAGCATCCAGCCGGGCAGCGTCGGGCGCCAGGGTGATCCCACGGCTTCGCGCAACAGTTTGCCCATTTCGGCCAGGGTCACGGTTTCGCCGACGCTCAGGTAGCGCTCGCCGGGCTTGCCCTTTTCCATGGCTAAGCGGTGCTGGCGGGCACTGTCGTCCACGTCCACGACGCCGATCTCGACCTTCACCCACATCGGGTACAGGCCTTTGATCAGGTTGACGACCATGTCGCCCGTCGGCGTGGGGCGCAGGTCGCCGCGGCCGATGGGCGCGCCCGGGTTCACGATCACGACGGGCAGCCCGCGCGCGCCGAACCGCAGCGCCTCATGCTCGGCGATGAACTTGCTGGTGATGTACGGGTTGTTGAGTGGGCCGAAAGTCCAGACCTGGTTTTCGTCCACCTTGCCCTGGCCGCGCGGCGCGCCGATGGCCGCGATGCTGCTGGTGTGCACCACGCGCTCGATACCAGCATCCATCGCCGCCTGCATCACGTTGCGGGTGCCGACGACGTTGGATTGCAGGTAGTCCTCGTAGCCGCCGCTCAGCTTATACAGGGCCGCGCAATGGTAGACGCGATCGCAACCCTCCATGGCGGCCTTCAGGCTGTCCGGCTCGCGCAGGTCGCCGACGGCGTGCTCAACCTCGAGCCCTTCGAGATTTTTCAGCGGGCTGCGCTCGCGGCGAAAAACCTTCACCTGCTCGCCATCGGCCAGCAGCTCGCGCACGATCGCCGCGCCGAGAAATCCGGTCCCGCCTGTAACCAGCGCTTTAGCCATGGCTGGAATGATCAATGATCAATTCTCAATGATCAATGGACTTGGGTGCCCGCAGCATTGAACATTGATAATTGATCATTCAGGGCAGGCACTTACCTGCAAAACCGCTGGCCGAACCTAAAATTGAACCCATGCCTGAGAACAAAGAGGATGCCTTTAGGCCCGTCGACGAGCATACATTGCTCGAGGTCGGCTCGGATTCGTCCACGTCCGAGCAGCCCGCCGAATCCAAGACCGAACTCAGCCTGCGCTTCGGCCAGGTTCAGATCACGCGCGAGCTTGGCGCGGGCGGCATGGGCAAGGTCTACAAGGGCCAGCACCTCGGGCTGGATGTGCCCGTCGCGGTCAAGACCATGGGCGAAGCGCTCGCCCGTGACGAAATGGGGCGCCAGCGCTTTCTTCGTGAAGCCCGCACGGCCGCCAAGCTCGACCACCCGAACATCGTGCGCGTGCTGGACGTGAACGAGCAGGACGGCACGCCCTACATAGTAATGGAATTCGTCGACGGCACCGACCTGTCGGCGCTGCTGAAACAGCACGGCCCGCTGAACGGGGCGGCCGCACTGAAGGTGATCGCGCAGGTGGCCGACGGGCTCGCCCACGCGCACGCCATGGGGATCGTCCACCGCGACATCAAGCCGCACAACATTTTCGTCGGCAAGGACGGGCGCGTGAAGCTGGGCGACTTCGGGCTCGCCCGCGCGGTCGAACAGACCACCGAGTTGACCATGCCCGGCGCCGCGATCGGGACTGCACACTACATGAGCCCCGAGCAGTCCAACGGCCACGACATCGACCAGCGCTCCGACATTTACAGCCTCGGCATCACGGCCTGGCACCTGATCACCGGCTCGCCGCCGTACACCGGCACGACGCCGGTCAGCATCGCCGTGCAGCACGTCAACAACGACGTGCCCTACGACCGCGAGAAGTTCGGCCACCTGCCGGATTCGGCCGTGTACCTGCTGATCGCGATGACCAACCGCGACGCCGCCCAGCGCCCGAGCGCGCGCGAGGTGCACGACCGGCTGCTGCAGATTCTCGGCGAGATCACGGGCAGCAGCAGCGCGCGGTTGAGTTCGCTGGAAGAGTTGCTCGACCACGGCTCGGTCAGCCAGTACGTGCCGGCCGCGCCGACGCCTAACCCACCCAGCCCGATGCAAAGCTTCAGCCAGCCGACGCCGCAGCAGCCTCCGATGCAACAGCCGATGCACTCGGGCGTGCCGCAGACGTACAATCAGCCCTACCCGAACAGCAGCAACAGCTCGAACACGATGCTCTACATCGCGCTCGGCGTGCTGGGTTTTATCTTCCTGATAACGGGCGGCTGCGCCGTGCTCATTGCCGCGGCGGGGTAGTGCAAAATCAGCACTCACTTGCGGAAACAACAGGCGCGTGGCACAGATTGGCGGCAATGCAGCGCATTGCCCAGCCAACATCTGCTTCGCAGATTCCTTCCTGTGGGGCTGAGCGTAGCGAAGCCCGTCTCGTCGCGGCGAAACCGCCGCGACCACAGACAAGATTGTCTGTGCCACGCGAATCTGTTCTAGGACCTTGCTTCGAGCCTGCTGATCCGAATACGTACGGCAAGGTAGATCAGCGTCAGAGCGATGTTGACGACGGCGTTGACGATCACGAGTGACCGCACCGACGCGCCGGCAATCGCTGAGATGATCATGACCGGCGACATGATCCCCAGCAGCACGATCGAATCGATCAGCACCGGGGTCTTCAGCCGGTTGCGCGAGACCATTGCCTGGCTGATCACGATGTTCACCGGCACGAACACGAACGCGATCGCCATGATGCGCACGTAGGTCTCGGCCCAGCCAACCAGTTCGGGTTGCGGGTTGAACACGGCCGCGATGTCACCCGCGAACACGAACAGCGGCACTGTCAGCGCGATGCCGAGCAGCGTTGCGAACACGACGGCGAGGCGTTCTTCATGGTTCGCGCGGTCCGGCTTGCCCGCGCCTAGGCTGGTGGCCACCAGCGTCTGCGCGGCAGCCCCCCACCCAAAGCTCAACAGGATCAGCAGCAGCTCGATCTTCAGCCCGACGAAAATCCCGCCCACCACGTTCGGGTTGCCGCCGCCCGCTTCCTGCAACGAGCGGATCATGATGCCGCCCGCGATCCCGCGCGCCGCCACCTGCCCGTTGTTCCACAGCCCGATGCGCATCAGCTCGATGACCGTCTTGCCGCGCGGCCACAACCACGCCAGCTTCCCGCGCAGGTGCCCCCTCCACAGCCCGAAGCCGAGCACCATGACGCCGGCGATTGCGCGCGCGCCGACGGTCGACCACGCGCTGCCCAGCACGCCGAGGCGCGGCAGGTGCAGCCCCTGGCATACGCTGCGCACAAAACCGGGCAGGAACCCGGGGTACGGGCCCTCGCCATATATAAGGAAGAGACCGATCCCGGCGTTCAGCAGGTTGCTCAGCATGAAGAAGACAAGAAACACGCCGGTGCGCCCAAGGCTGCGCTCGACGGTCGTCAGGTACAGGAACATCCCGGCCGTGATGCCGCCGCCGAGCATGATCTGGAGATAGGCCGTGCATTGCTCGAGCTGCCAGCCCGGTTGCGCGCCCATGGCGGCTGCAATGCCGTCGGCCCAGATGAAGCCGGGTATGCCCATCAGTAGCGACAGCGCAATCACGAAACCGGCCGCGCGCATGGCGACACGGCGCACGCCCTCCTGGTCGTCCTTGCCGTGACGCCCCGCCAGCAGCACGCCCGCACCGGCGATCGGGCCGTTGAACAGGATGGTCTGGAACGTCGTGATCGGGTCGCACAGCCCGGTAACGCTGATGGCCTGCGCGCCTTCGAGCCCGCCGAGTTGGCCGACCAGCAGCGTGTCCACCAGGTTGAACAGTGCATGGCACGCCAGCCCCAGCACGAGCGGCAACCCGAAGAACAGCACGTGCCGCGCCAGGCGCGAGTCTTTGATGAACAGGGCCATACGCTCAGGGGGACTGTCCCCGCAGTTGGGGACTGTCCCCGCTTTCAAATCAGCGGTGAACTTACGCCGCGAAGGGACGACGGGGACAGACCCTTTCAGGGACAGTCCCCTACCCGCGGATTTCAACCAGCCGCTGCTCCGGCCGCAAGTCATCCGGCGCGGTAAAGCAGACCAGCAGGCGAATCTCGCTCGGTTCCTGCCCGCGCAACGCGAGGTAGCCGGTCAGCGCGCGGGCGTACCCGCGCAGTTGCTCGCCGTGATGCCGCTCGGCATGTTCTTGCAGATCGCCATGCACGTTATCCGTCTTGTAGTCGATGATCTCGTACCGCCCGTCGCCAAGCTCGCGCAGCAGGTCGAGGCGCCGCGGACCCTCAGGCGTCATGATGCCGTACTCAGGCAGCACCCGCCGCGCCTTGCCCAGTGTCGCCAGCGATTCCACGGCCCGCCTGACGTGGCCGACCGCGCGGGCATCCAGCATGCCCATTTCGACGCCGCGGAAACTCCGCTCCAACTCGGCGTGGACGAGCGCACCGAACTCCGCCGCTTCCGGGTCCAGGGTGGCAGGGCGCGCAGCCGGCTCGGCGATCGGCGCGACCAGCGAATCGTCAATCTCGCGCGGCAGCACAAGTTCCCCCGCATCGAGTGCGCGGCGCAGGTTTTCGATGGCGGCCGTGTGCGGCACGGGATCGCTCGGCTCGATTTCATCGGGCCAGTGCATGGCGAGGCAATCGTGCCCACCCTCGCCGTTCCAGTCCCGGACGTTCAGCGCGCGCAACAGTTGGTGCGCCCAGACGTCCCGGTCGAACTCCTTGCCCTGCTTCAGCGAGCCGATCAGCAGCAGCCGGTGCGAAGCGCGCGTCCACGCCACGTACAGTACGCGCTTTTCCTCGGCGGCTCCGCGCTCGCGCCCGGCGTACTTTGCGCGCCAGGCGGCGAAATCGCTGCGGTACTTGCCGCGGTCGGCCTCATCCAGGCTGCGCAGGTACAACCCCAGCGGCTCGCCCTCTTCCTCGGGCAGGTCGCGCACGATGCCCGTGTCGCCGCCGCCGGGAGAAGCCGCGAGGTCAGGCAGGATCACCACCTTGAACTCCAGCCCCTTGGCCTTGTGGATGGTCATCAGGCGCACGCCTTCGACGCTTCGGTCCGGTACGCCCTGGGCCTCGTCTTCTTCGCGCTCGATGCGGTCAACCAACTCGCGCACCAGCGGCGCCAGCGACGGAATCTCGTGCTGCATCCCGCGCACCAGTTCGAGCATGCGCGCGACGTTCGCCATGCGCTGTGCGGCATCCGGGCCGCAACCGACCGCGAGCAGGTAGCCGAAATCGGACAGCGCCTCGCCCAGCAGAAGCGCCGGCGCGTCCCGCCCTGCCCGCTCCCGCAACGCTTCCAGCCGTTCGATGAACAGCCGGGCCTCGGGCGGTTTGTCATCCCATGCCTTCAGGCGTTCCAGCAACGACAGGTGGCGGTCGCCACGCAGGGACATGTCCGTCAACAGCCGGTCCGACAAGCCGCCGAACGGCGAGCGCATCAGCCCCAGCACCGCGACGTCGTCGCGCGGGTTGGCGAGCACGCGCAGCAGGTTGATGCAGTCCAGCGCCTCCTGCGTCTCGAACAGCCCGCCTTCGCCGACCACCAGCAGCGGCACGTTTCGGCGCGCGAAGGCGTTGCGGTAAAGCGCGTTGCGCGAGCCGCGGCGCACCAGGATCGTGATGTCGGACGGCGCGACGCCCTCATCGATCAGCCGCTCCACCTGACGCGCGACGTATTCGGTCTCCATGGCTGCGTTGGCGTCCGGCAGCACGTGGAACTCGACCGGCCTGTCGGTGTCGGCGGGTTTGTCGGTGTTGCCGTCAAACAGCATGTCCTGCGGGCGGGCGTCGAAGTCACGGTACTCCTCGCGCGCGAGCACGTTGCGGAACACCTCGTTGCCGAGATCGAGCACCGGCTTGACCGTGCGGTAGTTGTATTCGAGCCGCACGATGCCGCTGCGACGCTCCGGGGTGTCGTCGCAGGCCATTCCCCACGGCGGTTGCATCGGTTTGCGGTTCGCGCCCGAGTTGGCGTTGCGTTCGGGAATCCACTCCAGCGCGTGGTTGAAGACACGCACGTCGGAGCCGCGGAAGGCGTAGATCGACTGCTTGGCGTCGCCGACCGCAAAGAAACGCCCGGGCGCGTCGGCGTCGTCAGTGAGCAGCGAGAACAGCTCGGCCTGCGTTGGGTTGGTGTCCTGGTACTCATCCACGAGCATGTACTTCGCCGCGCGGATGGCTTCGCGGCGCACGCCGGGCTCGTCGCGCAGCAGTTGCAGCGCTCGCAACTCGAGGTCGAGGAAGTCGAGCCCGCCGGCGCATTCCTCGGTGTAAGCCTCGCACAGCGCCTCGAACACCACATGCAGGTCGCAGGCGACACGCCCGATGCGGCGCTCCAGCTCATCATCGAACCGGAATGAGAGCACGTCGCCGGCGGCGCTGAGTTCCATCGCTGCGGCCGTCACCTGCTCGCGGACGCGTTCGAGCCCATCGGGGTCGTGTTTCCAGTTGCCCTTGCTGCCGCCGGGCTTGCTGGGGCTGCCGTCCTTGTTCAACAGCAGGGAGACAAGTGTTTGCAGGTCGCGACTCCCGGCGGCATCGCGCAACCGGAACACCTGCGTCCGCAGCTTGTCGCTGTCTTTTGCCCCGCCCGCGGCACCGAAGTCGATGGCGTTAACGGCCTCGATCGTCGCGTCCAGGAACTCGCCGACCATACCGTCGTACTGTTCGCGCCGGCGTTGCAGTTCGGTTTCCGGATCGGCCCACGCCTCCGCGGCGCGCTGCAACGGCCCACGCACGAACGCCCGGCGGCGCAGCATGTCGTTCAGTGAGCCGGTCAACGAATACAGGCGCACCACCGCGCCCAGCCGCACCAGCGCTCGGGCGAGTTCCGGCTGCTCGCTTGCATCGGTCTGGAACAGCACGCGGCGGATCGCGCGCTCGCGGGCCAGCGCCTGCGCCCGCTCGTCAAGGATCGGCGCGCGCGGCTCCAGCCCGGCCTCCCACGCGTAGTCGCGCAGCAGGCGATGGCAGAAACCGTGCACGGTGCTGACGCGGTTGCGGGCGAACTCGGCCTGCGCTTTCTTCAGACGGGCGAGGCGTTCCTTGTCGCCGTCGGCCAGTTCCGCGATGCGATCCAGCAGCAGACGCTGCACGCGCTCGCGCATCTCGGCGGCGGCTTTCTCGGTAAAGGTGAACGCGACGATTTCCGAAACGCTCGCCAGTCCTTCCTCGAGAATCGCCAGCACGCGCAAGCCGAGCACCTGGGTCTTCCCGGCGCCCGCGCCCGCGCTGACCAGCATGTCGCGCGAAAGATCGAGCGCGGCGCGTTGCGCGTCGTTCAGGCTCGCGGCCGAGGCGGGTGCGTTCATGCCTCACCCCCGTCAGGCAGGTAGACGTGCGCGACCTCCGGCTTGTCGCCCTCGCTCAGCCTTTGCGCGCGTTCCGCAATCACGTCGCCGCGCCGCGCGCAGGACGCCGCGTAGTCGCACCATTTGCAGGCCTTGTCCGGCGCGGTGAACGGCGTGTGCATAAAGACGCCGTTGCGCAGGGCCTCCAGGATGCGCGCCAGGCGCTCCGGCAGGTGCTGCGTTACCAGTTCATGGATATCGAACGCGGGCTTGCCGCGCGAGGTCGTGACGTCCTTGCCGTCGATCGCGCCCTCCGGCGGAACGTGCAGGTACATCATCCCGCGCGGCGGCGTGCCCGCGATGTGCGATATCGCGGCCAGGTAGGTCGGCAACTGGAAGGCCTTGCCGTCGCGGATCTCGGGCGCGGTTTTCCAACTGCCGGTCTTGTAGTCGATGATCTCCAGCCCGTCGGGGCCTTCATCGACGCGGTCCACGCTGCCCATCAGGCGCATGCTGCCGCCGGGGATTTCCAGCTCGATCACGTCGGCGACGGTGTCGGGGCGGTCGGGCTCGGGCCCGTTATCCTTGCCGAAGTCGAACTCCACGAAACGAATGCCGTGGCCGGCCGCGTTACGCTCCAGCTCGGCGTCGATGAACCGCGCCAGCAGCCCGCGCCCCAGCCCTTCATCCGGTTGCCCGGGCAGCCCGGCCGCCACGAGCTTCTTCATGCCCTCCCAGAACGGGCCCTCGCCGGGGTTGTTTTCGCAGGCGCGCGCGAAGGCGTCGGCCATCAGGCGCAGCCCGGTCTGCTGCGGGTCGCCGCTGACGTCGGACAGTTTCACCGGCGCGCGCTTGATCGGGTCGGGCTCGACCGCGCTCTGGCCGAGTTCACTGCGCAGCAGCAGCACCCAGCGCTCGAACACCTCGTGCAAAAGGGTGCCGATGGCGTGCGGCTTGGTGTCCAGTGTCGGCTCAATGGGTGCTTTCGCGCGCAGGATGTAGCGCCCCCAGAAGCGCATCGGGCATTCGGCATAGCTGTCGAGCTGGCTTGGCGAAAACGTGTGCCGCCCCTCGCCCGACGCGGCGAAGCGGTCGGCCAGCTCATCCATCGCCCCGACAACACCCTCGAATTCGCCGGGCGGCGAGGCGAGGTCCGTACGGGCGAGTTCGATGCCGCGCCCGTGCAGCCCGGTCGCAATGGCCGGGGTGTCCACCTTCAGCCTGGCCGGCGCCTCGCCGCCGTGGCGTTCGAGTTGCGTCAGCGACTGCGCGACCGCCGCGGCGAGGTCGCCCGGTGAAGTCGGGACATCCGCGCCCGCCGTCTCGGGCAGCTTGTCCAGGTCCTCCGCGCCAAGGCACCGCAGCAGGCGCGCAAACGGCGTGGCGGGCACGCACGGGGTTTCGCCCTCGGCCGCGGGGAACATCAGCGTCAACTGAGCGCCGGCCGCGAGCAGCGTGTGCGCGAACAGGTAGTCGGCCTGGGCGGTGACGTCGATCGGCACACACAGCTCGCGTGCGGGGCGTTTGCCCAGCACCTCGCCGAGTGCTTCTTCGCGCGACGGCGGCAGGAACATGGTGTCCTGCTCGCTCAACGGCAGGTCCTGGTCCGTCAAGCCAAGAACGATAAGGCGCGCATAACGCATGCCGCGCAACTCGCGCAACCCGAGCACGCGTACCCGGTCAGACGCAAGTTCCGGCGGACGCACCGAGCGCGTGCTGGCCTGTTCGGTCAGCGCGCGGATCAGCTCGCCCGTGCCGAGTTCGGGGTTGCCGCCGTGCCGGAACTCCTCACGCATCTGGCGCAGCAGGATGCCGAACTTGTGCAGCGCATCGGCACGCAGCCCTGCACCGCGGTCGTTCCTGAGGCGATCCGCGTCCACCACGCGCTGGACGTTCGCGGCCTGCGCCAGCGCCTCCAGCGCCTCAAAGAACGCGACGGCTTTCGTTGAGCGCCGCGTGAAGCGCTCAAGCAGCGTGAGAATCTCGCGCAGTTGTTTTTCGACGCCGGGCCAAGCCGGGTGATTGGCCTTCTCCAATTTCTCCAGCCAGTCGCGCCGGACGTCGCGCCCGCCAACGACGAACACGTCGCGCGTGATTTCATCGAGCGCCGCCGTGAACCAGACTTGCGCCTCACGGCCGGGCGCCTCGAACGGCAGGAACGGCGAGTTCAACGCATCCAGCAGGTCGCCACGCGCGAGCCCGGTGCGCGCCGCCCGCAGCAGGTCAAACAGCGCGGCCACGGGCGGCGTTTCATCAAGCGGGATTTCGAACGGCGCATCGTAGGGAATGCCCGAGCCGGCAAAGATTTCCTCAACCAGTTCGCGATAGCCGCCGGTCGAGGGCATCGCCACGCAGATCTCGCCGAGCGCGACGCCGGCCGCGTGTGCGCGTTTGACTTCGCGCGCGGCCTCGCGCACCTCGGCGGCGCGCGACGGCGGACGCAGCACCCGCACGCGCGCGCGATCGACCGGGGCGTCTTCCAGCCAGGCCTCGCAGATGTCGGCCTGCGGGCAGAGCGCCCAGTCCCGTTCTTCCAGCACGCGCCCTTCGCCCTCGAACATCAGCCCCTGCGAGGCTTCGTGCGCTTCGGCCAGGAAGGGCAGCGCGTCGCGGCTGCCGCGCAGGATGTACACGGCGCGTTTCGCGGCGCTGGACAACGCGCGCAGGAACGCGGTGCGCGCCGGCGAAAGCTGGTCGAGGTCGTCGACGACCACCAGCCCGGGCGCGACGCGCATGTTCGCGCCCGCGAGCCACAACGCGTCCTCCGGGTCGTGGCAGGCGAGTTTTTTCAATCGTTCGAGATAACGCCGCACCACACCGCCGAACAACTCGCCGCGGCGCCCGAGTTTCGGCAGCCAGGCGCCGAGTGATTTCGCGTCGCGCTGATTGGGCGGGATGGTCTGGGCGAGGCGCTTCCAGGCGACCAGCAATTCGTCCACCAGCGCGCGCCCGGCGCGGCGGTTTTCACCCAGTTCGGCCAGCGTGTCGGCAAGCGCGCCGAAGAAATCGAAGTCGCGCTCGACCTCGCCGCGCAGGTGGATTTCGGGAGCGGTCAGGTTCAGCAGTTCGCGGGCGATATAGTCGGGAGTGCCTTTGGGGAAATCCTCTTCAGCAGCCTTGGCGACACCGCGACCACGACGGTCTGTTGAAGTCACGTACACCACGGGGGCATGCACAAACGGCTCGGCCGAGCGTGCAGCATCACGCAGCAGCGCGGCCACGTGCTCGGCAACGTCCGCGCCAAGCGGCACCCGAAGAATCTCAATCGCCATCCCGCGAGTGTAACCGCCCACGCGACAAGCCCCATGTTGTGGAGGAGTGTCGGTTAGTCGAACAGCCCGCCCCTAGCCGGCTCGGGCTCGTGGTCCTTGTCCGGTTTGTTGCAGGCAAACACTTCCAGCTCGTCCGCTGGCGAGGGGTGGATCAGGTCGTCCGGCGGGTCTTCGTCGAACAGCCAGCGCATCCAGTCGTCGCCGCGGACTACTACCGGCTCGCGGTTGTGGTACTGGCTGAACCACTCCGAGGGCTCGCAGGTGACGATGCTGCACCACTCGACACCGTCGTCCTCCCGGTGCAGCCCGGCGAACAGCAGCGGCTCGTCCTCGGGGCATTGCACGGCGTGCGGCTGCTTCGCGACCCATTCATAGAAGCCGCGCGCCGGGATCAGGCAACGGCCGGTGTGCCAGGGTTCGTGCCAGGTGGCCTTGTCGTCGAGGGTTTCGCCGCGGGCGTTGAACAGCGGTAGCTTGCTGCGGTAGCGGCTGGGTGCGTGGCCCCATTTGTATTCGCGCGGCTCGATTTCGGCGTCGTCGTTGCCGACGAAGGCAAGCACGCGGTTGGTCGGGCGCACGTAGTAGTTCGGCGGCCAGGGAACGTTTTTGCGCTCGGGCGGGTTGTGCTTGTAGATCTCGATCAGCCGCTCGATCAGCGGATCGGCCACGTCATCCGGAAACATCATCCGGATGTAGCTGATCCGCCCCCGCAGCGTATAGAAGCTCCCGCACATGCCACGATGCTAGCATCGGCACGCTTGCGTACTCAATGGAAGGGGGAGCGCTCGGCCTGCTCTACAACTCACTTGCGAGTTTTACCAGCCGGTCATACTGGTAGAGCCATTCGTTGCCTGCCCGTTCGCCGCCACGCGCCGTGCGCCGGGCGAAGTTTGGCCCTGCAACAAACGGATTGACCGCCTTCCAGTCCTCGTCGAGGGATATGACGGGGAAGTTGTTGTGCACATCCCGTTTCTTCCCGCTCTTGTACAGACGCCAGACATACGCCGTGGAATGGACGAGGGAATCAGCCAACAGTAGCGCGAGATCGATTGCGATGGTCTCGCCAAGGGACGTAAGCCGTACGTCCCCTTGGCTCGCTACTTTTAGAGGCCCCGACGGATGGTCTATCGACACGTCCGACTCGCGAGCAGTTGCGTACTCGTTCGGGATCGGCGTTAGAAACAGGTCGCGCACTTTGATACTAGCCACCGCAACCAGCTCCCGGCCACCAAAGGGAGTATTCTGCAGGTCCAAATACCACAGCAGTCCGATGACGCGACTAGTCTTCGTTTCGAGAAATCGCTGATAGAGGTGATTGGTTTTTTCGGACGACCAGCTGAGTATCTCGTCGCCCGGATTGATGTACTCCGATATTGGGTAGGGTTTGTACACGTAACTCATTCAAGCATGCTGTCAACCGTGAGCCAGACTGCCAAGTTCGCAAACTGAGGCGCCACAGCACACCCGCAAGCCCATCCACATCCGTTCTGTCACACTAAGCAGAAACCCTCATTTCTGTTGGGCACACGATTAAAACAAACGGGGAGGGCAACACACCCTCCCCGCTCCCGGGGCGGAGGGAAACCGAGGCGCTTCCCCCCTAACTGCAATTTGTCGCTATCCGTCTGCGTTCGAGCGCAGGGCGTGGAGGAGTCCTTGCGCGGACTCCTCCGCGCTGCGCGCTCTGATGAGCGCTGCCAGCTGATTCGGTTGTCGTGGGATTTTGAACGGACCTGGACGTGAGCGTTTGAGCTGTCGCAGAAATGCCTGCGCCCCGGCCTCGCTTCTGTTTCCCCCCTCTCAAGAACAACCGTGCTGCCTGGCCCGGACGTACCGGTCCCCTGGCGGAATCACTCCGCCCTGGCAGTTCCTCGATTGTCCCCGGGAGTTGAACGATTCGGGTCGAAGGGCTTTCCGTGCTCGGTTGGCTGCTTCGGGTCCTGTCCTCGTTACCCCACTACAAACGGCGGGGGTGTTTCCGGGTTCATGGGTCTGACAAAAAAATCGAGGTTTTTGTGACGGGCGGGTGACGCCGCATGACGAAGGCGCGCAAAGCATGCACAATCAGGGCATGACCCACGCCGTCACTTTCAAAGGCGTCAACCGCACCGTGCAGGCCGAGGACGGCGAGACCCTGCTCGGGCTCGCGCAGCGCCACGGCATTCACCTGGACAGTTCTTGCGGCGGCAACGGAAGCTGCCACCAGTGCCGCGTGCTGATCCACGCCGGGCGCGAACATTTTAAACGGGGCGGGGAGCCCTGTACGCCGAGGCACACACAGGGAAACGAGCCGGTGTACCTCGCGTGCCAGGGCGAAGTGTTCGGCGACATGGAAGTCGAGCCCGCGCCGGTGCAGGCCTTGCACGCGGATCGTCCGAACGCGTCACTGCTGGGCTGGAGCGTCGGCGAGCTGGGGCGCGAACTGTGCGTGATCGACCCGGGCAGCTTTACCGGCGCGCGCTATGAAATCGACGCCGAAGGCATTTTTGTACGCGAGCAGGCTCTTCTCGCGCAGCAACTGCCGGAAGTTACGCCCGGGCAGATCGTGCTGGGAGACGACGTGGAGTACGCACACGCGCTGGCGCTGGGCACGAATCACCTGCCGGCGCAAAGGCGCATGGTGCTGGACTTTGCCGGGCGGCTGGCGTTGTGCGACGACGACAACGCGACCTTGCAGAGCGCGCCGACCAACGCGTTCATGGGCGGCATGCCGCACCAGCCGGGGGCGATTGATTCCGTCGCGTGGTCGCCGCTGAAAACGCGAACGGTAATCACGACGGTTGATGGTGCGCCGCCGCTGGGGATCTGCGCGGCCGGGCTGATGTCCTGCGTGCACGCGTTGATGCAGGCCGGCATGTGTAATGCGGAGTTACAACTCAGCGAGTCGCGTTTCACGACGCGCGTGGACGGGCAACTGGCGGCGTTGCTGGTCGGGCCGGATGCGGAAGCGCAGTCGCCCCACGGGCAGATCTACACGGCGGACGAGGCGATCGTGGTTTCGCAATCGCAACT
>JAGQRI010000248.1:0-442 GCA_020425515.1 Planctomycetota bacterium | reverse complement strand
TCCGGAAAGGCGCGGTCGAATTCGTGCCGCATGCAGCGGCCTTGGGTGCGGCGCGCTGGGCTACAGGCAAATCGTGAAGTGGCACCGGCAATCTTGCCTGTGCCACGCGCCGGATTGTGAAATTCAAACTGCCGTGATGCCGCCGTCCACCGGCAGGATCGCGCCGGTGATCCACTCGGCGTCGGGGCTGCACAGGAACAGTGCCGCGGCCGCGACGTCCTTTGGCAACCCGATCGCGTGCAGCGGGTGCACGTGCTCCATGGCGGTGCGCCATTCCTGATAACCCAACTCGCCCTTGTTGAAGTCCTGCATCGGGGTGTCCACCACACCCGGGCAAATCGCGTTGCTGCGTACCCCCGCCTCCGCGAAATCGATCGCGCAGCAGCGGGTGAACGCTTCCAGCCCGGCCTTGCTGACGGCATAGGGCAACGTCTGCTGCTCG
>JAGQRI010000247.1 GCA_020425515.1 Planctomycetota bacterium | reverse complement strand
GCAACGAAGTGCGGGCACCATCGATCACGGACGGTCACAAATCAGACTCGCCCACAGGTTGAGCGTCACGAGTATCGTTACCACACGCCGAACTACGACTACTACGAAGAACAACGTCGTCTGCGAGAAGAGCAACTGAATGTCTGGAACCAAGATTCTGACGAAGGGCAGCAATACCGTTACTCAGTTTCGCCGAAGCCTGAACCTGTGGAACCCCGCGACGACTTCCAGCGCCGTCAGATGAGATACAGCGAGCGCGTGCGTGAGAGCCGCAACAACGCGGCGCAGAGCGCACCAAAGCCCGGTTCGCAACGGTACGGCGATTAGAGCCTTTTCATTGTTCGTCTTCAGTTGTTCCGCGTGGCACAGATTGGCGGCCATGCGGTGCATGGCCCAGCCATCATCTGCTTTGCAGATTCCTGCCTGTGGGGCTGAGCGAAGCGAGGCCCAACCTGTCGCGGCAAAAGCGCCGCGACCACAGGCAAGATTGCCTGTGCCACGTTTCTGTCGCTTATGCAAACGAACCATGAAAGTGCTCTAGGCGTAGCGAGGCCGAACTCACCACGGCAAATGCGTCGCCACCGCAGGCCGGAATCTGCAAAGCAGATGTTGGCTGGGTCATGCACCGCATGGCCGCCAATCTGTGCCACGCGTCCGTTGAACGACAAAGTTGCGCTAGATGTCTTCCGGAGTCTCTTCGCTGCCGACCAGCGCGCGGATTTCGTCCACCACGGCCCGGCGGATCGCCACGCTGCCGAACTCTTCGAAGGTGTTGTGGACCTGCGGATCGTAGTCGTTCAGCGCCTCGAAGAACGCGACCGCGCCGGCCTGGCTGAAGTCACCTTCCTCAATGGCCTCGACGAGGATCTTGGCGATGTTGTCCACGTTTGCGCGGACCATGTCGAAATAGAATTCGGTCAGCGCGTTGCGCGCCTCGACGTCGCCCGTTTCGCGATACTTGTTCCACAGCTTGCGCAGCTCGGCGCCGGAATCGGTGTGCGTCGCGCCGCGCACGGTCGGGGTGTTTTCGTCGTCTGTATGGTTCTCGCTACTCACGCTCTTCCTTGTTACCGCTGAATCGGATCATCGCCCAGCCGCCCAACGTGCCGCCGAGCATCACAAACGCGCCCCCCACCAGTGCCGTGGCGAACCGCCAACCGAGCACAAAGCCGAGCAGGAAAAACAACCCGCCCAACACCGGCCCGATCAACACCGCCACCCGCGCCCGAGACTTCATGCAGCGAGTAAACCGGAGGTTCCGCAACCCCGCAATGGGAGGGCGGCAATCAGCTTTGGTCGGATGAGTCCCGCTTGCTTTGCGCGATGTTGACGATCACGCCCAGGCTGAGGGAAAGCGCCACCAGGAAGCCCGAGGCCGCGATCAGCCCGAACATGAACTGGGTCGCGCCCGGCCCGGGCTTGGCGATCATGCCGGCGATCGGCGCCAGCAGCGCCCCCACCAGCGAGGCGACGACAATAAAGGAAAGCAGCTTGTCGAGTTTGAACATGGCACGTGTCTAGCAGCCCGGCAGCCCGAATCAAATGACAAACGCCGGGAGTGCTCTCCCGGCGCAGCCATGCCTTGCTGTTTGATTTAGTCGTCGTGACGCCCGTACAGCGCGATGTCTTTCTCGGCGTAGCCCTGGCGCTTGAGTTCAGCAACCATCATCTGCGCGTCGTAGAGGTTGTTGTAGTAGAAGCTGTAGACGCCCTGTTTCGGGTCGACGTAGCTGACGAAATAGCGCGGAAGCTCGCGCAGGCTTTCCTCAAGCAGCGCGCGCTGGATGTCGGTCTTGCGGCGGACCGGGCCCCGGCGCTCGTCAAGCCGGCGTTCCATGGTGGTCTTGGACATTGGAGTACTCTCCTGTGATGACTCGGGTGTGCGACGGAAGGCGCCCATGCGTCCTGCCGTGGACTTGTTATCGGCCCGGGCGCCCCGAACCCTTTAGCCGAAACTGACGGGACACTTCCAAAGCCGTGCGCCCGAAACCAGAATCCGGACATGGCGGATAAACCCAAAAAGCCGGGCAAGCGCCCCGCGGCCGACGACCCAGGCAAGCTGCACGAATGGCTGTGCGACGCCGTGCGCTGGCACAATTACCTCTATTACGAGCAGGCCGAGCCCGAAGTTACGGATGCCGAATACGACCGGCTGATGCGCGACCTCGAAGCGCTGGAGGCCGAGCACCCCGAGCTGCAGACGCCCGACTCCCCCACCCAGCAGGTCGGCGTCGGGCTGCGCAGCGACCTCGCCAAGGTGGAACACCGCGTGCCGATGCTCAGCATCGAAAACGCCATGAACGAGGAGGAAGCCCGCGCCTGGTTCAAACGACTTGAGGACGACGCCGGCGACGTGGAACTGATCTGTGAGCCCAAATACGACGGGCTGTCCTGCGAACTGGTTTACGAAGACGGCAAGCTGAAAGTCGCCAGCACGCGCGGCGACGGCAAAGTCGGCGAGGACGTCACCCCCAACGTGAAGACCATCAAGAGCGTGCCGGTCAAGCTGAAGGGCAAGTTCCCGAAGCGCCTCGAAATCCGCGGCGAGGTCTACATCGAAAAGCAGGCCTTCGCCGAACTGAACGAACGCCTCGAGCAGGAGGGCGCCAAGACCTACGTCAACCCGCGCAACACGGCCAGCGGCAGCCTGCGCCAGATCGACGCCCGCAAGTCGGCCGCGCGCCCCTTGAGCGCTGTCTGGTACCAGGTGGCCAACCCGGAAGAGGCAAAGCTCGAATCGCAAAGTGCCGCGATCAAGGCCATGCAGGGCTGGGGCTTTACCACGAGCCAGGACCTGCTGAAGGGCAGTCCTTTACAGGTCAAGACGCTTCACGGCGCGGACAGCGTGATCGAGCTGTTCAACAAATTCGCCGAGGAGCGCCACGGGCTGCCGTTCGAGATCGACGGCATGGTCGTGAAGGTCAACGATTTCAACGAGCAGGCCGAGCTGGGCACGCGCAGTAAAAGCCCGCGCTACCTGCTGGCGATGAAGTTCCCGCCCGAGGAAAAGCAGACCACCGTCAACGAGATCGAAGTGCAGGTCGGGCGCACGGGCGCGATCACGCCGGTTGCGGTGATGGAGCCGGTGATGGTCGGCGGCGTGACCGTCACCCACGCCAGCCTGCACAACGCCGATGAGATCGAGCGGCTGGGCATTCGCAAGGGCGACGAGATCCTGATCCACCGCGCCGGCGACGTGATCCCGCAGGTGCTGCGCGTGGTGAAGTCAAAGGGCGAGAAACCGTTTGAGTTTCCCACCCACTGCCCGCGCTGCGGCTCGGAGCTGGTAAAGGTCGGCGAAGAAGTCGTGATCCGCTGCCCCAACCACCTCGGTTGCCCTGCACAGGTGATGGGCGCGATCGTGCACTTCGCGTCGCG
>JAGQRI010000246.1 GCA_020425515.1 Planctomycetota bacterium | reverse complement strand
ATACGCCCGGCGTGCGCGACTTCGGTTTCTGGAACCTCGAGCTGCATGAGATCAGCCTGTACTACCCGGATTGGGAGCAGGCTCGCGAGCAATGCAAGTTCAACACTTGCACGCACCGGCATGAGCCGCAATGCGGCGTGAAGGCAGCGGTAGAAGCCGGTGAGATCGACAATGCCCGCTACCAGCGCTACCTGACGATCCTGCGGGAAACCTGGAACGAGCAGCAGAAGCTCGGCTATTGATCAACGCAGTAGAGCCCGAAGCGTAAGCGAAGGGGCACGGTGCGAAGTGCCTGATTCGCGCCCCTGCGCTGACGCTTCGGGCTCCAATCCTGACTCCCCATTGGTAATTGGTCATTGATCATTGATAATTGAGCCCATGGGCTCCCATCGCCTCAGCATCGAAGCGCTGATCGGCCCGCACTCGGTACCGCTGGGTGCGCACACCCACGATTGCAGCTACCTGCCCGACCGCCGCGCCACCGAAGAAGCGTGGCTGGTCTGGCAACTCTCCCCCGCGGCCTACCACGAACTGATGGACCGCGGCTTTCGTCGCAGCGGCAACATCCTGTACCACACGGCCTGCGAGGGCTGCCGCAAGTGCGTGCCGATCCGCGTGCCGGTGAGCGAATTCAAACCGAGCAAAAGCCAGCGGCGTGTGCTGAATCGAAATGATGATGTCGACCTGTACATCCACGAACCCAAACTCACGCGCGAAAAGCACGACGTCTACCGGCGCTACCTGCAGGCCCAGCACGCCAAAAGCCCGCAGGGTGAAGATATCGAAGGCATGAAGGACTTCCTGTACACGAGTTGTGTGGCGACGGTCGAAATCTGCTACCGCGACCGCCTGGGCAAGTTGTTAGGCGTGAGTTTGTGTGACGTCAGCCGGCGCAGCATCAGCAGCGTCTACCACTTCTTCGACCCCGATGAGGGCAAGCGCAGCATGGGCGTGTTCAGCGCGCTCAAGGAAATCGAGCTGTGCCGCGACAAGAAGGTGCCGTACTACTACCTCGGCTACTGGATCGAAGGCTGCAAAGCCATGCAGTACAAAAACCAGTACCGCCCGTTCGAGGTACTGATCGACGGACAGTGGAAAACAGGAACCCCGGCCGAAAGGCCGGGGTCCGGCGCTGAAAGCGCCGGGACGGAAGAAGAATGAGCGATCCCTGTCGATCGATTCACGCGGCCGAATGGCCGCGTAACCCCGGCCTTTCGGCCGGGGCTCCTGCTTGACTACACGGCAACTCGCGCTAGCATTTCGCGCCATGAGCATGACCATCAACAGCTGTCTTTGTTGTCGATAACGGCGCCCGCCGTTGCTGACTTCATTTGATGACACTGTTGAGCCGGACCCATGCTGACCATTTCGCCCGAAATTCGGGCCCACATTGAAGCCCACGCCGTTGAGACCTACCCGCACGAATGCTGCGGCGTGATCGTTGGCCGCACTGACGGCGACAAACGCGCAGGCGTGGCGGCGCATCGCACCGGCAACCTCAACACCGAGCGCGCCCACGACCGCTTCGAGCTCGACCCCAAGGATTACGTCCGCATCGACCGCGAGGCAGGTGCGCAGGGGCTCGACATTGTAGGCATCTATCACAGCCATCCCGACCACCCGGCCCGGCCCAGCGAGACCGACCTCGCCGCCGCCTGGCCCGGTTACAGCTACGTCATTGTCGCCGTCAACGAAGGCAAGCCCGGCGACTTTCATTCATTCGAGCTGATTGAAAACGACTTCCTGCAGGAAGAGGTGCGATGTCCTTCGTAGCGCAGGCCTCTGGCCTGCACCGGCCGCCGGCATCCTGCCGGCGGCACAGTCGTGCGCGAGGCGCGCACGACCTCAGCAGGCGAGACGCCTGCGCTACGCTAACCACGGACATCGCCATGACGACCAAGACCGACATCCTATCCGAACTCATCCACCGCGTCCCCGCGCTGGGGTTGATCGGCAACACGCCGCTGCTCGAGGTCAACGTGCTCGAGCCGCGCTTCCCGGCGCTGAGCATCAAGGCCAAGGCCGAGTGGGTGAACCCGGGCGGCAGCATCAAGGACCGTGCGGTGTTCCGCATGCTGGCGCGCGTGCTTGAGGAAGGCGCGTTGCAGGGCCGGCGTATCCTGGATTCGACCTCCGGCAACAGCGGCATTGCCTACGCCATGATCGGCGCGGCGCTGGGCATACCGGTCACGCTGGTGGTGCCGGGCAATGCGAGCAAGGAGCGCCAGCGCCGCATCAAGGCCCACGGTGCGGAGTTGATCCTGACCGATCCGATCCTCGGCTACGACGAAGCCATGCGCCAGGCGCACGAGTTGGCCGACCTGTACCCGGACAAGTACCTGCTGGTGGACCAGTACGCCAACGAAGCCAACTGGCAGGCGCACTATCACGGCACGGCGGAGGAGCTGCTGCGCCAGACCGGTGGCGAGCTGACGCATTTTATAGCGGGCGTCGGCACCGGCGGCACACTGACCGGTATCGCCAAGCGCCTGAAGGAATACGACCCGAACATCACCATCGTGCAGGCAATGCCGGACGACTTCCCCGGCATCGAAGGTTTGAAGCCGCTGCGCGCACCGGACGCAATCAGGCCCAGGATTTTCGACGAGGCACTGGTGGATCAGGTCGTGGACGTGACCATCGACGAGGCGGCGGACCACTGCCACCTGCTGGCACGCAACGGAATCTTCGTCGGCCAAAGCAGCGGCGCGAACCTCGCGGTGGCCGCCAAGGTCGCCGAGCGCAGTCCAAATGCAAAGATCGTCACAATCTTTGCGGATACCGGCGAACGGTACTACTCGACGTCGCTGTGGGACTGATTTAGTGTTGTGGGCTTCCAGCCTGCAGTTGGTGTGAGCGTCTCGCTCACGCCGACGTCTCGGGCGAGACGCCCGAGACCGGTGCAGGCTGGAAGCCCACAACACCTTACTTGCCGGTGCTGCCGAAGCCGCCTTGGCCTCGGTTTGTGTCTGACAATTCTTCTGCCTCGGTGAATTCAGCGGTGCTCACCGGGGCGACGATGATCTGGGCGATTCTCTCGCCGCGCTGGATTTCGAACGGCTCCGGGCCCTGGTTGATCAGCAACACCTTCAGCTCGCCGCGGTAGTCGGCGTCGATCGTGCCGGGTGCGTTCA
>JAGQRI010000245.1:12640-20451 GCA_020425515.1 Planctomycetota bacterium | reverse complement strand
GGCATTCCTGCCTGTGGGGCTGAGCAAAGCGAGGCCCAATCCGTCGCGGCGAAAACGCCGCGACCACAGACAAGATTGTCTGTGCCACAGCTATGATGCTGCCACGCTAGTTCCTGCCGGCCTCGATGATGCTGACCGCGCCGGGCGTCGGGTAGACTTCCTTCAGCCGGAGACCGGCCTTGTCGAGCAGCACCGAGTACTCGTTCAGTGTGCGCTCACACCCGCCTTCGGTCATGGCGAGCATGTTGACATCCATGAACTTGGCCGGGTGCGGCTCGGCTGAATCAGGCATGACCGACTCGATCACCAGCACGCGCGCGCTCGGCTTCATGGCGTTGGCGATGTTCTTGAGTAACTGAACACACTTCTCGTCGTCCCAGTCGTGCAGGATGTTCTTGAGCGTGTAGCAGTCGCCGCCGTCGGGGACGTACAGGAAGAAATCGCCGTCCACGGGCTCCATGCGGTCGAACTTGATGGCCGACTCGATTACGCCCGGCAGATCGAACAGCACGCCGTTCGCTTCGGGCGCTTCGTTCAGCAGCGAGCGCAGGAAGTAGCCGTGCCCGCCGCCGACGTCGATGATGCGGTTGAAGCGGCTGAAGTCGTATGCCTCCACGGCGGCCTTGGCGACGGCGCCCGAGAAGCTGGTCATGGCGGCGTTGAAGATTTCCCACTGCTCGCGGTTGGACTGGTCCTGGAACCAACTGAACAGGTCCTTGCCGAACGCGTGCTGCGGGCCGGAATCGCCCGTGCGCAGGATGTTCTCGAGTTCGCCCCATGGCACCCAGTGCGACTCCGAGGTGATCATGACCGCCATGTCGCGCAGGCTGCCGTGCACGTCACTCCGGAGCAGGTCGGACAGTTCGTTCAGCCCGAAACTGCCGGGTGTCGGCTCATCGAAGATCCCGACCGAGACCAGCATGCGCATCACGCGGTGCAGGGCGCGCTGGTCGGCGCCGACCACGGCCGCGAGGTCGGTGTAATACAACGGCCCGTCTTTGAGTGCGTCGGCGACGTCCATGCTCGCGACAGCCGAGATGCACTTGGTAACCATGACGCCGAACAGCGCCTGCATCAGGCGTGCCTGTGGTGTGTTGTGAGGATCGGTCATGACTGCCCCTGCGCCCGGGGACAGCATAGTCTCCGGCGTTTCAAGGCGCACCGGCAAACCTTCGTGCCGCTGCATACGCCGAAACAAATGCGACCTCGCGCAGAGATCGCAGAGTGCACAGAGTTTTCTCTGCGTGCTCTGCGGTCTCTGCGCGAGGCCTGTAGTTCCCCGGCGGGTTTGATCAGCCCTTGATCGCTTCGACGACGCTGACCGGGCTGGGTGTGGGGTGAATCCCGTTGAGCTTCAGACCGGCCTTGCTGAACAGCTCGGCGTACTCGGCCTCGGTGCGTTCGCAGCCGCCTTCGGTCATGGCGAGCATGTTGACGTCCATGAACTTGGCCGGGTGCGGCTGGTTGCCTTCCGGCATGACCAACTCGGCGACCATCACCTTGCCGTTCGGGTCCATCACCTCGCCGATGTTTTTCAGGATGGTGACGCACTGCTCGTCGCTCCAGTCGTGGATGATGTGCTTCAGCGTGTAGCAGTCGCCGCCGCCTGGCACGCTCTTGAAGAAGTCGCCGCCCTCGCGCTGGATGCGGTCGCCGAGATCACTTGCGCCCTCGACCACCTGCGGCAGGTCGAACAGCGTGCCCTTGGCCTCGGGCGCCTTTTCCAGCAGGGTTTTCAGGAAGTATCCGTGCCCGCCGCCGACGTCGACGATATGCTTGAAGCCGCTGAAATCGATCGACTCGGCAACGGCGTGCGCGATGCCGGACGAAAAGCTGCTCATGGCGACGTTGAACATTTCCCACTGGTCCTTGTTGTCGTCGTGCTGGAACCAGGTGAAGAGGTCCGTGCCGAATGCGTGCTGCGGGCCGGAAGCGCCAGTCTTCAGAACCTCTTCCATGCGCCCCCAAGGCTGCCAGTGCGAATCGGAAGTAATCATCACGGCCATGCCGTGCATCGAGCCGGGAACGTCCGTGCGCAGCAACTCCGAGGCGGGGGTCAGCGCGTACTTGCCCGGCTCCGGCTCGCTGAAGATGCCGATCCCGCTGAGCATGCGCATCATGCGGTGCAGCGCGCGCTGGTCGGTGCCGGTCTTTTCGGCGAGGTCGGTGTAGTAGAGGGGGCCGTCCTTAAGGGCGTCCGGAATCCTGTGCGCGGCCACGGCGCTCATGCACTTGGTAACCATGAAGCCGAATATTCCCTGCATAATCTGCGCCTGCGGCGGAAGTTCTCCCGGTCCAGCCATCTCACACCTCCATTGTTGTCGGATTGGAATTCGTTCGAGAGCGTACAATACGACCAACGAAGGTTCTTCAAGAAGAAACAAATCCGCGCCGGGCACACAGAGCCGTGAAGAACTGTCTGCCTCGCGCAGAGATCGCAGAGCACGCAGAGAAAACTCTGTGCTCTCTGCGGTCTCTGCGCGAGGCCGTGGTTGTCGCTCTCTGTGTCTTCGCGTGCCAAATGAAAACGGGGCGGACAGGAAAGTCCGCCCCGCAGATGTGATTCGTGCTCTCGACTAAGTGCCTTCCTGCCAGCTTGCGAGGTACTTGACCTGCTCGGGGGTCAGGGTGTCGATGCCTACGCCCATGGTTTCGAGCTTCAGCTTGGCTACCCACTCGTCCACTTCACGCGGCAGGTTGTGGACCCTGTTGTCGAGATCCTTCTGGTGCTGCACCGCGTACTCGCTGGCGAGCGCCTGCACGGCGAAGCTCATGTCCATCACGTTGGCCGGGTGGCCTTCGGCGGCGCTGAGGTTCACCAGGCGACCCTGCGCGAGCGTGAAGATCGTGTTGCCGCTGGGCAGCTTCCACTGGTCGACGAACGGCTTCGGCGTGCCGGTGTGTTCCGCGGCTTCCTTCAGACCGGCGAGGTTCAGCTCGTTGTCGAAGTGGCCGCTGTTGCACGAGATCGCGCCTTCCTTCATCGACTTGAAGTGCTCGATGTCGATCACGTGCTTGTTGCCGGTCAGCGTGCAGAAGATGTCACCGATCTTGGCGGCCTCGGCGATCGGCATGACCTCGAAGCCGTCCATCACCGCTTCGAGCGCCTTGACCGGGTCGATCTCGGTCACGATCACGCGGGCGCCCATGCCCCTCGAGCGCATGGCAAAGCCGCGTCCGCACCAGCCGTAGCCGATTGTGACCACAACGCGCCCGGCGAACAGGCGATTGGTGGCGCGGATGATGCCGTCCACGGTGCTCTGGCCGGTGCCGTAGCGGTTGTCGAAGAGGTGCTTGCAGTCGGCGTCGTTCACGGCCATGACCGGGAATTTCAGGACGCCTTCCTTTTCCATCGCGCGCAGGCGGATGATGCCGGTGGTGGTTTCCTCCATGCTCGCGACCACGTGCTCGGACAACTCGGAGCGCTTGGTCAGGATCTGGGTCACCAGGTCGGCGCCGTCGTCCATCGTGACGTTGGGCTTCTGGTCGAGCACCGAGTTCAGGTGCTTGTAGTAGGTGTCGTTGTCCTCGCCCTTGATGGCGAAGGTTTCGATGCCGTATTCGTGCGTCAGCGCCGCGGCCACGTCGTCCTGGGTGCTGAGCGGGTTGCTCGCGCACAGGTAAACGTCGGCGCCGCCGGCCTTGAGCGTGCGCACCAGGTTCGCGGTCTCAGTGGTTACGTGCAGGCAGCAGCCCATGGTGATGCCCTTGAGGGGCTGTTCCTTGGCGAACTTTTCCTTCACCGCGCGCAGCACCGGCATGTCGGCCTCGGCCCAGGTGATGCGCTGGATGCCGATGTCTTTCAGCCCGGCGTCCTTGATGTCGCCCTTCGTTTCCGTCGTGGTCATTTCATCCTTTCAAGAGTCGTCTCGCCCGTCCTCAACAAGGACGGCACAGCGGGCTTATAACCAATCGGCGGGGCCCCCGCTACACGGGGGGCATCTGCTGCTCGGGCGGCGGCGGCGGCTGATCCGCGGGCGAGGGCTGCCCCGGGTGCGGGGGGCCGGTACCGGGCGGCGGGCCGGCGATGCCCATGGACGGATCGAAACCGGGGATTTCCCCCACGTTCTCGTGAACGTGGTCCATGTAGTCCTTCACCTTGGGACGCGTCATGAAGAACAGCAGCAGGCCGTTCAATACCAGCACGCATATCGAGAAGAAGATCACCGTCCCGTACCCCACGCCCTTCATCAGCGGCTGGACCTGTTGCACGGCACGCGTCACGCGCTCTTTGCGTTTCTGACGTTCTTCGGGGCTGTTGGAAGGATGTTCTTTTTCCTGCTGGTCGAGCATGTCCTTGACCTGCACCTCCTGCAGCTTTCCTACCATGCTCATGCTCTGGTCGGTCTGGGTCATCGACTCGTAGCCATACACCGGCAAGGCCAGCAGTACGACCAGCGCGCGGGCAATCGCCAGCTTGCGTCCCTTCGGGGCCGGCTTCACGGCAAGTCGGAAGCCCGCCCAAAGTGACAGCATGGCTATCGCCACTTCGAGCGCGCCGTTTGCCCAGAAACTCCAGCGGTGCATGGCCGAGGCGACGACGGTTTCCGCCAGATGGTCCATTTGCTGCTTGGCTTCGGGCGAACTATTGAATGAGAAGGTTGATGCGCTCATGCCGCCGCCGAGAACCGAGGCCAGGTTCATCACAATCATGATCAAACCAAGCCCGCCGAGGATCAGCAGGATGACCCCCCACACTTTGGGCGCCATGCTGCCTTCGCGGCGCGGCATCATGTGCTGCATGGGCGGCGGGGCCGGGTTCTGGCTGCCGTAGGGTTGCATCGGGTCGGTTTGCTGAGGGTGGCCTGTCATGGGAAAGCTCCGGCGATTGAGCCACAGGTTACAGCGGATGGCGAAAGCGTCGATTACAGGATTTGCAGCAGATTGTATACAAGCTATAGAGTGTCAGTTACAGTTCGTCATGGACAGTTCGTTCGTGGACAATCCATTACAGAGGAGCCATGGTCGACGCGGATCATCAAACGTACTATGACGGACTCTCGGAAGAGGCGAAGATGCTGCTTGTTCTGCGCGATGAGCTCTACATGGGCTCGTGGGACAAGATGGTGGAAGACTTGAGGAACCGGCTGAAAGGCCGACCTTACATCTTCAAGCTCGTAAACCGCATCGAGGAAGACCTGGAGCGGATCGAGACCCTTCGCAGCTACGAAGAGAAGCATAAGATCAATCTTCGCGACCACGACAAAGGAGAAGCCTCGTGAAGTTTTCGACACGTGCAATGACGTGTCTCCCCCCCGCACTCATTACCTTGCTAGTCCTTACAGCTTCCTGTTCCATCCCGCCGCAGGCGCGCCCGGCCGACCGTAACCCGTTGGCCCCGGACCCGCTGAGCCGGCAACCGGCAAGCTATTACGAAGCGCAACTGGCCGAGCTGCCGCTGCGCATCAAGTCGTATGACCTGACGGGCGTCCAGCGCCGTCAGCCGGTGGTGGTGCGTGAGCTTCACGTCATCCACGACGACGTGCGCGATGAGATTCTCGTAATCGACGCCGACCACGAAGCGAATCACATGTGGTCGATCGACGCCTACGACTTCACGCTGCACTGGAAGACGATGATCGAGAAGCGCGTCAACTACGACCCGCTGCCGTCCGGGCACTACATCCACCTGATGAACAGCGACGGCGAGTACCAGGGCTACGACCGCGTCTCCAGCCCGCGCGAAGGCGAATCCCGGCTCGTGAGCATGGGGCGCTTCGAGGGTGACATTTTCCCGAGCGCGCCGCCGGCCAGCAACGACACGCACGTCTTCGTCGCGGCGACGAACAGCAACTCGATGCGCGGGCTTTCGATGATCAACAACGCTCGCGGTGAAGGCGCCGAAACCTGGACCTTCCCGACCGTGGGCGCCGGCGTCACCGAACAGTTCATGCAGATCAACCTGAAGCCGGCCGCCGACCGCGAAACCGTCGCGTTCGTCAACAACAACAACCACCTGTACATGGTGGACGCCCAGAGCGGTGAGTTCCGTGCCAACCCGGACCTGCGTGGGAACTCGCGCACGCCGCCGACCATCAAGGACGACCTGGTGTTCGTCGGCAGTGACTCCGGCCAGCTTTTTGCCTGGCAGAAGTCGGGCGACTCGGCGTGGATCCTCACCTGCGACGGTCTGCCCTACGGCGACATCTTTGTGGAAGACCGCTGGGTGTTCGTCCACACCCTCGAGCTGTACGACGAGGAAGTGGCGACCGAAGACGGCAAGAGCACCTACCTGCGTGCGGCCGTCCGCCCCGGCAAGTTCTGCGCCTACCGCTACGAGATCATCGATATCGAAAACGACCGCCCGGTCTACAACCTGATCGACGGCGACCCCAGCACTCCCTGGAAGGTCGACCCGATCTGGACCCTGCCGGACGAAGGCCAGCAGATGCTGATGATCCACGACGACCGCGCCTACGTGCTGTATGAGCAGCGCGAGGAGTTCCTGAACGAGCGCGAGAAGGCCAAGCTGCGCGATGAAGGGCGCATCGTCCGCAAGGAAGACGAGCTGCGCACCGTCAGCCGCCAGCTTCGCGTGCTGGACCTCAACACCGGCAACCTGCTGCGCCCGGAATGGAACCTGAACCTGATGGACTTCGCATTCGTCAGCGGCAGCATGGAAGAGCGCGACCGCGCGATCTACCTTGCCACCAAGGACGGCTACATCTTCAAGGTTTACGGCAAGAACAAGGGCGTCGGCGGGGGCAAGTAACCCGCACCGTACTCGAAACGGGTCGGCATTCGTGCCGGCCCGTTCGTTTTAACCCCGATTCACAAACCTCACCCGCAGGAGACTTCATGACCATTCGCGACAAGGCGGGCATCAAGACCCGCGCAACGGCAACCTTTGACGTGCGTTGGGACGAGTACAGCAGCAACGTCAAACTCGTGGTGGCGGTCATCCGCTCGCAGATACGCCACGGCACCGGCGACCTGCACGGCGAACTCAGCAAGGCGTTCCGCAAGCTCGGCCACGACCTGATCGAGTGCATCGTCGACGAGCTGTAGACGCATTACTTCCGGCGGGCAGCAAAGCCGGCAAGCACGAACAGCACCGCCAGCAAGGCGGGGAGCCATGTTGTATCGGAAGGCTTTTCAGGGGCTTCGCCGAATCGGCGCGGGCGCCACGCATCGAGCCCGCTGAACACCCGCACGCCGCCCTCCGACGCCACCTGGAAAAACACCGGGTCGTCGCCCGTGTACGCCAGCTCATGCGGGACCGGTGTCGGCAGCGGGATGTTCTGAAGCAGCCGCCCGTCCTTCAACACTTTCAACTCGTTGCCTGCCGGCCAGTCAGCCAGCAGCCAGCGTCCCGGTGAGTCATACCGGGCAGCGCCGCCGGAGCCGGTTTGCAGATCGCCCTGCGGCGGGTCGCCTTCACCCGTCCAGACCAGCTCGGCGCCTTCCTCAAGCCGGTTCAGCACCAGGTTTACCCGCCCGGAGTTCTCCTTCAGAAAGCCGAGCGCGCGCCCGACCCGACCCTGGAATTCCGAATCCTGCCAGAACGCGGCGAGCGCGGCGTCGCCCCAGGTGTCGGTGCAGAGCGCGGCCGTCCGACCCAGAAGCTGCCGGGTCGCCAGCAATGGCCAGCTTGCTGAATCCTCGGCGTCGCCAACCGCCTTTGCGCGTTCGGACACGCCCGGCCCCGTACGCAAAGCCGTGCGTACCAGACGGGGCAGCGGCGTGTTGATGCCTTCGACCTGGAGCGGCCTTTCGATCACCCACTCGCGGTCCCGCCCGGCCAGCGCGTTTTCGAGTGTCTCGAGCAGGTCGTCGAAGCCCGCGCCCCCCACCGTCCACAAGTGCGCGTC
>JAGQRI010000245.1:7899-12575 GCA_020425515.1 Planctomycetota bacterium | reverse complement strand
ATCTTGCCGTCAGTAAGACGCTGCGCGATCTGACTGAAAGTGTTTTCGCCGGCATGCTCAACGTCGTCGCCGTCGGTGATCATCAGGATGCCGTTGTGGTCGCCGCCGTTGAATGCGCCGATGGCCTGCTGCAGTGAGCTGCCGATGTGCGTGGAGCCTTGAGCACTCAACCCGTCAATTTCCGCGTTCAATCGCTCATCGCCCGCCCTTCTGAAGTCGATCTCGCCGCGCACGCCTTCACGGAACCCGGCCACGGCCACGCGGTCGTCTTCCCCGACGGAATCGAGCACACGGCGCGCTGCTTCCTTCAACCTCGCCAGTTTCGTCCCGCCGCCTGGCAGGCTGTCGTTCATGCTTGAGCTGACGTCGAGCAGCAGCAACAACTGGCGCGGGGGCGAATCGTCAGGCCGAAACCGAACCGGCATCAGCGGCTCAAGCGGTGAGCCGCGGTAGCCGCCCGGGCCGAACGCGCCGTCAGTGCCAGCCATCAGCAGGTTGCCGCCGCCGTTCACCCAGTCGGCAAGCGCCTGCAACTGCGCCTGCGTAGCCCCGGCCTCGGACAGCGAGAGGTTGTTGATCACGACGACGGCGACGTTGTCGAGTTCATCCGCAGACAGTGGAAGCTTGTGGCTGACCGTGACGCGGCTGGTGTCATCCGCCTGCAGGGTCTGCAGCAGCGCGTCGCTTCCGGGCGGGGTTTCCGGCGCACAGTACAGGATGCCGCGCTTGTCGCCGGTGAAGAAGGCGCATGAGGCCTGGTCGTTGCGCGGCTCGCGGTCGCCGGGCAGGTGCAGCACCAGCCTGACACGCTGCAGCCCGCTGCCGCTGGCGGCGAAAGCGCACACGACCGGGGCAGGCATCCCCGCGCGCAGGTTGGCGGTACCGGTGGCGATTTCCGCATCGCCGCTGAGCATCCTCCATTCCACCTGCGCGTCAGCATCGCAGCGGATGCTCGCGCGGATCGAAACGTTTGCGCCCGGCGCCACGGACGTCGGCGCGGTCATCGAAACCACGGACGCATCCGGCCAGTTCGGCGCTGGCGCGCGCAGCAGGATCAGCCGGTTGGGGTTGACGGCGCCGTACAACTTGTCGATCGGCCCCTGCCCGTCCGTGACCAGGATGATTTCGCCGTTGATGGCATCGTCGGCCGCGATGTCGGCGAGCCGCGCGTAGTCGGTGGCCTGCCCGTGCGCGCCGCCGGGTTCACGAAGGGCGTCAGACAACTCATAGCGGACAAAACTGTGCTGCGGCGGAAGCTCGGTCGACTCGACCAGCTTGTCGAGCCAGGCATCCACCTGTTTGCGCCGGGCTTCCATCGACCCGCTGACATCGAGCACCAGCGCATGGCGAACCTCGGGCTGGGTCGTGCCGATCATCGGCCTTGCGCCGCTGAGGAAAAACGCGGCGGCGCCGAGCGTCAGCAGAAACGGAGCGAATTTTCTTTTCCAGAACAGCAGCGCGCCGGCCAGCACCGCCAGGGCGGCGGCAATGAGCACAAGCCACGGATAAAGAAAGTGCAGCTCCATTGGCTAAAGCGATTGCATCCATGAGGCCGATAAAGAAGCAGGTGCCGCGCGGTCGGCACGGTTTGCGCATCAACAGGAGACAGGCATGACCCGAGCGAACATTCTGAAGACGCTGTTAACCGTTCCCGTACTGGCGCTGGTCCTGACTTCCTGCGCCCAGCCCGGGCATGACAGTGGCGAAAGTGAACTCCTGGCGCCGATCCCCTCCTATGGTGCGGCGCCGTTGATCCGCGTCAAGTTGTCGAAGCCCAGTGAACAATCCGCCGTCACGGTCGACGCCGGCAAGGGCACGCTGAACATCGACGGCAAAAGCGTCGAGCTTGACGGCCCCGTGACCCTGAGCCTGACCGGTGGGCGCGTGAAGGCCGGCGCGTTCGGCAGCGGAACGAGCATTGAAATCACCCCTTCCGCCCGCCCGAAGCACTTCGACGTTGACGGTCGCATCTACCGCGGTCGCCTGCGGGTTGTAGCCGGTCAGGGTGGCTGGGAAGCGGTAAACGTGGTGGACCTCGAGCAGTACGTCGCGGGCGTCGTCGGCTGGGAAATGATCGCCGGCTGGCCGGTGGAGGCGCTCAAGGCGCAGGCCATCGCCTCGCGTACCTACGCGCTGTTCGAAATGGAACACGCCCGCGGCAACGGGCGCAACTGGGACGTCGACGACACCACCCGCTACCAGGTTTACGGCGGCGTCGGCCCGGCCGACAACCCGAAGCAGTGGCGCGAAACCGACAACGTGCTGGCGGCACGCGAAGGCACGACCGGCGAAGTCCTGACCTACAACGGCCAGGGTTTCCGCGCGTTCTTCCACAGCACCAGCGGCGGGCACACCGTCAACCCGGAAGCTGCGCTCGGCATTCACGAGAACATCCCGCCGCTCGCTGGCGTTGACCTCGGCGAGTTCGACAAGGACAGCCCGAAAGCGGAGTGGGAACTGCGCATGGACGCCTCCGAGGTGAAAGCGCGGCTGATCGAGAATGCAATCTCCCCCAGCGACGTGATCCGCATCGAAGGCGCGGACGTCGCCGACGGCGGGCATGCCATCACCCTCAAGCTCTACGACCGCCACGGGCGGCACAAGGTGATCAACGCCATCACCGTGCGGAAAGCGCTGGGGCTGTACAGCACCAACTTCACGGCCGAGAAAAACGGCAACGAGTGGGTGTTCAAGGGCAAGGGCTACGGCCACGGCTGCGGGATGTGCCAATGGAGCGCGCGCGGCATGGCGAAAGCAGGCTGGGACGCGGACAAGATTCTGCACACCATGTACCCGGGTGCGGAAATCAAGCGCGCCTACTAGGCGCCTCAAACACGAAACCGGCGGGGCTTGTGCCTCGCCGGTTTTGATTTGTTCTGTGGCTACTCTTCTTCAGTGGCGATGGCGGGTTTCTGTGAAGCGAGCCGCTTGAGTTCGATGACGCGGGTCTTGCCCGTCGTGTCGCTGGGCAGGTTGGGCGCGAACATGATGGTGGTCGGGCGCTTTTTCTCGGTGAGACGCTTCTCGAGGAATATCCGCAGCTCGCGGCGTTTTTCGTTCAACTGCTCTTCGTCCCTCGGCAGACGCCCGTCGTCGGGGCCGCCGCTGAACGTGCCCTTGCGCATCACCACGTAGGTCGTGACCGCTGCCTTGCCAGGGGCTTCGTCGACGCCAATCGTCGCCGCCTGCTCGACGTCCTCGTGCTCGAACAGCCACTCGTCCACTTCGCGCGGCATGAAGCGTTCGCCGTCGCGGTTGATTTCGAACCCCTTGAGCCCCAGCACGTAAAAGAAACCCTCGTGGTCCTGGTAGCCGATGTCGCCCGTGTGGAACCAGCCGCCCGCGAAGGCCTGCGGATTCAGCTTCGGGCGGTGGTAGTACTCTTTCAACACGACCTCGCCCCACACGCAGATTTCACCGGGTTCGTTCACCTCGGCGGTCGGGAACACGGCCGGGTTCATGCGCGGCAGGCTCGTCGGTTGCCAGTCGTCGGTGAGCGGTTTCGCGGGCATGTCGTTGTTCTGTACGGCGACCTTGGAGCCGACCGCCACGCCAACCGAGCCGAGCTTGCGTGTGCCGTTGCCCGGGTTCAGCATCGCGAAACAGGTCGTCTCGGCCATGCTGTAGCCCTCGATCACCGGCACCAGGAAGGTCTGCTCGAACTGTTTCTGCACGGCCGTCGGCAGGGGCGCCGCGCCGCACAATACGCGCTCGAGACTGCTGATGTCGTGCGCGCGTGCGAGCCCGCGGTCGCGCGCCTCGCTGTCCTCGCGCTGATTCAATGTGCCGGGGCTCTCGTGTGCGGAAGGCCAGGGTGCGTCGGCTCCGCCGCGTGCGTTGCGCGCTTCCCCGATCTCGCGGCTGGTCAGGATACCGAGCATGCTGGGTACGGCGGAAAGGGTCGTGACCTTGTAGCGCTCAACCGCCCGCCAGACGCGCGACACACTAAACTCGCGCGAAAGCACCACGCTGCCGCCGGTCTGCAAGGGCGTGAACAACGTGACGATCTGCGCGTTGGCGTGGAACAGCGGCAGCACGCTCATGAAGCGTTGCATATGGTCGAGGCTGAGCCAGATGGCCAGCCAGCGCGCCGACGTCATGAACTGGCGATGCTGAAGGATCGCGCCGCGCGGCTGGTCGAGATGGTGGCCTGTGTAAACGATCTGTGCTTCGTCCCACCAGCCCAGGTCGGCCGTCTTCAGGTGGTCGCCCGCCGCGGCCTCGAGGCAACCGCGGAAATCGAGCAGGCGGTACTCGCCGCTTTCGTTGCTGTGAAGCGTGGTGTGGTCGGGCTCGACCCTGGCGCCGTCGAGTTCGCTGGTCTTGCCGGCGACGAGCACATTTTCGAGCCCCGGCAGCCCGGTCAACAGCGGCGCGATGCGTTTCCACGTCTCCGCGTTGGTGATGACGGTGTTGGCGCCGGAATCCTCAAGCATGAAACGCAGGCGCTCGTCACCCAGCTTCAGGTTCATCGGCACGGCGATGAAGCCGCCCTTCATGACACCGAGGAACGCGAACACGAAATCGGGCGAGTTTTCCATCAGCAGGGCGACGCGCGCGCCCTTGCTTGAGCCGAGCTCGTGCAGGACGTTCGCGACGCGCGTGGTCTGGTCGTCCAGCGCCTGGTAGCTGAATTCGCGCCCGTCATCCTCGAACACCAGGAACGTGCGGTCGCC
>JAGQRI010000245.1:0-7796 GCA_020425515.1 Planctomycetota bacterium | reverse complement strand
CGGTACTTCTTGCGCTGGTATGAGGGCGCGGTTGGCGTCTGGCTGGGCCGCGGTGCGGCCTTGGCGGTCGGCTTCGCGTCAGCGCGTTTGCGGACGACGGTCTTCTTGCCGGAAGGACGCTTGGCCGCCGGCGTTTTTCTGGTTGCTGATTTCTTCTTCGCTGCGGGCTTCTTCTTTGCCGCCGGCTGCTTCCTGGCGACGGGCTTCTTTTTCGCCGACGGCTTCTTCCTGGCGGCCGGTTTCTTCTTTGCAGCCGGCTTCTTTTTCGCCGGGGGCTTCTTCTTCGTGGCCGATTTCTTTTTGGCGGCCGGCTTCTTCTTCGCTGCCGGCTTTTTCGTGGCGGCGGGTTTCTTCTTGGGACGCGTTGCAGCCTTCGCCTTGGTGGGCTTCTTGCGGGAGGGCTTTTTGCTCGCGCGGGCCATGGCTGTTCCTGGAATCTGTGCCGGTCAGGTTATCGAAGGCGTTGGCCGGCACAAGCTCCAAGGGGTGTGTCAGAAAGGCCCCATCAACTTTCCCCACGAAATGTGGAGAAGATGTCAGTCATCGCCGGGACGGGCGAGATTCCGCGATTTTTGCAAAAGCATTGCCAAGACCGCCGCGGAAAGCTCTCGGCGTGAGCTAACGCATCGAAGGCATCTAACCCGCAAATTTGACGCGCTTTAGGGTGTGTCGGTTACGCCGCACTTTATAATTTACGTGTTGTAAAGTGCGGATCAGTTTCACCGTCCGTTAATCCCGACCACCTTCAGGTGGAATACTCAAACATTGTGGATAAGTGGTTGGGAAAACACCACGCGCCCGCAAATTCCGGGGGTGATGCGACTCAAGCAAAATATGGGAAACTGTTAGCCCAACGCTTCTTTCAGCGCCGAAGTCAGCGCAGGCACGACGTCTTCCACCATCCCCACGATGCCGTAATCCGCCACCTTGAAGATCGGCGCGTTCTCATCCTTGTTGATCGCGACGATCACCTTGCTGCCGCTCATGCCCGCCAGGTGCTGGATCGCGCCGCTGATCGCGCAGGCAATGTACAGCTTCGGGCTGACGGTCTTGCCGGTCTGCCCCACCTGCTCGCCGTGCGGGCGCCAGCCGGCGTCCACCACCGCGCGCGAGGCGCCCGTTGCAGCGCCGAGAACTTCCGCAAGCGCCTGGAGGTTTTCCCAGTTCTGTTTGCCTTCGCCCGCAGGGTCTTTCAGTCCGCGCCCGCCGCTGACCACGATCTCGGCCTCGGCGACGTCGAGCTTGCCTTTAACCCCGGCCACGATCTCGGCCACCACGGCCTTGAGATCGCCGGGGCCGAAGGAAACGGTTACGGCTTCCGGGGTCGTCGCGTTGTCTGAGCTGGCTTCCGCGAAAACGTTCGGGCGAAGCGTCGCCCACAGCGTGCCGGGCGCGCTGACCGTCACCAGCGCCTTGCCCGCGTACACGGGGCGCACGGCCTGTGCCTTGCCGCCTTCAACTTTCAGTTCGGTGCAGTCGCTCGCGAGCCCGCACTTGGCCTTGGCTGCCGCGCGGGCCACGAAGTCCTTGCCCATCGGCGTCGCACTGGCGAGTACGGCGGCCGCGCCCGTCGCTTCCGCCTGCTGTGCGAGGATGCTTGCGTACCCGTCCGGGCTGTAGTTCGCCACGGCGTCGCCGCCCGCGAGCAGAACCTTGCCTGCGCCCGCTTTGCCGAGGTTGCCCGCTTCGCCTTCAAGACCGTCGCCGATGGCCAGCGCTATTGCGCTGCCGCCAAGTTGGCCGGCCAGCGTGTGCGCGGCGCCGAGCGCCTGCAAGCCCGCCTTGGTGGCCTTGCCTTCCGCGAATTCAACAAACACGAGTACGTCGTTCGACATCCCTGAACCTCAAGTCTTCAGATAACCTTGGCTTCTTCACGCAGCAGCTTGACCAGATCCCCCACCGCCTCGGCGCCCTTGCCGACGATCTTGCCTTCCGGACGGGGCGGCGGCGGCGTCATGCCCGCAACCGCGACGCCGTCTTCCGGCGCGTTCGCGGGCGTTTCGGGCACGGCCGTCTTCTTGGCCATCATGATGCCCTTCATATTGGCGCTGCGGGGCTTGTTCAGGCCCTTCTGGCAGGTGATCACCGCGGGCAGCGTGATGTCGTAGCGCTCACGGTTGCCGCCGGCCGCCAGGCGCTCGACCTTGGCCTTGCCGTCTTCCACCTCGAGCGAGACGGCCACGCTTACGCTGGGCAGGTCAAGCAGCTCAGCCACCATCTGCCCGGTGGCGCTGGACTGGTTGTCGACCGAATTCCAGCCGAACAGCACGATGTCGTGCGGGAGTTCCTTGATCTTGGCTGCCAGCACCTGCGCGGTTGACCACGAGTCGTGCTGGGCGTCGTCCACCAGCAGGTGCGCGGCGTCGCAGCCCATGGCGATCGCGGTGCGGATTTCCTTGGTGGCGGCGCTGGGGCCCATGCTGATGATCGTCACCTGCCCGCTGTGCTTTTCCTTTAACTGGATGGCGGCCTCGATCGCGAATTTGTCGTACTCGCTGATGTCGTAGTTCACGCCGGCTGGGTCGTAGGTCTTGCCGTCGCTGCCGGGTTTGATGCGCGCGTCGGTGGTCGGCGCGCGGCGGATGCAGACGATGATATCCATGTGTCTCTCGTATTCTGGCCCGGGCTGCTGAATTGCCCCGGGCTTCCTATGATGCGGCCCGGAGCATATTCGCCTTCGACGAAACGGCAAGGACAATGTGAATGACGGAAGTACGCGACGTGCTGACGGATGAGGAAGGACGCGAGGGGCTTCAACTGGCCCGCGCCAGCCTGGAAGCATGGGTTACGCGCGGTGAGAAACTGGTGTCGCGGGAATGGGCCGGCGGGCTGGCCGAGGAGTGCGGCGCGTTCGTCACCATCCACACGAAGGCAGGTGAGTTGCGCGGCTGCATCGGGCACATGATCGGTGACGGTCCATTGGGCGACCTGCTGATCGAGCTGGGTATCTCGGCCGGTACGCGTGATCCGCGCTTTTCACCCGTCACTGCTGATGAACTTCCAAACCTGAAATACGAGATCAGCGTGCTGTCACCGATGCGCAAGACGAGCGCCGAGGACGTCACTCCCGGCGTGCACGGGCTGCTGGTCCGCAACGGCCCGTACTCCGGTGTGCTGCTGCCGCAGGTGGCCGTCGAGTGGGGTTGGGACCGAGAAGAGTTTCTCGCGGAAACATGCCGCAAGGCCGGGCTGCCTTTCCACGCCTGGAAGGAGCCGGGAACTGAAATCTACACCTTCACGGCCCAGATCTTCAGCGAGTAGGCTTACTCTTCGGCCTCGCGGGCTTCGCGTTCGGTCTTGAGCACGAGGCTGATAATGATGAACGCGACGATGATCCCGAAGACCACCGCCGCGCCCAGCAGAAGTATGATGTACCAGCTCATGCAGCGTTTGTAGCGCAACCCCTCCGCTTGCGAAACCGGGGTACAACGCCAAATCCCGCACTCCGGCCACGGCAGGCTTGTCGAGAATGGCCAATCCCTGTTTGCGCGAGAATCATTCGTCCTGCGGGACGTCCAGTTGCTTCAGCACCGTCTCGATGCGGTCAACTTCCCAGATGACGCCGCTTATCACCAGGAACTTCCCGTTTGCTGTCGCGCCGATTGTGGTCGCGGCCGGCGAGCCTGCACGACGAGCCTGAGCCGGGTCCAGGCACGAGTTCAGGGCGTCTTGAATGTCGACGTACTTGACGTGTTCAAGTTTATAGACGCGGCTGACAACTTCCGTGCCCGCTTCCATCCGATCCACGAGGTCAAGCAGGTCGCCCATGTTGTGGGCGTAGTCCGCAATGATAAGCGAGTTGGCGCCGGCAACCGGGTTGACGACTCCGCCCTGGCGCGTAGTCAGGTTCTGCAACGCACCGCGTACCGCATTTGCGTCGCTGGCCCGCAATTGAACCACGATACGCACGAATCGGCCTGGAGGCAGGTCCTTTAGTTGCTCGCGTGTAACGGTCTCGCACTGCGTAACGGCTTCCGCAGCGGGAATGATCTCCATTACGTTGCCGTCGGATGCCAGGACCAACCGGTACTGCTTCAGTGCGGAATTCAACAGCTCTTCCGCACCCATGCCCACGCCTTTTTCCGGACTGTTGATCGTCACGTCGCCGGCGATCTTGCGCGGATCGAACAACACAGTGTTGCCGGTTTCTTCGACGTAAAGATGGATGATTTCGCCCAGCGTGACTTCCTCGTTCGTACCTTTGAGGTCGATGCCGTTGCCGTCCTCACGCGCTTTGAGCCCGCCCTCTTCCTGCGCGCCGGCGGCGGTAAACACCAGCAGCAGAATTACCAATGCACACATGGTGCGAGTCATTGCACGCATAGCCGTTCTCCTCTGAAGTTGTTGTCTGTGCTCTGTGCGGAGGCAGAGAGCCGGGTGTATGGTCCCCACATCTGGGACCATTGCTGAAACGAATCAGCGCACAAGTGGTTGGTTATTTCAGCAGCGGAGGTTCACCCAGAATGTCCACGGCAAGCAAAACATCTTCGTGGACTTTCTTGCGCGTCTCGACGGTGTAGTTTCGCAGCACGTAGGCCGGGTGATAGGTGCAGATGACCTTGCGCCCGTTGACCTCATGTACCTGCCCGCGCAGCCTGCCGAGAGGGCGCTTTTCACCGGTCAGCCATTGCGCGGGGAACAGCCCGACGGCGAGGATTACCTTCGGGTTGATGATCTCGATCTGCCGCTCGAGGTAGCTGCGGCAGGCCTCGATTTCCTCGGGCTCCGGGTTGCGGTTACCGGGCGGGCGGCACTTCAGCACGTTCGCGATGTAGACGTGCTCGCGCTTGTACTTCATGCCCTTTTCGATGATGTCGGTCAGCAGCTTGCCCGCGCGCCCGACGAACGGTTTGCCTTTCACGTCCTCGTCGCCGCCGGGCGCCTCGCCGATCACCATAAGCGGCGAGCGCGGGTCGCCTGTACCGAACACGGTTTGCGTGCGGGACTCACACAGCGTGCATCTGGCGCAGGTGCGGACTTCTTCGGCGACGGGTTCCAGCGCGCGTGCGTTGTCGCTGTCGAAACCTTTCAGTTCTTCCAGCGCAACTGACGGCACGATCACCGGGTTGAAACCCGCGGCAGTCTTTTTTGCAGGCGCCGACTTGGCGGCGGGTTTCGCGGGTTCTTTCCTCGGTTGTTTCGGTTTCGCGGGCACGGGCGCTTTCAATTCGATGCCAAGCTCACGCACGCCGCCCGAGGCCAGCAGCTCGACGTGACCACGAAGTTGCCGCGCAAGCTCGGAGCGTGAAATCGCCATGCGCGGAGTCTACCCCTGCCACGCGACAAGCAACCCTTGTGGAAAGAACTGCGGGAAACCGCGAAGGACCACAAAGGACCACGAAGAACGGCAGGGGACTGTCCTCGCAGTTGGGGACTGTCCCCGTCGTCCAAGAGGCATTAGCAGGCGAACTACCTATAACCACGCAACGGCGCAAAGAACTGCATTTGGAGCCACGAAAACACAAAAACACGAAATGAATTTTGAAGCAGCTCTTTTGTGCTTCCGTGCTTTCGTGGCCATGAGTCGAACTAAGCGTGATTGCGCACTGCCACATCTTCGCGCCTTAGCGCCTTTGCGTGGTCAAATGCTTTTCGACCAAGTGTGACGTTCCGACTACGGGGACAGTCCCGAACTTCCGGGACAGTCCCCTTCGTGGTCCTTTGTGGCTCGTCGTGGTTCCAGTGCTTTTAGACGACGATCGTGCCACCGGTTTCGGCGAGCGTCTTCTCTAGCGCGTCCACCACGGCCTGGATGATGTCGGCCTCGGAATCTGCCACCGGCCTGCCGTACACCTGGCAGCCGGCGGCCCGCAGGTGCCCTCCACCGCGGAACTTCGCGGCGATGTCGTTGACCGCCATCTGTCCTTCGCTGCGCAGGCTTACTTTCACGTGGTCCGGCGCCATTTCGCGGAACAGTATGCTGATCATCCCGCCTTTCAGCGCCTTGGGGATGATGATCATTTCGTTCGCCTCGGCCTCGCTGCAGCCGGTGTCGTCCAGCATCTGCCGCGACACACGGGCAATCACGACTTTCCCTTCCAGGCGCGTCTCGATGCCCTGTGCGACCATCGCCTCCAACTTCAGGCGATTCGGCGTCTTCGAGCGATAGATGCGCCCGGTCAGCACCGCGACGTCCAGCTCGAACTGTTCGATCAACTCGGCGATGATGCGGTAACTGTCCGGCGTGCTGTTGCTGAAACTGAAGCGGCCGGTATCGGTGACGATGGCCGTGAAGATTGCCTCGGCGGCGGCGTGGTTCAGCGGAATGCCCGCCTCTTTCAACACCTTGTAGACCACCTCGCCGCTGCTGCTGGCGTCCGGGTGCACCACGGCCGCATCGCCAAAGCCGGGGTTGTCGATGTGGTGGTCGAGGTTGACGATCTTCGTGCCGGGCGCCAGCCGGTCCAGGATCGCGCGGGCGCGGCTTTCGGCGCCGCAGTCGACGATGATGGCGGTGTCGTAACCGTCGAGCGTTTCGGGCAATTCGCTCAGCGGCGTCAGCGTCATTGACCCGTCAAGATACTGGTACTTGCCCAGCCCGACGTCCTGAGTCACGGCCAGGCATTCGCGCCCGGCATCGGTGAGTGTATGAAACAGCGCGTACAGGCTGCCGATGGCGTCGCCGTCCATCATCGGATGGCCGCCGATCACGAAGCGTTTGCCGGCCTTGAGAAGCTCGGCCGCGTCGGTGTAATCCCTGAAACCGGTGTCGATCAAATCATCCTGCCGAACTTGCCCCGTCTAATTGCCGCCCGCTCACGCGTCGCGCTCAACCTGCGGTCGCTCCACTGGATTGCGCAGGATGCCCAGGCCTGCGATTTCGCATTCTACCACGTCGCCGTTCCGGAGGTTGTAGACGCCCTCCGGTGTCCCCGTGGCTATAACGTCGCCCGGTTCCAGCGTCATCCAGCGCGACATCTCGGCGATGATCTTGCGTACGGGGTGAACCATGTCGGCCGTGGTCGCATCCTGGCGGGTTTCATCGTTCACGCGGCAGATGATTTTCAAGGCCTGCGGGTCGGGCACGTAGCGCGCGGGTACGAAGTACGGGCCCATCGGCGTGAAGGTGTCGAAGTTCTTGCAGCGCAGCCATGGGTGCTTGTTTTCGCGGTCGTCACGCTGGATGCGGCGGGCGCTGAGGTCATTCACGATCGTGTAGCCCGCAACCAACCCGAGCGCGCTGTCTTCCAGCACTTCTTTAGCGTAGGCGCCCATCACTACGCCCAGCTCGACTTCGTGATCCACGCGCCCGTCCACCCAGTCCGGAATCTTCACCGCTGTCCCATGCCCCGTCAGCGAGCTGGCGATTTTGCCGAACCAGACCGGCGCGGGCGGCGCCTGGTTGCCGAACTCGGCCGCGTGTTTGCGGTAGTTCTGCACCATGGCGAGAATCTTGCCCGGGCGCGGAATCGGCGGCAGCCAAGTGAACTGATCCGGCATTTCTTCCAGCAGCAGGGTCTGGTCGTCGATGCTGCCGATCAGCGCGTCGAGTTCATCGGCTTGCAGGAACTCGCTGATCAACCGCTTGCCGAAATCGCGCACTGCACCGCGCGTGATGTCGTGCTGCACGCCTTCGCGCTCGACGCCAAGGCGCGTTTCGCCGTCCTTCTCAAATGCGAAGAAGCGCATCATTGCTCGTCCTCAAAGCGTTTGGTCACGTGCAGGATTTCGCGCCGCAGGCTGGCGTCAACCAGCTCGATCACCGCCTCGGCCACCTTCTTCTTGCCCATCGGCGGAAGCTCTTTCACCACGCCGCGCTTGTTGAGAATCCAGACGTGCTCGTGCGCGTCGCCGAA
>JAGQRI010000244.1 GCA_020425515.1 Planctomycetota bacterium | reverse complement strand
CCCGGAACGATTTCGCCGTCGCCCTCGATAGTGCGCACTTGTTCCTGAAGCGGCTTCAGCGATTCCGGTGCGTAGCTGGCCTTGTGCAGGTTGCTCGGGTTGATCGCGATTTCCCACTCGCCCTTCTGCACGACGTAGGTTGCGTTCGGGAAACTGGGCACGTACGCCCCATCCTTCAACTTGCACAATCCGCCGGAATGGTCCCAGTGCAGGTGCGTGCAGGCGACCGTATCCACGCTTGACGGGTCAACGCCCTGCGCTGCCACCAGCTCGTCCAGCGTTGGGCCGAGGCGGTGAATGCCGTAGCGTTCGTGCAGGTCGGGCGGGATGGCCTGCCCGATACCCGATTCAACCACCAGCGTGTGTTCGGGCGTCCGCACCAGCAGCGGGCGCATGGCCATCTTCACGCGGTTCAGCTCGTCGGCGGGCAGTTTCTTTTCCCAAAGCACCTTGGGCACGATGCCGTACATCGCCCCGCCATCGAGCGAAAGCCAGCCGTCCAGCAGGCTGGTCACGCGGATCGCGCCGATCGGTGTCGTCGGCGTGCCTTCGAAGTATTGCACGTCGTTCACTTGCTGACTTTCTCCAGGCGTCCTGACATTTCCGGGCGCTGGTTCTCGGCCCGTTTTACCTGGTCGTAGTGCATGGTGCGCTTGATGTAGGCGTTGTTCAACTGGCGGCGGCTGATCACCCCCAGCAGCTCTTTCTCGTCGTCGTCACTTACCACGGGGAACTCATCGAAGTCCGTATCGGCAAATTTGTTGGCGACGTCGGCCAGGGTTTCGCTCGGGTGGACGGTAATGACTTTGTGGTGGGCGATGTCCGCCGCGACGAGAAGCTGCCAGACTTCCGTTTCGTCGAGTACCGAGCGCAGGTCATTCAGGCTGAAGATGCCCGCGAAGCTCCCGTTGCGGTCCACCACCGGGTAGTAGTGCTGGCGCGACGATTTCAGCGACAGAATGTGCTGCAGCGATGTGCTTTCCTCGACGGTGTCGAAGTTGGTCAAGTCGGGCAGGATTTCCGCCACCGTGATCTCTTTCAGCACGTCCGCGGCGAAGTCACCCAGGTGGGCCGGGCTTTCCTTGCGGTTGGCAACTTGTGTCAGGAACAGCTTGTATTTTCGCGACAGCACGAAGGTGATCGCGCAGGTCCACATGGCGGGCAGCAGCAGGTGATAGCTGCCGGTCAGCTCGCTAACGATGATCACGCTCGCGACCGGCACCTTCGCCACGCCTGTCCAGAACGATGCCATGCCCACCAGCGCGAACACCGCCGTGACGGCCGCGAGTTCCGCGCCGCCCTTGGGCACTACGCCCGAAGGCAGCAGGTCGATAGGCAGCACCTGGTAGAACAGGATGCCGATGGCCGCCCCCACGCAGCCGCCGATCACGACTGAGGGCGCGAAGTAGCCGCCGGCGCCGCCGCTGCCGATGGTGAGCGCCGATGCAACGATCTTGCCGCCGGCTATCAGCAGGAATACCCACCAAAGCCCCTCACCGCTCAGTGCGTGTTTCAGGGCCGAGTAGCCGTCGCCCATGATTGCGAACAGGCGCGGCTCCGGCGTGCCGTCGGCGCTGAAGTAGGCCGACAGGTAGTAGATGCCGACGGTGATCCCGCCCGCGGCGGCGAAGCCCAGGATTGGCCGAATCAGCCCCGGCACGCGCGACTTCAGGAGGTGTTCCGTCTTGTGGTGCAGCTTGGTGAAGATCCACCCGGTCGCGGTGACCACCAGCGCCAGGGCGGTCAGCGGCACCAGCTCAAGCGGGTTGGTGAAGTGGTAGTTCGCGGCCACCTTGCCGAACAGTGAACCCCAGCCGAAGTTCAGACAGAACACGCAGTAGCTGATAATGCTGGCAATCGTGGCCGGGATCAGCACATCCGGCTCGAACTCGGCATCGCTGTAAAGTACCTCAGCCGCGAGCAGACCGCCCGCAAGCGGCGCGCGGAACATGCCGCCGATGCCCGCCGCGAGCCCCGCGACCAGCAGGATGCGGCGCTGGCGCTGGGTCAGTTTCAGTTTGTCGGCGAGATTGCTGCCCATGGTGGAACCCATCAGCGCAATCGGTCCCTCACGGCCTGCGGCGCCGCCGGTGCCCAGCGTGATCACGCTGCCGACGAACTTCTTCCACAGGTTGCCCTTCTGGAATCGCCCGCGGTCCTGGTGGAACACCTTGATGGCGACTTCCGTGCCGGCCTGCGTTTTGTCTTTGGTGAACCAGTACCAGAGCGCCATCAGCAACCCGCCGATGGCGGGTACAGCCACGAGCATCCAGACGCGGGGATTGGTGACGTCCGGGTCGGGCAGCAGGTTGTTCAGGCGCCCGTACCAGGTGTCAATTTCCAGGCCTTCTTCGGTCTGTTCTGTCAGCCCGCCGATGCTTCCGAACAGCAGGTTGCGGATGAACTCGGACAGTGTGAAGAACACCACGCCGACCACGCCGACAAACGCGCCCAGCAAGGCGGAAAGAAGGGGAAGTCTGCCAAGGGATGGTATGGCGTGCGCCGAGACCCAGTCGCCCGCATCGAACTTGCCGTTAACGGGTGTACTTGAAGCTGATGCAGGGTCTGTCGCGCCTTCGCTCATGGTCTGTCGCGTCTCGAATCGACTTCTGTATAGCTATTGCGGCATCAAACAAAAACACCCGGACAAATATTGGTGCTCATAGAAGGAACGAATGGGGCTCCGTGGCGATTCCGTGGGGGATTAAACGCAAAACCGGCAGCGTCAGCTGCCGGCCTTGGATTGATCTGTGCCGCGCCTTAGCTGTCGTGGTAGACGAACCAGTCCTGCAGCAGCCCGTCGCGGAAAATGAACTCGGCGATCACGATGGTCTCGTCGCCGTTCAGGTCCTTGTAGGTCATGAAGTACTGGCGGGTTTCGAAAGGGCGGTGGACGATGATGTGGTCCGGCTCCCGCCCCTGGAACCAGCTGAACAGCTCGTTGCGCGTGCGGGCGTACAGCAGGTCCTCGGCGATCAGGTAGTCGCCGCTGCTGACCTTGCGGGCGCCCTTGTAGTCGGGGTTTGCAATGACTTCGCGGTGCGCGAGCTCGACCCGGTTCAGGTCGTCGCGCGCGTTGTTGGCCCGGCGGGTGATTTCGTTGACGCCGATCCCGCGCTCGAGCACCGTGTTGAACTTCGTCATCAGGTCCGCTTCGAAGTCGAGCAGGTGGCGCTCGCGGTGCTGCTTTTCAATGGTGTGCGCGTTCCAACTGACGAGCTGATCGGCTTCAAACATCAGCCAGAAGTTCGTGCGGCTTTCCGTGTTGTGGCGGCTGTAGAACAGCATGGTGGTGTCGCCGCGCTTGGTGACTTCGTCGGGAGCTTCCAGAATGCGGCGCTTGGCCGCATCCACGCTGATGCCCCGCGAGAGCTTGCGGTCGAGGTCCGAACGGACGTCGATACCATTGCGGCGAATCCACTGTTCGCGCTCGAAGTTGTCCGAGATGTCGAGGAACGTGGTGCGTTCCTTGTCGCTCATCACCTGCAGGTAGTTGCTCCAGCGGCTCTTGGTCGGGGCGGACGCGCCGCCGATAGCCTCAGGACCCGAACCGCGAACTTCCGGCCCGCTCGAGCAACCGGCGATCAGTGCCAAGCAGCAGGCAAGCACGAAGAATACGATGCCTTTGCGCATACGGATTACTGTGGTTAAAGCCACGGGGGGGTGCTTCAACTATAGCCGCCGGGGTCAGGCGTGCAAGCCCTGCCAACACACCAGTTTGTCACCAATCCGCCTCGAAACGTCCGGGCTGTCAGGCCTCTTCGCGGCTGAATTCCTTGCCATCGTAGCCGAGCTTCAGTTCTTTGCCCTCTTCCTCAGTGACGAGCCAGACGGGGCGGTTCCAGATGCGACGGACGTTTTTCAAGGTCTCGCGGGCGTAGTTCTCATCCAGGTCGAAGCCGTCGTGGCGGTGTTTCATCAGCAGCTCGCCACGGTTGCCGTAGTTGCCGTCCTCAACGTAAATGTATGGCTCGCCACCGTTTGTCAGCGCGGTCTTCAGCTTTTCCTTGATCATCTGGAAGTTGCGGCTGCTGATCTCGTACTGCCCGCTGGCCGGGTTGTAGTCGTAGGTGAACAGCTTGGCGCGCTCGCAGAAGTCCGGCGTCAGGAACTCGTCAATGAACGTCAGGTCGTTGTAGATCGCCCGCACCTGGAAGATCTTCTTGCGTCCCTCGCCGCGTTCGTTGGTGTCCCAGTTTTCCTTCTCGGCGACGTTGTCGCACTGTTCCCAGTCCAGGCCGTGCATACCGCGGTCCCAGCGGTACTCGATGTCACGCAGCAGCTCGATACCGAGCTTGTACGGGTTGATCACGCCGGGCTGCATGCCCATGGTCATGCTGTGATGGTCCGCGAAATCGACGATCTCGGCCGCGGTGGCGGCCTTCTGGGTCATGATCGTGGAGTGCCAGTAGCTGGCCCAGCCTTCGTTCATGATCTTGGTCTGCCGCTGCGGCGCGAAGTAGTAGGCCTCTTCGCGAATGATGCCGATGACGTCGCGCTGCCAGTTGCGCAACGGCGCGTAGTTCATCAGGAACCACAGCACGTCCTTGACCGGCTCAAGCGGGAACTTCGGCGGCTCCTGGGCCTTCTTCTCGAGGTCGGCGCGCTTCTGGGCCAGCAACTCGGGCGGGTTGATGTAGCGGTCCATGTAGTCTTTGGACTGTAGTTTCTGGACCTCAATCCGCACCGTTTCGTCGTCCAGGTCCGCGGCCTCCTGGCGCTGCAGCGGCTTGGTGAACGGCAGCATGGGATCGATCAGGTTTTCGAGGCTGAGGCAGGCGTCGATGAAGGTTTCGACCTTGTTGCGCCCGTAATGGTCCATGTAGCGGCGCACGCGGGCGGCGTGGTTGGCCATCTGGTCGACCATCTTGCGGTTGGTCTTGCTGAACCAGGCGTTGCTCTTGAAGAAGTCGGCGTGCCCGTAGACGTGCGCCATCACCAGCTTCTGGGAGACGAAGTCGTTGCTGTCCATCAGGTAGGCGATGACCGGGTCGTTGTTGATGACCAGCTCGTAAATCTTGCTGATGCCGTAGGTGTAGCTTTTGATCAGCTCTTCGTACTGCATGCCGAAGCGCCAGTGGGGGTAGCGGGTGGGGAACCCCCCGTAGGCCGCGACCTCGTTCAGCGCCTCGTAGTCGAGCATTTCGAAATGCACGTCGAAGAAATCGAGGCCGAAATCCAGCGCATGTTGCAGGATTTCAGCCTGGGTGGTCGCCAGTTCGTTGTTCAGCAGCACGTCGTAACCTCCGCCCTTCTTCAAGTTAACGGGCGGGTAGGCATTCGTACAGGTGTGGAAGGCGTGTGGTGTGCCGGATGTCGCGTGCTTGAGTTGAATAATCCCGGTAAGGAATTCGGACCCCGGGTATACTTATAGGTTGGATTGGCCAAGGCGAGATCTGGGCGACTCACCTCCGGTGCGATTCTTTGACATTTCGGACGAACGAAGGGAGGCCACAATGCGGCCCAAACCCGCATTGGCGGCGCTCGGCCTGTTGATCACGGTGGGGTGTGTCTGGGCGACACTTCCATCCGCGGTGCAGAGCCAGCAAGCCGCCGAGGTTGGCGCAAGTGGGGTAGAACGCGCCACCTCAAGCCTGGAGCTGGGAAAGCCCTATGATTTGCAAGCCCAGTGGAAGTTTGAACAGCAGCTCAATCCTGACGAGCGGGCCAGACTGATAAGCCTGAAGCCCAGATTCGCGATCGCAGAACCCGATTGCCCGCTGCCGACGTCCGCAAGACAACCGTTTTACCTCAAGCTCAGCGGCCCACTCAGCCGTGAGTTTGCCGACACGTTGTCCGAGGCCGGACTGTCGTTTATCGGCTATGCCTATCCGCATGCGCACATGGTGCGTGCGAAGGACGCCGCCGCATTGCAGCGCGTTGCGGGGATTCTGCGCAATTCACCGGAAGTCAAAGGCACGCTGCTCCGCTTGCCGATGGACGCTTGCAGCGAACGTGCCTGGGGCATGTACGGCAACCCGGATGTCAACGGTGCGCCCTTCCGCGTGCTGTTCTGGCGCGACGTGTCTGTACCCCAGGCGGAGGCGCTGTTGGCCGCCAATCACGCGCCGGTCGTTGAGGCCACACGCGGTGATGACGGGCACCTCGATTTCGAAACACCGTTTGTCGACACGTGGCTCACGCGCGATGCGCTGACAGCGTTTGTGAACAGTGAGCTGGTCGAGTGGGTGGAACCCACACCTGTGCTACATGAACACAACGTGGACAGCGTGGCGCTGTCCAACGCGCTGCCTAGCCAGATCGGGCCCGCCACCAGCTACAACCTCGACGGCACGGGCATCGTGGTAGGCGTATGGGACGCCGCCCGCGCGCGCGACACGCATGTTGATTTCCAGGGTGCGCCTTCACCCAGCCCCATTAACAACGGCACCAAGCGCGTGCTGAAAGTCGACGGCACGAGCCTTTACGACCACTCATGCCACGTGACAGGCACCATCATCGGTGACGGCACCGGCGACGCTTCCGCCAAGGGTTATGCGCCCAAGGCCTGCGCACTCAGCTACAGCTGGAACAGCATGGATTCCGAACGGCGTACCGCGCGGCACGACTACCGTCATGCAGCGGACAATCACTCGTACGGCACCAGCACGCCCTCGACATATAATTCAAGCTACTACGGTGGCTATGACAGCGGCGCCCAGTCGTCAGACATCGATATCCGCGACATTTGGCTGAACATGTGCAAGTCCGCCGGCAACGACGGCGACATCAGCGGCAGCAGCGGCCCAGGCGACTCCACCTGCTCAGACGACAGTTGCATGAAGAACTCGTGCACAATTGCCGCCGTCAGCGACACTGGCGGCATTGCGAGCTTCAGTTCGCGCGGCCCGACCAACGATGGACGGCTGATCCCCCACTTCAGTGCCAACGGCGTGAACCTGCGCAGCACGGGCAATACCAGTGATACGGCCTACCTGGGCGCATCGGGATGGTCCGGCACCAGCATGGCTTCGCCGAGCGCGTGCGGCTCGATCGTGCTGCTCACGCAACTCTGGTACCGTGAGATGAACAACCGCCAGTTCGCACCGGACGTTGTCCGGGCGATCCTGGCCGACACCGCCGACGACCGCGGAAACCAGGGCCCCGACTACCGCTACGGCTTCGGCATCGTCGATTGCCAGCGCGCGGCGGACCTGATTCTCGCTAACAGCAACGGCGGCGGGAACCACATCATCCGCGGGACGGTTCGCCAGAACGACGTACTCGAGTACAACCTCAGCGTGACCAGCTCATCGACGCCGCTGAAGGTTGTCTGCAGCTGGCTCGACATTTACGCCAGCACCGGCTCCGGTAACAAGCTGGTCAACGACATCGACCTGGTGCTCGTCGATCCCAGCAACGGGCTTCACTATCCGTGGAGCGGTCTCACCAGCGGCGGGGCGGGCGGCCAGACGTACCAGTTCACACGCACCGGCGCGAATCGCCGCGACAACATCGAACTGGCGGAAGTTGACAACCCCGCTGTCGGGACGTGGAAGGTGCGGGTCACCGGGTTCAGCATTCCGGCAAACCCGCAAAACACAGTCCTGAATGACGCCACCGGTTTCGTGATCGTCAGCGAAAATGCCATGAGCACTTCGCAGGAGACGTTCGAGGACAACCTGAACTCCGGTTCGCCGGTCAGCATCCCGGACAACAACACAACCGGCATCACACGCACGTTCAACGTCAGCAACACGGACGCCGTCAAAAACGTGCGTGTGTTCACGAACATCCGCCATACCCGCCGCGGCGACATCGACATCTACCTCACGCACGGCAGCACCACCGCGCACATAGAAACCAGTGACACCAGCAGCCGAGACGACATCATCGGCATCTATCCCGACACCCGCCAGTACGACGACGACACGGACGGCTTCATCGGGGCGTCAGCGGCCGGCACCTGGACCGTGAGGATTACGGACACGGCAAGCGGCAACACGGGCACGCTTGACTGGCTTGCGATCCAGATTGACTACGACACTGTCAATCCGCCGATCAACCAGCCGCCGACGGCAAACGCAGGCAGCAGCCAGACCGTCAATGAGGGAACTACGGTGAACCTCAACGGCGGTGGCAGCAGTGATCCCGACAGTGATCCTCTTACTTATCAGTGGGTACGGACATCCGGGCCCGCGATCACCCTGCTGAACTCGAACACCGCGACGCCTTCGTTTGTCGCACCGCAGGTCTCGAGCACGCAAGTGGTGACAATCCAGCTCACCGTCGACGACGGCAACGGCCACCAGGATACGGACACGGTCAACATTACTGTCAACGACGTGCCGGCGCCGAACAACCCGCCCACGGCTAATGCCGGTTCCAATTTCTCTGTCACCGAGGGCAACACGGGTCAACTGAACGGCAACGGCAGCAGTGATCCGGACAGCGATCCGCTGACGTACAGTTGGATTGAGGTGGGTTCGTCCTACACCACGCTGTCGGGTGCCAATACGGCCACGCCTACGTTCACGGCGCCGCAGGTGTCGACGGCCACGGTGATTACGTTTGAACTGACCGTTGATGATGGTCGCGGTGGCAGTGACACGGACACCGTAGACGTGACGATCCTCGATTCCGCCGTGAACAACCCGCCCACGGCCGTGGCCGGGCCTGACGCTTACGCGGCCTACAGTGCAGTGACAAGCCTGGACGGCACGCAGAGCAGCGACCCCGAGAACGACCCGTTGACGTACAGTTGGGCGCAGATCGGCGGCGTTACGGCCGTCACGCTCACGGGCGGCAGCACGGCGTCCCCGAGCTTTACCGCGCCGACGATCGACGACACGCTCGTATTTCAACTGACCGTCGATGACGGAAACGGAAACAGTGCAACAGACACCGTCACAGTTTTCGTCAACGCTACCGGCGCGGTGACCAGCGGTGGTGGGGGAGGCGGCGGGAGTTCCAGCGGCGGCGGTGGGGGAGGCGACAAGGGCGGCTGCACCACCGGCAGCGACACTACTTGGCTGTATGCGGCGCTGCTGGCCATGCTGGCGGCAGCGGTTGCGGTCAGGCGACGCAGGGCTTGAATCATGCAGAACTCCGGCAACGGGGCGCGATTGAGGCGTCCCGTTGTTCGTTTCGGGCGTTTTCCCCCTTTTCGCCGATGGTGCGTGCAAAAACCATGACCGGAAAGGTTTAGGACAACGGGCTGCAGCCGAGTTAGAGTTTGTGCACTCCAGAATTCTCCATGTGCCATTCTGAGTCCAGTTGGCTCCTCCCGGTGCGGCTCGATCTGTTAGTTAACAGGAGGCATCCATGCGGCCCCAATCCGCATTGTTTTGCCTGGCACTACTCGCGGTTACGGTGGCGTTCATTGCCGTGCAGTCCCGCGAAGTAACAGGCCAGGATACCCCGGTCACCAACGAAGCGCCTGCTTCGCCTGTCAGCAGCCTGGAACTAGGCAGCCCCTACGACCTCACTTCGCAGCAGCAGTTTGCGAACGAGCTGAATGCCGATGAGCGGCAGCGGCTGGTGATGCTGCGTTCGAGGTTTGCGTTGGCCGACACGGATTTCCCGGTCCCGGCGAACGCGAGCGAGCCGTTCTACGCAAAGCTCAACGCCGACATGACGCGCGAACTTGCAGATCGCCTGACGGCGGCCGGCGCTCACTTTATCGGCTACGCCAACCCGCATACGCACATGCTGCGGGCCGATGACGCGGCCTCCCTGAAAGCGATTCGCAAGATCCTTTCAAATGACTCTTCGTTGCTGGGCACTCTCCTGCAACGTCCCGAAGACAAGCTTCCCGCGAGCCTGCTCGATCTGTCCGAGCAGGGAAGATTGGACGGGAACTATCGAGTACTGTTCTGGCGCGATGTGAAAACGGTGGACGCCGCGTTGTTGCTGGAAGCGTCCGGTGCGCAGGTGCTGGATGGAGGACTGGACGGCGCTTCGCCCATGGTCACGGTGCGTTTGAGCGATGCCGGCGCGCGGCTGTTGTTCGCCAGCAACTGGGTGGAATTCGTGGACGCCGAAGGATTCAAGGTCTCGACCAACCAGACAAGCGCCGCGATGTCGAACGCGACCCAGGCCATCATCGGAGTCAATCCTTACAACCTCGACGGCGACGGCCAAGTGGTAGGCGTCTGGGACGGCGGCGTAGCCCGCGAAACACACGAACAGTACGGCGGGCTGTCGGGCGTCAACGCGCCGGCGGGCTGGCCTGGAAGCAGCCGCGTCTACGACGTCAACACCACCGCGTCGATGCACTATCACGCCGGGCACGTTACCGGCACGATCGTCGGCAACGGCACCGGCAACGCCACCGCGGAAGGATACGCGCCTAAGGCGTGCGCCCTTGTACACCTGTGGAACAACATTGATGCCGAGCGCCGCGACGCGCGCCACACCTGGAACCACGTCGCCGACAACCACAGTTACGCGGATTTCAACGGCAACTCCGACGATTGGGGCGAGTACAACGGCGGCACGCAACAAACGGACATCACGAACCGCGACGTGCTCTTATGCCAGGTGCAGTCGGCAGGCAACTACGCGACTTCAAAGCCGAGCGGAACCTACGCCAAACCGTTCGGAACGAGCAATCCGACCTGTTCCGTGCCGACTTACAACGCACACCGCAACGGATTCATTATTGCCGCCTGTGACGACTCGGAGAGTCTGGCCAGCTTTTCCAGCCAGGGCCCGGCAATCGACGGGCGCCTCGTACCTCAATTCTGCGCCAACGGTGTAAGTCTGACGAGTTCGGTGGTCAGCGCGGACGACGCGTACCAGTCATTGAGCGGCACCAGCATGTCGGGGCCGAGTGTTTGCGGCTCGGTTGTCCTTCTATCGCAACTCTGGCGGCGCGAACACAACGACCAGATGTTCACGCCGGACGTTGCCCGTGCGGTCCTCGCACAGACCTGCCGCGACAAATACAACACGGGTCCCGACTACCGATACGGGTTCGGCATTGTCGACTGCCAGGCCGCGGCCGACCTGATTCTGGCAGACAAGGCGAGCGGAGGAGACCGCATCTTCCGCGGTACCATCCGCAGCGGCGACGTGCAGGAGTACTCGTTCAACGTTTCGACAAACGACCCGATCCACATCGTTCTGTCGTGGCTGGACATCTGGGCGAGTTCCGGTGCAAGCGTCACCCTGGTCAATGATCTCGATGTCGAACTGGTGGATCCTTCGAGCAACGTGTACTACCCGTACTCCGGTGTTACTTCAGCCAGTTCGGGCGACAACACCTACGCGTTTACCAACACCGGGCCAAACAGGCGCGACAACATCGAACTGGTGCACGTCGACAACCCGGCGCAGGGAAACTGGACGCTGCGCGTCAGGGGCCAGAGCATCCCGGCGAATCCGCAGACCGGCGTGCCCAATGACAGCACCGGGTTCGTGGTCGCCAGCAGCCACGCCGTGTCCCTTCAGAAGCTGTTCCTTGAAGACAGCGTGAACGGCAGCACTCCTGTCAGCATCCCCGACAACAGCAGCACCGGTATCACGCGCAGCTTCACGGTGAATGATCCGCGAATCGCCGTCGGCGTGCGTTTGCACGCCCGCATCTACCACGAACGCCGCGGCGACCTGGCCGTCACGCTCACCAGTGCGCTCGGCACGACGATCCAGCTGAAGACCACGAACAATGGCGTGCTCGACGACGAAACCGACATCATCGCCGTCTTCCCGGACACCAAGCAAAGCGACGACGACGTCGCGGCCGCGCTGCATGAATACGTGCAGGGAACCTGGACCGTAAAGATCACCGACACCGTCAGCGGCAACACCGGTACGCTGAACTATCTGGCGCTCGAGCTCGACCTGCGGACGAACGCCGCGCCGGTGGCCGATGCGGGCGCCGACTTCGACGTGCGCGAACAGGCCTCAGGGCAGCTCAACGGCACGGGCAGCAATGACAGCGATGGCGACAACATCACGTATTCGTGGACGCAGACAAGCGGTGCGATCACACTGAGCCTGAACAACAGCACCATCGCCCAGCCGACTTTCACAGCGCCGAGCATCAGCCAGGACGAGGTCTGCACTTTCCAGCTGACCGTCACGGACCAGAGCGGTGACAGCGATACCGATACCGTGCAGGTGACGGTCAAGAACAACCTCGCGCCGGTGGCCGACGCGGGTGCGGACGTGATCCTGATTGAGGGTGACAACGGACAGCTCGATGCCAGCGGCACCAGCGACCCGGAAAGCGATTCGATCAGCTATTCGTGGACGCAGACCGCCGGCAACATCACGTTGACGCTGAGCAGCACCACGGCGCAACAGCCGACGTTCAGCACCACCACGCCGGCCACGCAGGATGAGACGGTCACGTTTGAATTGACCGCGACGGACACCTACGGCGATTCGAGCACAGATACGGTGGATGTGACGGTCGAAATGAACCGCCCGCCGGTTGCGGATGCCGGGCCCAGTTTCGCGGTAGTCTGGGGCGCCTCCGTGCAGCTTGACGGTACGGGCAGCAGCGACCCCAACAGCACCGATGTTCTCAGCTATGCGTGGGTTCAGACAGGGGGCGCAAATACGGTGACGCTCAGCGGCGCCGGTACGCCACAGCCGTCATTTACCGCGCCGGGTGTCGACGACACGCTGACGTTCGAGTTGACAGTAACGGACCTGCGCAACGAAACCTCCACGGCGAGCGTGACCGTGTGGGTCAACGAAACCGGCGTAGCGCCTGTGACTAGCGGAGGCGGCGACAAGGGCGGTGGGGGATGCAGCACCGGCGGCGGCGACACGTGGTGGTTTGCCTTGTTGCTGTGCAGCATTCTCGCGACGTTGTGGTGGCGCCGTATAACCCGGCCTGCAAAGGCCGGGGACTAGCGGCTTGCCGCTTTCGACTCGTGCTTATCGCTTCCGCGGCATTCATCCCCGGCCTTTGCAGGCTGGGCTATATCGCGCCGATCCCCTTCAGCGCCTGCTGTACGGCTTCCTTGCCGCGTTCCGATATCGGCGCCAGCGGCAGGCGTGCAACCGGCTTGCACAGGCCCAGCAGCGACGCGCCGTACTTGGAGGGCACCGGGTTACTTTCGATGAAGCAGGCTTCGACCACCGGCGTGTTGCGGTGGTTTGCCTTTGCCGCTTCGTCCAGCTTGCCGGCGCGGGCAAGGTCGCTCAGCTCGCGGACCTGCTTGGGGATCAGGTTGCCGGCGACACTGACAATGCCCTTCCCGCCGAGCGCCACCATCGGCAGCGTAAGCCCGTCGTCGCCGGATAGCACAGTCAGGTCGGTTTTGCGCAACAGCTCTTCCGTCTGTTTCAGGTTGGCCGTCGCGTCCTTGTACGCCACGAACACCTTGGGAAAGTCATTGCACAGGCGCTCGATCGTAGCGGTTTCCATCAGCACCGCGGTGCGTCCCGGGATGTTGTAGAGCATCACCGGCAACTCCGGCACGGCCTTGGCGACCGCGGCGTAGTGCAGGTACAGGCCTTCCTGCTGCGGTTTGTTGTATGCGGGCGTGTTGATCAGCGCGCCGTCCGCGCCCAACTCAAGCGCGCGCCGGGTGGCCTCGACTACTTCCGCGGTCGCGCTGCCGCCGGTTCCGGCGATCACGGGTACGCGTTTGTTTACCGTCTTGATGGTGCGCTCAATGACTGCGCAGCGCTCGTCGAGACTCATGGTGATGGCCTCGCCCGTGCTGCCGCAGGGCACGATGCCCTCGATGCCCTGCTCGATCTGCCGCTCGACCAGCTTGTCCAGCGCCTCGAAATCGATGCTGTAGTCGTCGTGAAACGGCGTGATCAGTGCGGTGATTGCGCCTTCAAACATGTGCTTTCCCTTTGGTCCCTTGAGCATATCGACCGTAGCCACCCGCAGGGGTGAAGTCAAATCGTGTCGCGTGCCTGTGTACAGTAGACGTGGGGGAGTTGCATGCAGTGGGGGGCCAATGTCCGATCCGGTTGAGCGCCGCCGCAAGGCGCAGAAGAAAAAGTATCCGAAGCACTGGGACCGCATCAGCCGCCGCATCCGATTCGAGCGCGCCGGCGGGCGCTGCGAGTGGTGCGGCAAACCTCACGGCGAAGAAGTGCTGGTGGGGGCCAACAACAGTTGGGCCGGCGTTGACGGCCAGTGGTTCAACCGGCACGGCAAGAAAATCCCGGGCCCCGAGCCCTGGCCAAAGGACCAGTGGTGGAAACACGTGATCCGGACCGGCGGGCGCCCGCCGCAGATTCGTGAATCGGTGGTGATCCTGCAGACTGCCCACCTCGACCACGACCCCACCAATTGCGCCGACGAGAACCTTGCCGCGCTGTGCCAGTTCTGCCATGCGGAATACGACGTGCAGCAGCGCATCTGGTCAGGCAACATCAGCTTCGATTTGCGACGCGGTCAGAAGGTGCTGTGGAAGTAGCGGCTTCGCTGTTGATAGTTGATGGTTGAAAATTGATGGTGACTGCGACGAACCATGCAGCTCTTTCTCGGTACACTCACGCGCTACTACACGGAAGTGCAGCCACTCGACGACCCGGAGGTCGTAGTCGGCGCGGTTTCCGCGTGGCGGCACTGGCTTAATAAGGAACTCCCCCACGCTCTGGATTGGGATGAGTCCCCCACGGCGCCGTTTGATGAAGCGGAAGTAGGGGACAAGTGCGTCGGCGCACTGTGGTTGCTCGCGGCTTACGCCGGTTCCGATGCGGAGTTGCCGGTCGAAACACCCGACGACTGGCGTGCAGACGCCCGCGTTCAGCAGGCAAAGCAATCCAAACCGGGCGGCATGTTCATGCAGGTGGTCAAACCGAACCTGTGGCTGCCGGGCGAGCACGACTTCCTTTTCCAGGCGCGCGAATTGGACGAACGACTGAACTGGATCGGCTCATCCGAAGAGTTACTGCGCGAACTAGAAGCCATGGAACGGCACTGGAAATCCGAACTGGAATCCAGGCCGGGGCTGGCCGACGATTTCGGGCACGCCCGGGAAATCATCGAGCCGCTGGCCCGAAGATCGGTCGAATTTGGGCTGCCTTTGCGCCTGATTCCGGGGTGACGCCAGCAAACGCTTATTTCAAGGGGGTTCCGGGGCGAAACCTCCAGAATTGCCCCAGAATCGCTTTCTGAGCCATCCGGCGACCTCAGACACCGGCAACGGCCCGGGTTGATAATCGAATTCGGACGTAGAACGCGTGATCAGGTCTTCAGGACGACCAGACAGGTGCCCTCGATGTGTTGCAGTCCGCTGAACCACGGGTCGTCCTTCAAACCGTTCAGCGCTTCGGTGACACCGTCCCACACGCCGTAGTCGTGCCAGAAGATCCAGCCGCCCGGCGCGATCACCTCCCGGGCGATCCTTGAATCGTTGCGCACGTACTCGGCCGAGTGCGCGCCGTCGATGAACATCCAGTTCACTTTGTCCGCCCAAGGGCTGAAGTCGAATTTCGCACTGTCGCCGAGCAGTTGTTCGATCTTCGAGGCGTGGGGGGATGCCTTGAAACGAGCCCCCGGGGCGGGTTTATCGATGAACAGGTGGTCGTGGGCGGCGACTTCCAGGCCCGGCTCAACGTTCTGTGGCAGGTCCAGCGTGCAGATACGGGCGTCCGCAGGCGCGTTGGCCGCGAGGTTCAGTGTGGTGCGCCCGTCGAATGTGCCTATTTCAAGCAGGTTGGCAGGCCTGACCTTCAACACGGAACGGACCAGAATGGTGAGTTCGAGCAGCGTGACGTTGCCGTTTGCCGCGACAGGTTCGTACAGTTCCAGTGGGCCGTCCATAGGAACGACGTCGGACGGTTTCACAACTGGCAGCAGCTGCAGGACGGCCTCGGTATCGCGCCAAAGACCGAAGTGCCGCAGGATCGAATACATCAGCACCCGGTTGCGCTCGATCAGCCAGCCGAACGTGAACAGATACCAGCTACAGACGAGCGCGGTGAAGTAGCGGGCGACAAAGCGCATCAATCGAAGCATGGAACGCAGTGTCCTTTGAGAGCCCTGAACCGGCAAGCCGCCCGATATGCTACGTCCGATAATCGATGTTATGTCCGGTTGGCCCTGGGGGGAGGTGTTTTGGGCAAAGCCCTTCATGTAGCGCTTTGCAGCGGATTCAGCGTTGCCGCTCATCAACTTTACCAAGCGGCGGCCAGTTACGCCGCCGACTTTCGCCGCTATCATCAGTTTCACCCTGTAGACCCCGCCGCAGTCCCTGAAAGGATCAAACCATGCGGGCATTCCTGGCCGCGATCGTTCTTCTGTTCGCACTGCCTCTGGCAGCCAACGACCTGGCGTTCAACCTGTCCGGCGTCACGGGTCCCGACTTCGGCAACCAGCTCAACGATACGGATGTCGAAGTTGCCCGTTTCGTGGTCCAGGCCTCGGGCGGCGCAGTCCAGGTCGAAGCCATTACCGTGCACGTCAGCAACTTTGCCCTGGCCGACGAGGCCTTCACGGCCGTGCGCCTTTTCTACGACGCCAACAACAACAGCAGTTTTGAGGTTGGTGAGCAGGTCGGCACGGACCAGGTCCCAAACGGCACGACGGACGACCTGACCTTCACAGGCACCGTCACGGCCCCGAACGGCGGCATCCGCAGCCTGCAACTGCGCGTCGATATCGGCACCAACGCGACCGTTTACGGCGAAGCCTTCGATTTCAGTGTGGACCCGCAGGTCGATATCGCGCTCAACGACACCGTGAACGACCAGATCACGACGATGGCCGTAGCGACCTCGAACACGCTCACGATTCGTCACAGCGAAAATCAACTCGTACCGGGCACGGGTAATCCCGCCGCGCCGCGCACAGCAGGCCACGGGTCGTCGAACTTTCCCGCCCTGCAGTTCATCGTCAGCAGTCTGACGCCGACGGCGCCGGGGCAGCTACAGGGTATCGACCTGAATTCGATTACGATTTCGATTACCTGTGCCAGTGCGGCGGAAACCGGCGTCGTGACAGGCTTGACGCTGTGGCAGGATGACGGTGACAGTTCGTTTGAGCCCGGCAGTGGCGAGGTGCTGATCCAGTCCCGGTCGCCCGCGGACGTGACCAAGTGGATTATCAGCACCAACGTTGTCAACGTGACCTTTGACGGCACGGTCATCCAGAACCTGACGGACATACCCAGCGGCTCGGCGAGCGTTTTCTGGGTTGGTATCAGCTTCGGCGGCAGCCCTGACGCGACCTGCGAAGTGCTGGTCAACCGGACGGGCATTGTCGGCGCCCTGGGGACCGATGCGGACTGGGTTGTGACGTCGCCCAGCTTCATCAGCGGCGACGTTATCAGCGTCGCCACGCCTCCCCCACCCGCACCCAGCGCTTCCCCGCCCGGTGAAGGCGGTTGCAGCAGCACTGAAACGTCGGGCTGGTACTTGCTGGTAGTCGTTGCCACAGCGTTATTTGTGACAATTTGTCGAAATCATTCTTGTAAGCGTAAACGGTTATAAACAACCTATTTTAAGTGCGCATCTTTGCGGATGTGTCCGTGTTAAGATGCACGGTGCTTTAGTGAGTTTGCAAAGTTCTGTTCTCAGGAGAGACTCGATGAAATTGGCCGGTTCTGTCGCCCTGCTGCTGCTCACCGCGGTTGTGTTCGCGGGCAGTCTCAGTGCGGTCGCGCCTGGCGATCAGGGTCCCAACTTCAAGTTCGACAAGAGCTGGAACATTGAAGATGGGATGACTGAGCTCAGCCAGTTCCGCGGCAAAGTCGTCATGATCGAAAGTTGGGCTACGTGGTGAGGACCCTGCATGGGGCAGGTGCCCCATCTGCAGGCTCTGCATGACAAGTACAACGACAAGGGCTTTCAGATATTGGCGGTCAGCAAGGAAGACGCAGGACTGATTGAGTCCAAGCTGATCAAAGGCAAGAGCGCAACCTACGGGGTCGTAAAGGCCAACATCGGTTCGCTGTACAAGACGAGCGGCATTCCGCACTGCTGGGTCCTCGATGCAGAAGGCAAGTGCATCTTCGAAGGCCACCCGGCAGGAGTCACGGAAGACAAGGTCGAGGAGTGGACCAAGGACCTCGCCCCGACCAAGGTCGACAAGGAACTGGCCAAGGAACTCAAAGGCGGGGTCAAGGCGTTCGAAGAAGGCGACATGGGCAAGGCCCTGAAAGAAGTCGCCGCTGCAAAGGAAAGTGAAGACGAAGCGGTCAAAGCCGACGCTGAATACCTCGCCGGCCTGATCGAGAAGCACGTCACGGTCTACACGGCCAAGATGGAGAGCGCCAAAAAGTCAGGTGACCTGGTCAAGCTTGGCAAGACTCTCGAAGAGGCCGCGGACAAATTCAAGGGTTCCGAGCAAGGCGACAAGTGGAAAGACGAACTCAAAGAACTCGAGAAGAGCGACGCCTACAAGGACACAAAGAAGGCGGCGGACGAGCTCGACAAAGTCCGCGACAAGCTCGAGGACATGCGCCCCAGCAGCGCGCGCAAGAAACTCGAGAAGATCGCCGAGAAGTACCCGGACACCCCGGCCGGCAAGGAAGCCGCCGAGTTGGCCAAGCGGTACGCCGAGTAGCAGTCAGCGACAAACGTGAACGGACGCGGATGTATCCGCGTCCGTTCTTCTTTTTTCGAAGCGCCGTTCGCGTCCCCGCATGTGCGGGCTCGCGGAGGGCGTTTCTCGTTCCGGTGCGATAAAGGACAGGGAGAGATCATGAACAAGTTATGTTTTGCGGCGCTCGCCGTCGTCGCTGCGGTCTTCGCATGTAGCGCGTCGGCCGCGGTAAGCGTCGGCGACCAGGGTCCGAACTACAAGTTCGACAAAAGCTGGAACATGCCGGACGGCGCCGATGAGCTGGACGACTTCCGCGGCAAGATCGTCATCGTCGAGCGCTGGGCCACCTGGTGCGGCCCCTGCATGGCGAACATTCCGCACCTCCAGGGCTTCCACGACAAGTTCAACGACAAGGGCCTGCAGATCTGCGCCACCAGCGACGAAGACCCGAACACCATCCAGACCAAGATGGTGAACGCCAAGAACGTCACCTACGGCGTGGTCGCGGCCAAGATCGGCAGCATCTACGAAACTCGCGGCATCCCCCACTGCTGGGTGCTCGATGCCGACGGCAAGTGCATCTATGAAGGTCACCCGGCCAAGGTGACCGAGCAGATGGTGGAAGGCTGGCTCGAAACCCTGCCCCCGACCAAGATCGAAAAGGAACTCGCCAAGGAACTCGACGGCGCCGTCAAGGCCTTCAACAAGGGTGAGTATGGCAAGTCGCTCGCCGAGGCCACCAAGGTCTCCGCCGACACCGAGGACGAAGCCGTCAAAGCCGATGCCAAGTACGTGACCGACCTGCTGCAGAAGCGCGTCGAAGACTACAACGGCAAGATCGCGGCCGCGAAGGACAGCGGCGACCTGGTCGCGCAGGGCAAGGTGCTTGAGGAAGCCATCGAGGCTTTCAAGGGATCGGAACAGGGTGAGGCCTGGAATGGCCAGTTGAAGGAACTCGAGAAGAGCGACGCCTACAAGGACACGGTCAAGGCGCAGGGCGAACTCGACAAGATTCGCGATAAGCTTGAGGACATGCGTCCCAGCAGCGCGCACAAGAAGCTTGAGAAGATCGCCAAGAAGTACCCCGACACACCGGCCGGCAAGGAAGCAGCCGAACTGGCCAAGCGCTACGCCGAGTAGCCTGGCGCAACCACTGACGGGGACGGCCGCGAGCCGTCCCCGTTTGCGTTGGCCGTTGTCGCTTCCTCCACTATGATGCGCGCGGAGGACGCCATGCCGACCCTGACCGCAATCGAACGCCGCGTGCTTGGTACGCTGATCGAGAAGTCACTGACCACGCCGCAGAACTATCCGCTGTCGCTGAACTCGCTGACCAACGGCTGCAACCAGAAGTCAGCCCGCGACCCCGAGACCAACTATACTGAAAACGAAGTGCTCGAAACCCTGCAGGGGCTCAAGCGCCGCAGCCTCGCCACCGAGTTCTTCGGCGCCGGCAGCCGCGTCAGCAAATGGGAGGAGGCGTTCGTCGCCAACCTCGGGCTCAGCAACGAGCAGGCGGGCGTGCTGGCCGAGCTGATGCTGCGAGGCCCGCAAACCGAGGGCGAACTGCGCGCGCGCGCCAGCCGGATGGCCGCCATCCCCGATCTGGCGGCGCTGCACAAGGTGTTGGAAGAGTTGGATACCCGCGAAGAGCAGCTGGCAAAACGGCTCAGCGACCCGAACCGCTCCCGGGGCGTGGTCTGGACGCACACGCTGTATCCCGAAGAAGAAGCGCCAGTAGCGGAAGAGGCAAGCGCGTCGTCACGAGTCACGGTACGCAAAGTCGGCCCGGCCCTCGAAGAACGCCTGGCTGCGCTCGAAGCCCGCGTAACCCAACTCGAGCAACAACTCGGCGTCGAGCCTCCCGTGGACAGTTAGTCCCCGCGACGGATGGTCCCCAACAAAAGCCATTCTGTTTGACCCTTCGGGCGCCGAGTTCGTAAAAGGGCTGGTCCCCCGCTGCGAGGAATGCAATGAAGTCACTGACCAGGCTCAGTTGGGCCGCGTTCGCGATGGCCCTGGCGATCACACTAACCGCCTGCGGCGGCGGTAATACGCCGGAACTCACGCAGGTAGATGCCTCAAAGACGATCACTGTTTTGCGCGCGGATAAGTCCGAAAATCTTGACCCGCAAGCCACTGACAGTGGCGGCGACGTAACCGTGCTGATGCAGATGTACGAGACACTCGTGCGCCCCAGTGTCGGCACCGCGAACGTCGAATGGGAGCCCGGGCTCGCCAAAAGCTGGACCATCAACGACGACAAGTCGGTCTACACTTTCGTGATTCGCGACGGAGTCACTTTCCACGACGGCACGAAGCTTGACGCCGCGGCCGTCAAGCGCTCACTCGATCGTCTGGTAGATGAGAACGAGAAGTCCAAGCCGGTCGGACGTCCCTACCGCAAAGGCTTTTTCGGCGGTGTGACCAGCATTTCGACCGACGGCGACAAGGTCATCATCAAGCTGAAGGGGCCGAACCCGCGCTTCCTCAGTAGCATCGGCATTCACCCGGCCATGATCGTCAGCCCCAAGGCCATCGAGCACATGGAGGGCATCAAGAACCCGGCCGAGCGTTCGTCGTGGCTTACTTCGCATCCGGCTGGCACGGGGCCGTACACCATTTCGGATGAGAGCGACTACAAGGAGTCGGGCGCAAACCTTACTTTGACGGCTTTCAAGGAGTACTGGGATGGCGGCGCGCCAAAAATCGAACGCGTCGTATTCCAGACGCAAGAAGAAGTGCGCCAGCGCACCCAGCGCCTGCTGGCGGGTGACATCCAGTTCGCCGACAACCTCGACCCTGGCGACTGGCGTGACCTGGACGCCAACGACAAGGTCACACTGCATACCTGGCAAGGCATGAATCTTTGCTATCTCGCCATGAACGTCCCGGCTGACAGCGGCTTTGTCACGTCCAACCTCGACGTGCGTAAAGCCATCGCGCTGGCCATCGACCGTGAGCCGATGGTAGCCAAGTTCTCCGGCAAAGCGGTGCCGCAGCACGTGTTGCTGCCCCCTCCGGCTCTGGGTTTCCCGAAGGGTTACATGCCCCCCACCGACAAGGTGCCGCGCGACGAAGCCATTGAGCGCGCAAAGCAACTGATCAAAAACGCCGGCGCGGAAGGCGCCAAGCTCGAGCTGCTGATGCCGGATGTGGCCCGCCCGTACCTGCTGTACCCGAACGAGATTGCCAACCTGATCCAGCAGCAACTGAAGCAGGTCGGTCTGGAAGTCACTCTGGTCAAGTCGCCGATGAAAGACATCACCGGGCGCATCAAGAGCAACAAGTACCCGCTCGTACTGCTCGGCTGGATGGGCGATTCCGGTGAGCCCGACAACTTCTGGCGTCCGTTGCTCGGCGGCAGCGATGGCGAGCCGGCCTCGCTCAACGCCGCCCGCTTCTACAACGCGGAAGTGATGCAGAGGATTGATGCTGCCGGCGTCGAAACCGACGAAAACAAGCGCCAGAAAATGTACGAAGACCTTGAAAAGTGGGTGTTCGAGACGTTCCGCCCGATGGTGCCTCTGCTGTCCGCCCAGCGCAGCTTTGCATGGACCAGCAAATTGAAAGGTGTGCAGGTTGACTCAACCGGGCAATTCCATCTTCACAGGGCTTCCATACAGGAATAGGGCGGCCGGGGCGCGGCAGTGTTAACGCATATCCTCAGGCGAATCCTGGCCGCCGTGCCGATGCTGATTGCGATCAGCATTGCCAGCTTCCTGTTGCTGCAGGCCTTGCCCGGCGATCCGACCGCGGCCTTGCTCGGTCAGCAGGCGACCGAAGAAAACATGGCGTCGATGCGCCATGAGCTTGGGCTCGACCGTCCGTTGCCCGTGCAGTACATCGACTTCGTCGGCGACGCGCTGCAGGGGGACTTCGGGCGCAGTTACTTTACCAACCAGGACGTCTCGACCGAACTCAAGCAGCGCATCCCCGCGACGGTCGAACTCGCGCTGGCAGCGATGATCCTGGCGACGATCATGGGCGTCTCACTGGGCATACTCGCGTCGATCAAGCCTCGATCGATATGGGATTTCATCTGCCTGTTCATCGCGTTGACCGGCGTCAGCATGCCGATTTTCTGGCTCGGCTTCCTGCTGCAGCAGTTGTTTGCGGGCGACATGGGATTGGTGCCGTTCGGCGGACGTTTCAACGAAGCGGGCTGGCAGGGCTTCCAGCCGGAAACAGGCTTCTACATATATGAGGCCATTTTCACTTACCACAGCCCGGCGCTGACTTTCGAGCTGTTGCACCACCTCGCGCTTCCCGCATTCGTGCTGGCGACTGTGCCAATGGCGCTGATTGCCCGCATGACTCGCGCCAGCATGCTCGAAGTTCTCGATCAGGACTACATACGTACAGCCCGTGCAAAGGGGCTGGCGTCGACGCCAGTGGTGGTGCGGCACGCTATGCGTAACGCGCTCATTCCGGTGATTACTTCCATAGGTACGCAGTTCGGCTACCTGCTGGGCGGGGCGGTTTTGACCGAGACCATCTTCAACTGGCCGGGCATGGGGCGCTACGTGGTCGATGCAGTCATCCGCCTCGACGGAAAACCTCTGCAGGCGTCAGTGCTGATCATTGCGACGTTCTTCGTGCTGATAAACCTGCTGACGGACATCAGCTACTCGATCATCGATCCGCGGTTGAGACACAGGGGGCGCAAGTGATTCGCGACTTCCTGGGTTTCCTGCGCAAGCACCGACCGGCTCAAGTCGGTGTGGTCCTGATTCTGCTTGTGGTCTTCGCAGCAGTCCTGGCGCCCGTGCTGACCGATTACGGGCCGAAAGATCCGGTGAGTTACAACTTCTTTGAAGACCCCTCATCGAGCCACTGGCTGGGTTTGGATGGCCAGGGCTACGATCTATTCAGCCGCATCGTCTATGGCGCCCGTACGACACTGCGAATCGCGTTGCTTGCGACGCTGCTGGCAATGTGCCTTGGCGGCGTGATGGGTTCGCTGGCCGGCTATGCCGGACGCTGGATCGACCTGACCGTGATGCGTGTGGTCGACTTCATGATGAGCTTCCCGAGCTTCCTGCTTGCGGTCGTAATGGTGGCGATCCTTGGCAAGTCGCTCGATAATCTGGTCCTTGCAGTCGGCATTGTTGGCGCGCCATTGTTTGCACGCCAGGTAAGGGCTGAAGTGTTGCGTGTGAAGGCGCTGGAATACGTCGAGTCCGCGAGGGCCTTGGGCTACTCAAACTTACGCATCCTGCTCTGCCATGTGTTACCGAACTGTCTTACGCCATTGATTGTTCTGGCCACCCTTGGGATGGGCAGCGCGATCCTCGATGTTGCCGGGCTTGCGTTTCTCGGGCTCGGAGGAGACCCGTTCGACCCGGAGTGGGGCCTGATCCTGAAGGCCGGCTGGAACTCTCCAAGCAAGGGCGCGTTCCAGGTTGGTGTTGCGGGGGCATGCATCCTTGGGACGGTGCTTGGGTTCAACCTGCTGGGTGATGGATTGCGTGACTGGCTGGACCCGCGCACGCGGTTGAAGTAGCTGCGTCCCCCACCGCAACCAACCGGCCTGTCAAGACTTGTGTGTTTCCCCCGCGGTTTCCACTTGTAGCGTGGTGGTGCATTGCTGTTACACTTCGTATAGAAGCGGGGCATCGAAAAGCGCGCAGGCGCATGGAGACGGCACGGCATGGCCAAACGCAGCGTAGACGTCAATTCTCTGCTCGACGCTATCGGGGACAGCCCGGAAGTGCGCGAATACCGCGAACTCCAGTGGCAGGGCAGCTTTAACGACTACCTCAAGATGGTCGTTGAAGACCCCCGCATCGTCCGCAACGCGCATCAGCGCATGTACGACATGATCCTCAGCCACGGCAGCGAGGAGTTCAC